>CALHGQ010000530.1 GCA_938030175.1 uncultured bacterium | reverse complement strand
AGGGCAGCGAAATCCGCCGCCCACGAGCGTCGCGGCCATGCTGTCACTCGCCAAACGACTGGGCCAGTCCAACGGATCCTTCGGCCCCACCATCCAAGCCCGGGCGCTGCGGCGCTCCCCGGGTAGGAGGTCGGCCTGAATCCGAAGGGGCGGGTAGCCCTCCACCTGGAGGTCGCCCTCGCGGAGCGGCCCCTCCAGCTCCACCGTCACACGCTGAAGGCCGCCCCCCTCAAGCTGGGCGCTTCCGACCCTGAGGAGGCCAGCGCCCGCCGGGGCGAACTCCGTGCGGGAAAGGAAGCTCGTCGTCCTGCCCGCAGCGACCAGCGCCAGGGTGAGCGCGATCAGCGCGTAGCCCACCCTGGCACTGCTCCGGCTTGCCCCGGCCGCAGCGGCGACCCCGCAGAGCCCGCTGCAGACAATGAGCTCTTGAACGACCCGCTCGCTAGCCGGATGGATCCCCAGGATCACGGCGGCAAAAGGGAGCAGCAGCGCCGCACCAAAAAGCACGCGTAGGACCGCGCCGCCCCAGCTCGCCTCTGGGGATTCCAGAGACCCCTCGCGCCCGATTCTGAGGGGAGGAAAGCCAAGGATCACCGCAGCCCCGAGCCCTGCGGCGCCCATCGCGGCGATCGGGGATCGCCACGTCCACCCGAGGGCCGCTGGCGCGAGGATCACGGTCGCGCACCAAAGGGCCGCGACGAATCCGCGCAAAGCGGGTTCGCGTCGGGCAGCCACGTCGCTCATCGATCGTCCACTGGGGGCGTCGGGGGCGTCTCGCTACGCGCCGCGATTTCCTCGACGTCGCTGCGCGTGAGCATGACCATGTCGTCGAAGCGCACGTCGAGCAGCGCCCAGCGGCTGCTGCCCACCTCCGCTTCCTCCAGGGCGTGGCGCACGTGCTCCCACTTGACGCCGACCGGAAGCTCTCCGCTGTGGACGGGCACCGGCGGCCTGCCGAAGAACACGCGGCGACCCCCTTCGAGGTCGATCTTGACGCCGCCGGGCAGGTAGGCCGGCTTGAGGCTCGTGGCAGCGCGGTCAAGGACGGGTGCCTCCTGGGCCGTCGCATCGATGACAACGCGCCCGAGCCGACGCAGGTCCTCCACGCCGAGGTACGCCCACATCGTCTCCGCTACGCTGAGCGCTGCGAGGACCTCGGGCACCTCAATCCGGTCGCCGGGCTCGAGGGGTCCCTGAATTTCTTCGACGAGCCCGTGGGGTCCGAGGGTCGGCAGCCAGCCGCCGTAGGCTTCGTGGGGCGCGTAGGTGTAGCCGCCGAGCACCACTCCATCCGCGGCCACGGGGAGGAAGTCCCGGCCGCCGGTACGGATGCAGGCGACGGGCTCTCGAAGCTTGAGCGGCAAGATCAGCCCGTCCGGCCACTGGACCGAGTACTGGCCAACCTGGGCCACAAAAGGCAGCGCCGCCACCTCGGCCGAGAACTGCGCCAGCAGCGGCGCGTCGTCCACGGGTAGCGATCTGACCGCCACGAGGATGCGCTCTAACTCGTCCGTCCAAGCGGCGCTGAGCCACTGTGACTCGGCCATGAGTCGGTACCGCGTGACGTCGATCTGAGCGACACCGCGCTCGCGGGCCTCGCGCTGAAGCGCGTTGAGCCCGAGCACAATCCCGCCAAAGAGCAGCAACAGCGGGACCCAGACGGGGACGGCGCCCCGCATGGAAGAGGGCCGCCTAGCTGTACGCATCGGCCCCGGGGGGTCACGGCGCAAAGGACTAGTCACGGCCTCCATGGGTCTGACCTTAGGCCAGAAATCGGATTGGATCGCTAGTTTCGAGCCGGAACGAGCTGGGTGTCGATGGTCTGGCCCGGCATTTCCAGGGCAGTGGGCTCAGCTTGGCCCGGGGTGATCGGCCCGTAGCCGCCGCCGCTCGTGCGGCCGTTGATGCGCTTCGCGGCCTCCTCAATGAAGAGGTCGAGGGAGGTTTGAATCTCCAAAACCTGGTCGCGGGACAGGGCAATGGCCTTCGAGCCGCCTTGTGAGTGCAGTTCGTGTCCGAGCAGACGCGAGACGAGCTTGAGCTGGGCGAGATGCCGTTCGAGGTGCGTCCCGTGCTTGTGCTGTTGGTTCATATCTGTGCCCTCCCGAGGCCAGTGGTGAGGACCGAAGCGTGCGGTAGCTCGGTCCGATGGGCATGTGTAGCGAATCGGGAGCCCCCAGCACAAGGTTCCAATCCCAACGCCTGCGGCGTTGCCGCAGAAAGGTGGCAACCCGGGTGCCAAACGGGCAGGCTGTCCGCAT
This sequence comes from uncultured bacterium, assembly GCA_938030175.1. Classification (GTDB taxonomy): domain Bacteria; phylum Planctomycetota; class UBA1135; order UBA1135; genus Saltatorellus. Next base: position 4,976 of record CALHGQ010000530.1, on the reverse strand, counting down.
ATATGGTCGACCCCTCCAACGACAGTCCCACGGGCAGCGCCCCGGGCGACGAACCCCTGCCCTTTGGGCACCTGCCCGACGACGTGCCCCACGATGGGCCCGCGTCGGAACGCCCCGCTGCTCGCAAGAAAACGCCCCGCAAGAAGCGAAAGCCGGCCAAAGTCAGGGAGGAGGTCACGGAAAAGAAGGCCCCCGACGATTCAGAAGGCGAAGCGTCCGGCGAAATCGTCACGTTCGCCAAGCGCGCGCCCGCGAAGGACACGAAGCCGGCCGAGCCGAAGACCACCGTCCCCGCGGCCAACATCAAGAAGGGCATCGTGGCCGGGCCCAAGGAGCCCGTCGCTGAGCTCCCGCCCCCGACGGAGGTCTACGGGAAGGACGGCCGCGTCGTCGGATGGAAGGGCTTCACTCTCTCACTGTTCCAGCTCAACGCGGTCGAAGCGATCCGGAAGGGCCGCAACGTCTTCGTGTCGGCTCCGACGGGAGCCGGCAAGACCCTCGTCGCCGAGTACGCGATCGAAGACGCCGTGCGTTCGGGACACCGCTGTATCTACACCGCCCCTATCAAGGCGCTCTCCAACCAGAAGTACCGGGACTTCCAGAACGACCCGAGCATCGACGTCGGGCTGATGACCGGGGACGTCACGATCAACGCGGGGGGCAAGGTCCTGATCATGACCACGGAGATCCTGCGCAACGCGATCTTCGAGAGCCCGCGCCTCCTGCACGAGGTGGACTACGTGATCTTCGACGAGGTTCACTACCTCGACGACCGCGAGCGCGGCACGGTCTGGGAAGAGAGCCTCATTTTCCTGCCGCCGGAGATTCGCATCATTGCGCTCTCGGCCACGGTCCAGAACGTTGAGGAGCTCGGCGCGTGGATGCGCGAGATCCGCCCCCACGACATGGACGTGATCGTGGATTCCAAGCGGCCGGTGCCCCTCTCCCACTGGGTGCACACGAACAACGCCGGCACGGTGGACGCCTCCAAGGCCGAGCGCGTCCGGACCCGCGAGGCGCAGATCGCCAAGAAGGAGGCGGCCAAGGGCGGCCGACGCTCTTCGCGTCGAGGCAGCCGCCGCGGGCGTCGCGGCGGAAGAGGTGGTGGACGGCCGATGCCGCCCGATCCCAAGGAGCTCTTCGACGAGATCATCGACCGCGAGATGCTGCCTGCGCTGGTGTTCTCGTTCTCTCGCAAGGACTGCGAGCGGCTCGCGCTCCAGAACGCGAACCGAACGCTGCTCAGTCCGGAAGAGGCCGAGCGCATGCGCGACCTCCAGGAAGAGCTGATCACGCTGTTCCAGCTCGATCGCGGACACCTCGTGGGCGAGGTCTTCAAGCTGGCACGCTCGGGTGTGGCATACCACCACGCGGGCATGCTGCCTATCTATAAGGAAGTCGTAGAGCGCATGTTCACGCGCGGGCTCCTGAAGATGCTCTTCACCACCGAGACGTTCGCCCTCGGCATCAACATGCCGGCGAGGGCCGTCGTCTTCGCAGGGTTGCGCAAGTACGACGGCGTCAGCTTCGACTGGCTCCGGACGCGGGACTACATGCAGATGGCGGGCCGAGCGGGCCGCCAGGGCATCGACGACAAGGGCTTCGTGTTCCAGCTCATCGCAGGCGGCGACATGAAAGATGCCCCGGTGGAGCGCTGGATCCGCGGCAAGCCCGAGCCGGTGACGAGCCGCTTCCGCATGAACTATTCGACGCTGCTGCACCTGGTGGCACGCATCGGGCGCGACAACGTCAGCGAGGCATGGGAAAAGTCCTTTCACTCTTTCCAGAACCGCGAGAAGAACCAGAAGGCCCGCGAGCGCCAACGCCGGGACCAGATGCGCCTCATCAAGCGCCACCTGGATCTTCTGGACAACCTCGGCTACCTAGACGGCGACCTCGTGACCGCCAAGGGCGAGATCGCTCGCCGCCTGGGCGGTTACGAACTCCAGGTCACGGAGCTCCTGTTCAATGGCGCGCTCGAGACGCTGCCACCCCGCGCCATCGCGATGGTGTTCGTGGCCATGATCCACGAGGAGCGTCGCGCGGCCCAGAGGCCGTGGGTTCCGTCGTCCATGTTTGGGGGGACACGGCGCCAGATCGACGGCGTGATGCAGGATCTGCTCCACGCCGAGGCCCAGTTCGGGATCGAGCCCCCCATGAAGCGTCCCGATTGGGGCCTCACCCCCACGACGCTCGCGTGGTGCGGAGGCATGTCGATGGAGGAAATGGAGGAGGAACTCTCCATCAACCCCGGCGACGTCTGCCGCGTCTTCCGCATGGCCATCCAGCTCATGAGGAACGTCAAAAGGTCCATCGACCGCGACTGGGACCTCTCAGACCATCTTCAAGACGCAATTGAGTCCATCAATCGCGATGAGATCGACGCCAGAAAACAGCTGGAGCTTGGCTGACATGTCCCATAATGCCATGCGATTCACGTCCGGGTTCGTAACTACGACTCCGTGACGCGTTATTAACCGACAGATTCCGTAGCCCGCACGCTGCGGGAATCTATCTCCGGCTCGCGAACCTCCCTTGGTACATTCCCGCGCTCGAAATCGAGCTGGGAATCGCCGCCAGCTTGAGGCGACCGCCCCCCATTCGTTTTTACCCACGTTCACGACGACCCCTATGCTCTCGAACCTTGCCCTCGTGGCAGCTGCGATCGCAGCTGGCACCACGTCCGCCGGTCCGTCCGCATCGACTTCCCCACTTCCGGCTGCAGCATCGAGCGCGACGGTACCCATCGCCGCGATCGGCGACGCGGTCCCGGACAACGCCAGCGCGGTGAGCTTCACCACGAGGGACGGCCAGCTCCTTTCGGGCAGCTACTTTGCGCCCAAGGTGGCGAAGAAGACCACGGCCCCCTCGCCGGCAGCGCTTCTCATCCACGATGCGAAGCGGTCCCGCGGGGACTTTGAAGAGCTCGCGAGCTACCTCCAAAAGAAGGGCTTCGCCGTTCTCACGATGGACCTGCGCGGTCACGGCGACAGCGAGACGCCGGAGTGCTGCTTCGATAAGTCGGACGAGAAGGGTCAAGAGAACCTCTGGAGCCTCAGCGCCCGTGACGTCGAGACCGCCGCTGACTTCCTCCTGGAGCAAGACGGCGTCCACTCCTCCAACCTCTCGATCATCGGCGTGGGATGCGGCGCTGCCTTGGCCGTTCGCCGTGCCAACGATGACGAGAACGTCCGCTCGGTGATCCTCGTGGACCCCGAGCCCACGGCCTACGGCTACAACGTCGCCACGGGCGTCGGCGAGCTCGGCGGGCTTCCCACCCTGATCCTGACCTCCAAGTCCAAGCGCGAGGCCGCCGAGCGCCTGCAAGCGCAGGCCCACAAGGACAATGACGGCCTTGAGTTTGTGGAGGTGCAGAAACTCAAGACGGACAACGAGAACCCGCTGGACGACTCCAAGCTCGACACCCAGGCGGCCCGCTGGCTGCGTGAGAAGGTCATGCCGAAGAAGTAGAGCTCCCAAGCGCTCCTCGAATGGAAGAAGCCGCCAGTCCCCAACGGGTCTGGCGGCTTCTTCCGTGGTGTCGAGTCCGTGATGGCCTGGGTCGCCCGATCAGGGCCACGGCAGACGTTCCGCTAGCCCCCGATCGTGTTCGCCTGGAGATCTGAGAGCGTCACGTGGTCCAGCACGCTCTGGTGGCACGCCTCGATGCGCACGGGCGGCGCGAAGCCCGCGTCGAGGGCTTCCTTCCATCGCAGAACGCAGAGGCACCAGCAGTCCCCGGGCTTCAGGCCGGGGAAGCTGTACTCGGGACGGGGCGTGATCAGGTCATTTCCGCGAGCCCGGCTGAACTCCAAGAACTCTTGCGTCATCCTGGCGCAGAGCGTGTGTCGGCCATGGTCGTCCTCGCCGGTGCGGCAGGAACCATCGCGGAAAAAGCCCGTCATGGGGTCGGTACAGCAGCTCGCGAGGGGCTCGCCCAGCACGTTGAATTCCTGGCGTTGAATCATGGGAGGACGGCGGGGGGCGGCAGGCGCCCTTCCCGTGGGCAGGATCCTAGCCCAGCAACGGAGGAATAAGCTTGAACCGCGACCGAAATGCGTTGGGATCGGTCTTCCTCCGGAGAGGGAAGCACTGGAGGACCGCGCCAATAGTTTGAGGGGACCCGTATGACGAATCAGAGCCGCCCGCTGGAAGGAGCCGATCAAGGCTCGAATCAAGGAGACATGGACGATCCGAACGGCGAGGTCCATGTCGAGCCGGCGGCGGGGGAACTGGCGGGCCTTTGGGACGACGAGGGGGCTGGCGCATCGGCCACTGCGGATAGCACGGCGCGTTCAGGTGGTGCGACGCGCAGCTACGAAGACGGCTGGTTCGTGGCCGACGATCCCTCCGCGGGCGCGTCGCTTTGGGCGGACGCCGAGCCCGCCGCGCCGCTTCCCCAGGCTGGGCCTGTCGAGGACATCGATGCCTCGATGACCGAGCTGATGGACGCGATCGAAACGACGTGGGGCTACACGACGTTGCGGAACAGCCAAGAGGAAGCGATGCGCTCGACGCTGCTTGGCCGCGACGTCCTCGTGCTCATGCCCACCGGCGGCGGCAAGAGTCTCTGCTATCAAGCACCCGCGCTCGTGCGCCCTGGCTTGACCTTGGTCGTGAGCCCGCTCATCGCGTTGATGAAGGACCAGCTCGACGGCCTGCTCGCGAACGGCGTGCGCGCCGCGATGATCTCAAGCGCGCTCGAGAGCGACGAGGTCTCCGCCGTCAACGCAGCGCTGGAGCGCCGCGAGCTCGACATTCTTTTTTGCGCTCCGGAGCGGCTCGCGTCCGGTTCCTTCATCGACCGCGTCGGACGCGCAGGACTGACGGTCATAGCCGTGGACGAGGCCCACTGCATCAGTCACTGGGGTCACGACTTCCGGCCGGACTATCGCCAGCTTGGCACGCTGCGCGAGAACCGTCCCGACATCCCCATCATCGCCCTGACCGCAACGGCCACGCCGCGCGTGCGCGAG
>CALHGQ010000529.1 GCA_938030175.1 uncultured bacterium | reverse complement strand
CCTGCCCGAGGTGAAGGCTTTCGGGGGCGGTGATACCCTTATTCTGACCGTTGCGGCGGGCACCGCGATTTCGGCCTATGAGGCACAGCACGATCGGCATGAGCAGGCCGAAGGCTCGCGTTCGGATGACTTCCGCCCGGGAAGGCCTCACCCCTAGGCGTTCCACCTCAACCTCCAGCACCTCAGGCCGAGGTTCTGGGGCTGATTCCGGTTTCCTGAGCTTCATCGAAGGGGACATTCCAGGGGCGGTGGCGCTTGGTGTCATGGGCAAGCCTACGCACCGGACCTCACCGCATTCTAGCCAGCAGCCCGGTACCAGAGCCATTCCTGCCATTCTCTGAAGCCTCAAGCGGGGCCAGCGGCCCTCGGGACGCTCTCTGGAACAGCGCATACGGCTTCGGCGCTGAGATGCCGGTGGTAAGTGTCACGTTTAGGGTCACCGGGCCATGCGTACGCAACCGGCCTCGCCCCCCTAAAGTGTCTGCCCGGCGCCCCGCCGGGTCCCGCTCTCGCTCGGCCCCTTCTCCCACACACGCCCCATGACGCCGCTTCGCTCCTTTGCCTTCTTCTGCCTCGCCGCGAGCACCGCGGCAGGCATGACCCTCCCCACCGGCGACCGGGTCACCGGGAAGCCCTTCGCCACCCGCTCCGAGGTCTACGCGCAGAACGGGATGGCCGCGACGAGCCAGCCGCTCGCTACCCAAGTGGCCCTCGACGTGTTGAAGGACGGAGGGTCGGCCATGGACGCGGCCATCGCGGCCAACGCGCTGCTAGGCCTCGTTGAGCCCACCGGCTGCGGGATCGGCGGTGACCTGTTTGCGATCGTTTGGGACCCAGAGACGGAAAAGCTGCACGGCTACAACGGCAGCGGGCGCTCGCCGATGTCCCTGTCCATGGAGAAGCTCCAGGAAGCCGTTGGGCCTGACGCCACGATCATTCCGCCGTACGGGCCGCTGCCGGTGAGTGTCCCCGGCGCGGTGGACGGCTGGACCGCTCTCCACGACCGCTTCGGAAAGATGCCGCTCGCCGAGGTGCTCGCCCCCGCCATCGGCTACGCCAAGGACGGCGCGCCGATCTCGGAGCTCATTGCCTACTACTGGGACCTCGGATCACGCACCCGCCGTGCGTACCCAGGGTTCGCCGAGACGTTCACGCCCAGCGGACGTGCGCCGAAGGTCGGCGACATCTTCAAGAACCCAGGGCTTGCCTCGACGTACGAGCGCATCGCAGAGCACGGACGCGACGGCTTCTACGAAGGCGAGGTCGCCCAAACGATCGCGGATTACATGGCCGCGAACGGCGGCTTCCTGACCGTCGAAGACCTCAGCGCACACCGCGGCGAGTGGGTCGACCCAGTCTCCGTGAACTACCGTGGGTACGACGTTTGGGAGCTCCCGCCCAACGGCCAAGGGATCGCGGCGCTCCAGATGCTCCAGGTCCTCGAGCGCCACGACGTGGCGCGCATGCGCTTTGGCTCGGAGGAGTACATCCACCTCTTCACCGAGGCCAAGAAGCTCGCGTTCGCGGACCGCGCCCGGTTCTACGCGGACCCCGACTTCGCAGCGGCACCGGTCGAGCACTTGCTCTCCGACGAGTACGCCGTCGAGCGCAGCGCGCTCATCCAAGAGCGAGCGATGAGAAGCGTCGATGCGGGCAACGCCGCGTTGGAAGAGGGCGACACGATCTACCTTTGCACCGCTGACAAGAACGGCATGATGGTGTCGCTGATTCAATCGAACTACCGCGGCATGGGCTCGGGGATGACGCCCCCTGGCCTCGGCTTTTGCCTGCAGGATCGCGGTCAGCTCTTTGACCTGACTCCGGGCCGCGCCAACAGCTACGAGCCCGGCAAGCGCCCCTTCCACACGATCATCCCCGCCTTCATCACGAAGGACGGCAAGCCGCACATGGCCTTCGGGCTGATGGGAGGCGCGACGCAGCCCCAGGGGCACGCCCAGATCGTCGTCAACATCGTCGACTTCGGCATGAACGTTCAGGAAGCCGGCGACGCACCCCGCATGGTGCACACCGGCTCCTCTCAGCCCACCGGCGAGGTCATGACGACAGGCGGCTTCCTGCACCTCGAAACCGGGTTCGACTGGGACGCCCTACGCGGTCTTGGGCGGCGGGGCCACAAGCTCAGCCAGGCCACCGGCATCTTCGGCGGCTACCAGGCGATCCGCTGGGACGCGGAGCGGAAGGTGTACGTCGGGGCCTCGGAATCCCGCAAGGACGGGCAGGCTGCGGGCTATTAGGGCCTTCACCGTGGCGGGATAGGGCCAGCGCGGCCAAGCTATGAAGCGTATGGCATCCCCCTCGAGCGTCTGGGACATTCTTGAGGTTGGCGCGGCACTGGATCCAGATGCCGCGGCGATCGGATCTGAGCACCCCGTCGACTACCGGGCGCTCGTCCACACCGTGACGCTGCTCGCGTCCGCTTTGCGCGGCGAGGGCATCGGGCCGGGGGATCGCGTCGCTCTGATGGAGCACAACACGCCGTTCTTCCTGGTCTGGACGTTCGCGTGTGCGGGGGTCGGCGCAGTGCTCGTCCCGCTCAACTATCGGCTGGCCGCGCCGGAGCTCCACGGGGTGCTCGCCGACTCTGGAGCCAAGATGCTCGCGGCCTCGCGCCGCCTTTCGGAGCTGGCCGACTCCGCCAGCGACGGCCTGGAGCTCATCCAGGTCCGCATCGGTTCGGTCGAGGGACCGAACCAGCCGGTCAGCCACCCTCTCGGATTCGCCCTAGATCCTGGGGCCGCACGCGACTTCGCCCCCCATGTCAGCGAGCCCGATGACGTCGCGCACTTGTACTACACGAGTGGAACCACCGGACAGCCGAAGGGCGTTCCACTGACCCACCGGAACGTCACCGCCCACGCCCAGGCGGCGGTCACCGAGCTCGACTTCGCGAGCGATGACGTGTGGGGACACATCGCGCCGATGTTCCACCTGGCCGATGCGTGGGCGACCCTGGCGATGACCCTGGCCGGTGGCTGCCACACGTTCCTCCCCGAATTCAATGCAGCCGCAGCGCTAACGATCTTCGAGGACGCCGGCGTCACCGTGACGAATCTTGTGCCCACCATGCTCCAGCGCATGCTGGCGGCGGCGCCGGAAATGGGCTTCGACGGGGGCTCCCTGCGGCTGGTGCTCAGCGGTGGTGCCCCGATTGCCCCCGCGACGGTCGCCGCTGTGCTCGACATCTTTCGCTGCGAGTACGTGCAGACCTACGGCTTGACCGAAACGAGCCCCTACCTGACCCTCGGGATCCTCGAGCCCCACCATCGCAAAGAGTCCGCGGAAAGGCAGCTCGCCCGACGTTCCCGTACCGGGCGCCCGTTCGAGACGGTCGAGCTGAACGTGGTCGACAAGAACGGCGAGTCCGTTCCCCTCGATGACCGCACCGTAGGCGAGATCATCGCCCGCGGATCTACGATTACCCCGGGCTACTGGAATCGTCCCGAAGAGACGGACAAGGCGTTCAAGAACGGCTGGTTTCACACGGGCGACCTCGCGACCATCGACGCTGATGGCTGGGTCAACATCGTGGACCGCAAGAAGGACATGATCCTCTCCGGCGGAGAGAACGTGTACTCCATCGAGGTGGAGAACGCACTCTACGGGCATCCAGGTGTCCTCGAATGCGCCGCGTTCGGTGCCCCCTCTGATGAGTGGGGCGAGGAAGTCTGCGCCGCTATCGTGCTACGCGCGGGCGTCGAGAACTCGGAGGCCCTCGAACACGAGCTGCGCGAACACTGCGCGACGCGGCTCGCTCGCTACAAGCTCCCGCGTCGCATCGTGTTCATGCAAGATCTTCCGAAGACGGGCTCCGGCAAGATCGCAAAGCGGTTGCTTCGCTAAGAGACATCGATCCTGAGCGCATCGAAAAAGTTCGACTGCAACCCGTCGCGCCTTGCCTTCGAACCAGCGGGCCAGAGTCTCGCTCGGGACCGATCAGGTAACGACAGCCGTTTTGCTGGAGGGTTCTACTCCGGTCGCTTCCAGTTCTGCATCCCTTCGAGGATGTAGGTGGTGAGCTCCGAGACCTTGACCTTTTCCTGCTCCATCGAGTCGCGATGGCGCACCGTGACCACGTCATCGGCCATCGTCTCGCCGTCTACCGTGACGCAGAACGGCGTGCCGATCTCGTCTTGGCGGCG
>CALHGQ010000528.1 GCA_938030175.1 uncultured bacterium | reverse complement strand
GGTGAGCCAGGCGATGGTGCAGAACCTCGACTACGCGCCCACGCTGCTCGATGCCGCCGGAGCTGCCATCCCGGACGACATGCAGGGGGTCTCCCTGCGCCCCGTCCTCGGGGGCTCGACCCCCGACGACTGGCGGGACTCGATCTACTACCGCTACTTCGCCTTCCCCGGGGCCCACTCCGTGCCGCAGCACTACGGCATCCGCACCGACAACCACAAGCTCATCCACTTCCAGGAACTCGACGAGTGGGAGTTCTACGACCTGGCGAACGACCCTGACGAGCTCACGAACCTCTTCGGAAAGCCCGGGTATCAGGCTGAGATCGCCCGGCTCGGGATGCGCCTTGGGGAGCTCAAGCGGGATGCGCTCGACTTCGAGTGACGCGCATTGAGAGCGTGTAGGGAGACCCCCCTACCGCACTACAGCTGATCACTGCCACGTCCCGATCCAAGGACCAGAGGGCTGCCTATTCCATGGGCCGCCCCGGAACTGGATCGGGACGACACCATGGCGACATTCGGCGAATGCGAGAGGAAGACAGTGCAGGCGAGTCGGGCGGAGTGCCCTGCGAGCCGACGGCCGGCAGCGGCATGGCTCACGACCATGGGTGTGCTCACGGGCTTGGGAGCCGCCGGATGCAGCGGCTTCGGCGAGGTCGAGGTGGACTCGAACCCCACCGCCGTGACGTTCGCGTCCGGAACCTTTCCGGGCTCCGAGGCCCTCGGCACGGGAGCGCTCGTCGTGGCTCTCGTAACCGAACTGCCCGAAACGAGTGAAGAGATCACCGTCACGGTGTCCGACCTCGGCACCGGTACCGCGACGTCCGGATCCGACTACACCCCGTTCAGCCCGTTCGTCGTCACGTTCCCCGCCGGATCGTTGAATGGCGACAGCGTGAACATCGACCTGACGGTCATCAACGACAACACCGCCGAAGGAGAGAACGAAACCGTTCGCTTCGGTCTCTCCGATGCGAGCGGCGCCCCCGCGGTCGGCGTCACCCAGGCGGACCTTGAGATCAACGACGCGCAGCTAGCGTCCCTGTCCTTCGACACGACCTCGACGCTCACGCCTGACGAGTCGAGCTCGAGCTACACCGTCGACGTGACGCTGGGCCTGACCCCGGGCGCAACGCTCGGCTTCGACATCGACACGCTCCTACAGGACGACGGAACCGGCACTGCGGACTCCGGGGTCGACTACGTCGCCGTGGTTTCCACGCCGATCCAGTTTCCGGCAGGCACGGCTGCCGGCGCCCAGGAGAGCATCACCCTTCAGATCCTCGACGACTCTGACTCCGAGGGGATGGAGTACTTCGCGATCCACATCACGGGCAGCGGGCTCGACGACCTCGACCGCAGCGGGCCCACGCGCCACGTCGTCAACATCACCGACGACGAGTCCGCGCCCACCGCGCTCATGAGCGCCACCAGCGGGCCGACCGGCACCGAGACGACCCACGACGGATCGGGCGACATCATGTCCCTCGGCATCGGCGTCAACGACGCCGGCCCCACGGTCGGCAGCCTCTTGGTCGTGACGAACGCCGGCGGCCAGGCCATGGACCTGAACCAGCCAACTCTCTCCGGCGCCAACGAGTCCGACTTCAAGCTAGAGGTGGAGAGCGCGTCGCTGGAGTCCGGCATGCGCTCGGCCGCAAGCCTCACGCCTCCGTCCGAGTACATCGATCTCGGCGCACCGTTCCGCCGCACTGAGGTCAGCGGTTTGGCTTCGGGCTCAGAAGGCCTGAAGCGAGTCGCGCGGCCGGGCCTCTCGGTGACGCTCGATGAAGCGGCGCTCCTCGAGCTCTTCCTCGTCGATCGGGTCCGCTTCCACGGCTTCCCGCTGCCCGGGGGTCTCGGTGAAGTCACCCTGGAGATGGAGCGCATCGAGCTTCCGATCGCGAGCGACGCGATCCTCAGCGTCGACGGCGTGATGATCCCCGGGGGCCCCATGGCCCTCGTGTCCGATCTCTCCACGTGGCGCGGAAGCGTCGTCGAGATGCCCGGGGCCAAGGCCTTCATCGCCTTTACGGGCGACGCCGGACCGCGCGGGTTCATCAAGCTCGACCAGGAAGGCGACAACATGATCCACATCGCGTCGGAGAGCCACGCGACCGCGAGCTCTGCCGCCGTCAGTCGCATGATCCACGAGTCGGACCTCGCGGACCTCGTCGCGAGCGAGCGCCCCTCGTGCGGTGGAGAGGTCGCAGTTCCCGGCACCACAAGAAACAACGACCTCGTGTCCATGGGATTCCTACCCGCCGACGGCAGCGGGATTCCATCCATCGGGTCGACCCCGGGCACCAGCGAGACCACCGTCGCGAACTGCCGCCTTGCGATCGAGACGGACTTCCAGCTCTACGAGAAGTTCAACTCGAGCACGGACCTGACCGACTACGTCACGAGCCTCATCGCCGCCATCAGCGACCAGTACTTCGAGGACGTTCAGACGACGTTCTCGATCGCCTACCTCGGCATCCACACCGACAGCGATGACGGTTGGACCACGCCCGACGGACCCGGGGACACCGCGGCGATGCTCGCCGAGTTCAAGGCCGCATGGTCAGGCGGGGCGAATACGTGGCCCGCGAGCGCCGACCTCGCCCACTTCCTCTCAGGCGCCAACATCGGCGGCGGACGAGCCTACCTCGGGGTGATCTGCAACCAGAACTTTGGGTTCGGGGTCAGCGGCAACCTGCGCGCGAACATCAACTGGTCCACCTGGACGGGCAACGCGAGCGCAATCGCCTGGGATTTCATCGTGGTGGCCCACGAGCTGGGCCACAACTTCGGCGCCGAGCACACCCACGAGCTCTGCCCGCCCCTTGACGAGTGCTTCGACTCCGCCTGCGTCGCGAGCACGTCCTGCAGCCAGGGAACGATCATGAGCTACTGCCACACCTGCGCCGGGGGCACGAGCAACATCAACCTGAACTTCCACCCGGTGCTGGCAGACATCATGCGCCAAGAAGTGAATGGGAGCTGCCTCGGCGACGCGCTCATGCAGTCCGGGGACGAGATCCGCTACCGCCTGCGCTTCGATCCGCGCTCCGGTGCCGGTGAGAAGACGGCCACGCTGCAGTTCGAGCACACCGCTCCGAACGCGCCGAGCCCGTTCAACATCACGTTGAACGCGACCGCCAACTAGCGGCCGTACAGAAGGGAGCGTTTTTTCCGGGCCTGTCGCACCACTGGGTGCGCGGAGCCCCTGAAATGCTCCCATGAATATCCTCAAAGCACCGTCGATCCCCACGCCCGCCGGTCACTACTCGCCCATCGTCGAGCACGGTGGAACACTCTTCGTCTCGGGCCAGCTGCCGATCGACCCGGAGACCAAGGCGATGCCCGAAGGCATCGAGGCCCAGACCGTCGCGGCGCTTGAGAACGTCGAGAGGCTCTTGAAGGCGGCCGGGGTCGATCGCAACTCGCTGGTCCAAGTGCGGATCTACGTCATCGACGTGGCGCTGTGGCCAGCGGTGAATGGAGCGTATGCCGCTTTCATGGGCGAACACCGGCCCGCTCGGGTCGTGGTGCCGTGTGGCGCTTTGAACCACGGCTGCATGATCGAGATCGAAGCAACGGCGGCAGCTGCACCAAAAGGCTAGCGGCGGAGTAAGCTGGTGGTCCCCGCTGGCTCTTCGGTCGGCCCGCTCCACGATGACGATCACGCCGCTACTCAGCTCGTTCGCCCTGGCCCTCTTCGGGCAGACTGCCCCAGCCGAGGCGTCCGCCCCCACCGACTTCGGGTCAGTCCGAGCCATCCTCGAGTCGCGCTGCCTCACCTGTCACGGGGGCGACCATCGCAAGAGTGGCTTCTCCCTCGCGAACCACGAGACCTTCGCGCTCGGCGGCGGCCGTGGCGCCGTTGTGCAGCCCGACAAGCTGGAAGCTAGCCGTCTCCTGGAAGTCATCGAGTACGGGAATCCAGAGCTTGCGATGCCCCCGTCGGGCGCGCTGCCCGAGGACGAAGTCAAGGTCTTGCGCGAGTGGATTCTGAGCGGAGCGAGCTGGCCGACGGACAGCGGCGGGCAGCTCGCCGATCCCGCGAAGCACCCGGTGGAGGAAGCGCACGCGGAAGCCGACGCGTCGTGGTGGGCCTACGCTCCGCTTGGAACGGAGGCGCCGCCCGAGGTCGCGGCCGAGGAATGGTCCCAGCACCCGGTCGACCGGTACATCCACGCGGGACTCGAAGCCGCGGGATACGCGCCTGCGGAGCGCGCTGAACCCGGAGCCCTCCTGCGCCGCGCGAGCTTTTCGCTCACCGGCCTTCCTCCCACCGTGAGCGAACGCCACGACTTCCTCCAGGACGTGGACAAGTGGGGATTCGACATCGCCTGGTCCCAGGTCTTGGACCGCCTCTTCGAGAGCCCCCACTACGGCGAAGCGCAGGCCCGGCACTGGCTCGACCTCGTGCGCTACGCGGAGACCGATGGCTACGAACGCGACTCCCAGAAGAAGAACATCTGGCGCTACCGCGACTGGGTGGTGCGCGCACTCGAACGCGACATGCCCTACGACCAGTTCGTCCAGTGGCAGCTCGCGGGCGACGAATACGCGGAGGACCTCGACGATCCGTTCGAAGTAGCGGAGGCGCATATCGCCACCGGCTTCTACCGCGTCGGGCTCTTCGACGACGAGCCCGCGGATCGGCTCCAAGTGGTCTCGGACGATCGCGCCGACATCGTGGACACCGTGAGCCAGGTCGTCTTTGGCACGACCATGGGCTGCGCCCGCTGCCACGACCACAAGGCGGATCCCATCACCCAAAAGGAGTACTTCACCCTGACGGCACACTTCACGGGCGTGACGCGCTACTCGAAGAACGGACTTCGCCCGTTCGCGGATCGTCCGGGGAATGGCGTTTGGCCCGTGAAGGCCCACGCATCACGCTTGGCAGAGCTCGAAGACGAGCTGAGCGCCGAAGCGAAACGACTGGGCATCGGCGAGCCGATCCATCTCTTTCACGTGACCGAGTTCATGCACACGGGTGAGGAAACCGGTGAGGTATGGCGCTACCGATTCCTCGACTCACCGTTGGACGACGGATGGAACACACCCGCGTACGACGACCAAGGGTGGGAGGAAGGCCGCGCCGGCTTCGGGACCCGGGGGACCCCCAGTGCACATATCGGCACCGAGTGGAGTGGCTCCCGCATCCAGCTCCGCACCACCTTCGGGCTTGATTGGAAGCCCGAGTCCCTTCAACTTCGGTACCACCACGACGATGACCTCAAGGTGTACCTGAACGGGCAGCTGATCTTCGAACGTTCAGGCTACGCCGTCGAGTACCAGACACAGCAGCTCGGGCCGGACGCGTTGGCCGCCATCGTCGTCGGCCGCAACGTGCTCGCTGTCGAGTGTTCCCAGGACTTCGGCGGACAGTTCGTCGACGTGGGCCTAAGCGATCGCTGGGACTTCTCCGCACCGGGCGGTCTCCTGGAGGGCATTCGGCGCGACCTTGAGTCCGTGCCGGATGGCGACACCACCCGCGACCGCCTGCGCGAGCTCGTCGCCCTTCGGGAGCGGCACCTCGTGGAGCCCACGGCGCGCCCCTACCCCGCCCACGTCGTGTACGAGAACGGCTCGACGCCGCCGAAGCAGTACGTCGAGATGCGCGGGAGCGCCCACGCACGCGGCGAAGAAGTGCAGCCCGCGCTGCCCGCTGCCTGGCTCGTGGGGGCTGCGCCCGAAGGCCCCGCGTACGTCACGCCGGTCGCTCCGGAAGGATCCCCGTCCAGCCAACGCCGCCGCGCGCTCAGCGACTGGGCCTTCGCGGACGGCCGGCACATCACCTCCCGCGTCGCCGCCAACCGCACGTGGCAGTTCCTCTTCGGCCGCGGCCTTTGCCGCAGCTCCGGCGACTTTGGTCGCTTGGGCGAACAGCCGACCCACCCCGAGCTCCTCGACGCCGTCGCCGTCGAGCTAGTCCAGCGCAACTGGTCGATCAAGTCCCTCCAGCGCTGGCTCATGGAGAGTCGCACCTACCAAAGCTCCTCGAAGCGAACCGAGCGCGCTGTGCAGGGAGACCCGCGCAATGACCTCCTCGCGGGCTTCGACCCGCGCAGGCTCACCGCCGAGGAGTTCCGGGACGCGACGCTCCGGGCAAGCGGCGAGCTCAACACGAAGCGCTTCGGCCCGTGGGTCTTTCCGCCGCTGGCCAAAGAGGTCCTCGCCACCTCGTCCCAGCCCAACAACGCGTGGGGCCAGTCCACCCCCGAGGACGCGCTGCGCCGCAGCCTCTACGTGCACGTGAAGCGAAGCCTGCGAGAACCACTCCTCGCCGTGCTCGACCAGCCCGACCCCGATCTGCCGTGCGCGGTCCGCTTTCCCACGAACGTTCCCACCCAGGCGCTTTTGACTCTCAACGGACCGTTCGTCAACGGCCGAGCCGAGTACCTTGCTCGCGTTGCGGGTGGAAACGTCGTGGAGTACGGAGTCTCGGACTCGGTTGTCACCGCGATGGAACGGGCCCTGGGCCGCGACCCCCAGCCTGACGAAGTCCAGCGCGGCGTGGATTTCCTGAGCGAGCTGGTCACCGTCGATGACCTCTCCTTCGAACAAGCCCTCAAGCTATTTGCTCTAGGTCTCTTCAACCGCAACGAGTTCATCTGGATCGACTGACGCCCTGGCTAGGGCCATGGGAGAGAGTTCACGAGGGCGGCGGCGGTGCGGCCCGTACCTAGACTTTGGTTCTCCTGTCCGATCGCTCAGCGCGGCGTCACTTACCTCTGTCATGAAACCACAACGCTTCCTGCTCAGCGTACTCTTCCTCGCCGGCGTGATCGGATGCCAGCTGCCCCCCGACGAGGGTCCGCATGCTCAAACCCGCTCCTCCGCGCCTGCCCCGGAGGCGCCAGAAGCTGCGGCCGCTCCCGAGACAGCCTCTGTTCCGCGCGCTGACCGGACCGTCGACTCGAGCTTTCAAGATGCCAATGGGAACGGTATCGACGATGCGCTCGACATCTCGGACATGAACTCGCTCGACGAGAACCTGAACGGCATCCCCGACGATGCTGAAGGCGACTGGTAGCCTGATCGATCCGTTCAGTCGGGCTGCGTCCGGTGCGCGCGCCAGCTTGATCGGTCGGGCACGTACCTCACTGAGTGCACGCGGCGCCTCCGGGCAACGAAGTCGCTGCTCTCCAAGATCTCGAGATTCCTGAAGGGTGCCCGCGGGGTGCTGCGGTTGTGGGGCAAAAGGTCCTCCTACCCACACCCGCTATGCACCACTTCATCACTCTTGTTGGCTTCCTCCTGGGTCTTGTCTCACTGATGCCCCATGCCGGGGCCCAGTGTCGCCCCGAGCCGCTCCCCATCATGGATGCGACGATCAGCGACCCTGTCGTATTGAGTCCAGCGATGCACGAGGGCGTCCTCTTGATCGGATCAAGGTCCCTGGACGGCTCGAATTCGGGGGCGGTCGTCGTTTCGCGGCGAGAGGGCGACGGCTGGGTCCATGAAACGACGCTTCGGGCTCCAGCGCCCTACGACGCGCAAGGGAACAAGTTTGGTCACGCGATCTACTACCGCGACGGCTTGGCGATGATCGGAGCACCCGGTCTGAACGCAGACGCTGGCGGGGGCTTCTTCTTCCTGCGGACGATCGACCCAGCCACAGGCAGCGCGCAATGGCAGCACCTTCCCGCTTGGGACGTCGTCAGTTGGAAGATTGGCGAAGGGCTCGGAACCTCCCTGGACCTGGACTGGCCGACCGCAGCCTTTGGTGCGCCCTACGCCAGAGGCACCCACAACGAAGAGGGGCGCGTGATGCTGCTCGACCTATCGAACGACCTTGTAGCTCCGCTCCCCAACCCGCGACCGTCATCGACGTGCAGGTTCGGCGGCTCGGTCGCGCTGAGCGACGGAAGACTCTTCGTGGGCCAGACCAACTCTTCGACGTCGCGTGGCGCGGTCGCTGTCTTCACCGGATCTGGCGTGGACATGACGTACGAGTCACGCGTAGACGACCCGAATCCCGAACTCGGGGGGCAGTTTGGAACGCGCGTCGTCCGCCACAACGAATCCGATGGCACTCGATCTCTGTGGGTCTCCTCC
>CALHGQ010000527.1 GCA_938030175.1 uncultured bacterium | reverse complement strand
TAGCGATTCCGGGCTGTTTGGGGCCATGGGTGGCTCATAAGGGCGCGAAACCGTCTCACGAAGGGAGGGAACAGCAGTTTCCTAGTGCTCAGCGAGGTCTCGCTCGATCGCTCGCTGTGGCCGGGTCGATCAACGCGGTGTGAAAGTGTTCCTGGCGCAATTCGCAGATGACTCCCTTCATGGGGATCATGCCGCAGGATGGTCCTCTCCCTGGACGGCCGCTGCGATTCGCTCTTGCACGCACGATCATCTCTCCCAGGGAGGGCTCCTCGTGGAGGGGATCGATTCCGCCAACGTGGTCCTGTTCGACATGGTGGATCACCTGGCCGCGGCTCAAGAGGAAGCCCTTTTCAAGCTCCGGGACCAGACCAAGGATGTGGGCGCGAACTTGGTCGTCCGGGTTCACGGCGCGTGGCGGGACGGAACGTATGACTACCTCGACGCAGAAGGGCCTGACATTGACTGCGTCTGGGATGCCGCGGACCACGTGCTGGTCGCCACCCGTGGTCATCTCGTGCGCTTGGCGAGCTTCGGTGGGATTGACGCGGATCGGACACGCCTTGCCCCGGTCGCCTTTGACGGGCCCACCGTGGATCCCGATGCGCCGGCCCCAAAGATGAGCCGAACGCACCTGCTCGTGGCCGGGGAGACCCACCGCGCGGCCCTCGGACCCGTGCTCGAGATGTTGGCCGAGGTAGACCCTGACAAGGCGACGTTCGAGGTGCTCTACGGGCTCGATTCATTCCGGGAATCTCTGCCAGGCGCAGGCGCGCTCGTGGTGCCCGCGCTGGGATCCTTCGGGGATCGGTCCATCATCGATGCGGCGCTTCGGGCCGGGGTCCGCGTCATCGCATCTCCCTTCGCGGGTGCGACGGATAGACCGCTCCCAGGTGGGGTTGAGGTCGTCTCAAAAGTGATGTCGAGCGCGGGATGGCGGGCCGCATTGGAGCGCGGACTCGCCCTCGAGCCCCCTACGGGTTTCTCGCCCGCGGGCGAGGCCTGTGCGCGCCAGGAAGAGATCCTGAGAACGATCTGTGCCGAAGCGAGCAATTGGGCCGGCCGATCTGCCGCGTGAGGGCAAAGGGGGGTACCCTTCGACCCACGCAATGTGTCGCCCTCCCCAGCCCCGCTGAGCCCCCCCTTGAGCCCTCACGGGCCCTGTCCCGCCTTGACCGACCAGCACGCCCCGTCTGTTGCGTCCAAGATTCTTCGACTGAGACTCCGGTCCGAAGACGCGGTCCCCAAAACGGCAGCGCCGGATGGAGACTTCGGTGGACCCGTTGGCGAAGACCCCTGCAGCATCGTCGTCCTCAGCCGAGATCCGAGCGCCGAGGGAGACGACGGCACGTGGGGCTTCGAGGTCGGAGCGGTCGGTCGTTCCCACGGCCTGATCGAGCGCATCGGCGACCTCGTCGAAGCGGAATCGCTCACTGACCTGGCGCTCCCCGCCCTCGACCTCGGCAAGCCGGGCACATCGGCTGGCGACGGACTGGCCTTGATCACGGCGGCGATCGCTGCCGTTAGCGTCCATGACGTCACGGTGCACGTGGAGGGTGAGAAGCCCATGCCTTCGACGGAGGCTTACCGCTGGCTGAGGGCGCGGCTGATGGCCGACGGCCCGGGAGCGGGGGACACCCGCACCGTCACCGCCGTTATCTCCGCCTGGAATAAGTTCAAGGACGTGCGCGCCAACCTCTTGGGCATTCGCGCCCAGGCACGTCCCTTCGATGACGTCGTCGTGGTGGACAACCACTCCAGCGACGGGACCGCCCAGATGATCCGGGCGGACTTCCCCGAGGTGCGCCTCGTCGTGATGCCGAACAGCGCCTATGGCGCATGCGAAACGTTCAACGTGGGCTTCTCCACGGCCCTGACCGAGTACATCGCCATCCTCGACGACGACGTGGTGCTCACGCCTTGGTGGCTCGACCGCTCCCTTGCGCGCATGGGGCAAGAGCCGGAGACCACCGCCGTCGTCTCCACCAAAGTGGTGGAGCCCGGTATGCCGGATAGCTACCGCGACTCGGCCGCCGTGAACAGCGAGCGCTACATGAGCACCTTCCGCGGGTGCGCAAGCTTGGCGCGCAAGGAGGCGATCGACGAGGCCGGCGGGTACGACGAGCGGCTCTTTATCTACGGCAACGAGCGCGACCTTACGTGTCGCCTCTTGAACAACGGCTATCGGGTGCTTCAGTACCCGGGTGCCGAAACCTTCCACAGGACGCCGTTCGGCGTCCAAATGGGCAAGCGCAGCCTCTTTTTCCACGCGCGCAACGCGTTCCTGGGAATGATCAAGTACGCGCCGCTCAAGGACTTGGTGCGACTTCCGTTCTTGGTGGTCACCAAGGTGCTCTTCCGCGGGCGTGATTCCGAAGAGAAGGGTGAGGTCGCGGACGCCGTCGGTACGATCGGCATTGGCAAGTCCGTACGCGAGACGAAGGGGTCTTGGTGGATCCTGACCAAGGCCGCCGCCAGCGTCGTCTACAACATCCCGTACTGCCTCCGCCGCCGCCAGCCCGTTAAGGCCCCTGACTTCGAGCTTCCGCTCAAGTAGCGCTATGACCGGACAGCTTGTCTCGATCGAAAAGGAACTGCAGTCGAAGGGCCCATCGGGCCTAGGGATGATCTCTGCCGTGGTGGTCAACTACCAGGGTGAGCAGTACCTCGAAGCGTGCTTGAAGTCGATCCAAGCCCAGGATATCGCCGTCGATGAGATCATCGTCGTCGAGAACGCCAGCACCGACGGAAGCCTGAACCTTCTGAACACGAACTTCCGTGACGTCACGGTCGTTCGGATGAAGACCAATCTGGGCGCCTGCACGGCGCGCAACGTGGGGATGCGCGCTGCCAAGCATCGCTGGGTCTTGCTCGTCGACAACGATGTGATCATGGAGCCCGGCGTTCTTGGCCGCCTGAGCCAGGCGGTCTGCGACAACGAAGGCGCGGTCATGGCGCAGCCGCGCAGCGTCTTCAAGGATGACCCCACGCGCATCCACTATGACGGCGGCGACTTCCACTACGCCGGCCTGATCAGTCTCCACAACTTTGGGTCGCCGCGCAGCGGCGCCGAGAGCCCTGCGACCGAGGAGATCGACGTCGCGATTAGCCTGTGCCTTCTCGTCGACAAGAAGGAGATCATTGAGGCCGGGGCCTTCGACGAATCGTTCTTCATCCTGTTCGAGGACCTCGACCTGTCCCATCGTCTGCGACTTGCGGGCAAGAAGATCCTGAAGGTCAACGACGCTGTCGTGCTCCATGACGCGGGGACGGCGGGCATTAGCTTTCGCAAAGAGACGAGCTATCCCGGCCGCCGCGTGTTCTTCCACTCCCGCAACCGTTGGTTGTACATGGTGAAGAACTTCCGCCTATGGACCTTGATCGTTGCCGGGCCAGGCATCCTCGTTTACGAGCTCGCCTGGGTCCTGTTCTCCCTGAAGGCCGGCAACCTTGGCTCCTGGTTCAAAGGGAAGTGGGCGTTCCTCAAGATGTTCCGCGAGGCGCTTCGGAAGCGGCGCGCGGTCCAGAAGCGCCGTGTGGTTGGCGATCGCCAGCTCTTGGTGGGGGGGCCGCTCACGCTGAGCCCCAACCTGGCGTCTGGCGGAGGCACGGCAGCCCGTGCACTGAACGCTGTTCTCCAGCTGTGGTGGTCTATCTGCCGCTGGATCGTCTTCTAAAGACGTTCTCCATTCACTCGAATTCAGCGCCCCAGGTTGCCCGGGCGACCGCGTGGAATTGAGCGTGGCGTGACGCCTGTCACGCGTGGTTCAATTCGGCATCGTCCGCAGCCAGGGTTGCGCACGACTCTAGATCCACCGACGCCCCGTCGGCTCCTAGCCCTTTCTCTCCCTCAGTTCTCCTCGCTATGTCCAAGGCCATCGGCTTCGTTCTCCTGACCGTGATTGTCGTCGGGTTCCTCATCCCGCAGCTCTTCCTGTCCAAGTCCTACGCGATGGATCGGGGGACGGTGATCGCAGCGCCCCAAGCGGAGGTTCACGCTGTCGTGAGCGATCTCACGACCTGGAAGAGCTGGACCGCTTGGAACAAGGAGGCCGATCCGACGATCGTCTACACCTATGTCGGCGACCCAGGAACGGTGGGGCATACGATGGAGTGGACGGGCGAGAAGCTCGGCGAAGGCAAGCTCACCCTCACTAGCGTGGAAGCGGACCGCATCGGCTATGACATGGTGTTCGACGGCCAAGACCCTGCGGCGGGCAGCGTGGTGCTCACGCCCGCAGGCGACGGCGGTCAAGCCACGTCCGTCACGTGGGGATTCAGCGGTGAGATGGAAGGTGCGCCCTACAAGCGCTACTTTGGCCTCCTGATGGATCGAATGGTCGGGCCTGACTTTGAGTCCGGCTTGGCGAGCCTCAAGGAGCGCCTTGAGAACGCCGAGTAGCGGACGGGCTTGCCACCCCTAGATTCGGCACCGAGTCGCCCCCTTGCGGATTCTCTACATCACTCACCTCTACCCGCCGGACTTCACGGCGGGCGTTGAGGTCTTCGCCAAGACCACCGCGGAGCTGCTCCACGGGCGCGGGCACGACGTGCGTGTGATCACGACGCGCAAGGACATTGCGCTGCGTGACCTGTCAACCCGCGAGGTTTCACCGGTGGGTGGCGCCGAGGACGGTGGCGTGTCGGTGCTCGAAGTGGTCAACAACCTCTTCGCCAAGGACTTCGTGGAAACGTACCGGCGCCCGGCGATCGACGCGCTTGTGGGCGCAGAGATCGACCGCTGGAAGCCCGACGTGGTGCACGTCCACCACCTCCTTTACCTGTCGTCCGGCATCCTCGAGGAGTGCAAGCGGCGGGGGATCCCGGTCGCGATGACGCTCCACGATTTTTGGCTGGGGTGCGCGCGCTTCGGCCAGCTGCTCCATGCGAATGGTTCGCGCTGCGTCACGGTGGACGCTGAACGGTGCGCGACCTGCTTGCCCTCTTTGAACTGGCGACAGAGCAACTCGGCGCGGCGTCTAGCGAAGGCGGTCAACGCCGTGGCCGAGACCGCTGGGATCAACCTCAAGGGACCGTTGATCGCTGCGAGGCGCTTCCGCGACGCCCGCGGGCTCGACCCCGCCGTCGCAGGCGCTGGCGGCTCGACCGAAGAATGGAGGCCGCCCTCGGAGGCGGAAGCCGCTGAGTTTGAGGGCTACACCCGCGAGCGCCTGCGCTACCTCATCGAGCTCGTCAACCGAACCGTCGACCGGATCGTTCTTCCCGCTGCGTTCATGCGAGAGTGGTACTCGGGGTTCGGCCTTGATCCGGCCAAAATGGTGGTGGAAACCACCGGCGTGGACTGGGAAGGCGCACAGTCCGAGCCGCGGGTCCCTCGCAGGCCCGACGGTCCCGTTCGGTTCCTGTTCCTCGGCTCCCTCGTACCGCACAAAGGGGCGCACATCCTCATGAACGCCTGGGCGGGCCTACCCGCGGACGTGGCGGTGGGCGCCGCCCTCCGCATGTTTGGCCCCGACCAGCATCAGCCCGCGTACGTCTCGGCGTTGCGCGCGCGCGCAGGCGCGTTGGGTATTGAGTTCGGGGGCCAGCTTGGCCGCGAGGAGGTTCGCCGCGCGATGGCGGCGACGGACGTACTCGTTGTGCCGAGTCGCTGGCTAGAGATCAGGCCGCTTGTGATGCTCGAGGCGTACGCCGCTGGCGCACGGGTGATCGCGACGGATCTGGGCGGAATGCGCGAGGCGATCGACGACGGGCTCCCCGGCCGGGTGGTGCCCGAGGGCGACGCTGGCGCTCTGCAGGAGGCCATCGTGTCCGAGATTGAGATGCACCGGTCGGGCCAGGTTGACCCGGCTCCCGTTCGCACGCCGTCGGCGCTCTTCCGCGGCTGGCCGACGGTGGCGGAGAGCCTGGAGGCGCTCTACGGCGAGCTGCTGTCCAGTGCGGACCCTTCCTAGCAGCCCGCGCGTAGTCGGAGAACCAAAAGGTCGTGCCTTGGGCCCCTGGGACCCGCTAACCTCTCCTCATGGCCACGACCTGGACGATCACCCGCCGCCAAGGCACCTGCGCTGAGACCGGACAGGAGTTCGGCGACGGCGAACGCCACGTTTCCATGCTGCGCGTGACAGACGGCGCGCTGGAGCGGCTGGACCTGTCCCTGACCGCCTGGCGCGAGCTGCGGAGCAAGATCGATTCCGCGGAGTCCAATGAGGAGGAGCCGCTCTTCTGGTGGATGACCCGCCACGAGG
>CALHGQ010000526.1 GCA_938030175.1 uncultured bacterium | reverse complement strand
CCCCGGCGTGGAAGCCGCCGCGCCCGCCTTTGGACTGAGCGCCGCCGAACTGGAGGCGGAGCTGGCTGCACACAACCCTATGGAGCGGCTCGAGGGACTCGCGGCGGCTCGCGTCCCGATTCTGCATATCCACGGCGACAGCGACAACGTCGTTCCGTTGGGGGCCAACTCGGCGAAGCTACAGAGTCGCTATACGAAGCTCGGTGGCACGATGGAACTCAACGTCGTGCCTGGCCGAGGCCATGACATGTGGGAGGGCTGGTTCCAATCAGAAGCGCTCGTGGCCTTTATGGTGCGCCACGCTTTTCAGCGCGACGTCAGATGACGCCGCCCGCGACTGGGGGGGGCGGCGAGGTCGCCTTCACATTCGCATCGTCAAGCAGGCCGCAGGCCGACTAAGGGGGAAGCTCGGAGCGCCGTCTTTGAAGAAGCCGCGACGGTGGTGCGCTTGGTGCCCCAGAGGACGCGAACTCATTGGGATCCAATCGAGAGGATCATTCGCCGATTCAGCGTGTGATGACCCAACCCTCAAGCTCGTCGCGGCGCGCGTATAGGTCGAAGCTGTGGTAGAGCCCGCCTTCGTCTACGTACTGGAAGGGTGTGGCATCGGGCGGAGTCTCTAGCTTGAAGAGCCTCCCCCCGCCTGCGCTCAACGCCTGGGCATCCTCCCACCTTGGCGGGACGCGCTTCCAGCCGGCGCGGTGCGGGGCGAACGGCAGCCCGATCTCCTTCATCATCGCGTCTTCGGATACGTCCAGCGCCGTGGCGAGTTCACCGCACTTCTCCGAGTAGAGGGTGAGAAGGGAGTCCCTCGTCAAGGCTCCAAAGCGGGGCCATTGACCTCTGAGACTCGCCCCTACGATTCCGGCCCCATCGCCCCCATGAAGTTCATCCTCAACAACGCACTCGAATTCGCTGGCATCGCCCTCTTGGCTGGCTTCTGCGTCCAGTGGACCCTCATGGGCCTCGACACGCCGTCGGAAGGCTTCGCCGAGATGAAGCGCGCCGCCCTGGTCGTGGACACCGCCGAGGCCCCCGCGCCCGTCTGGTTCACCGGCGACCGTTTGGCCCAGGCCGACTGATTCTCCGCTTGCTCGGATATCCGAGCTCTTGGCGAGCGTACCCTTTGCGAGTCGCGCTCCCGAGGCATCCTCTTAGGGCGTCGTACTCAAGACCCTGCCCCTCGAGCACGCCCGGATCGCGCTGTAGCGGCGTCAGATGCGGGCCTTCGGCCCACACCCGCTTCGCGGGCGGCCTCACCCAATGCGCGACGGGTCTACAGACCCGCGTTGCGCATGAGATCGGCTGTCACTCCTACCTACAGCGCGATTCGGACGCACTCGAGGCACAGCTTCATGAATTTGGCGGGCTTAGAGGCAAATTGCCCCTGGGCCTGCTGTTACTAACCGTCATGGGTCAACAGGCATTGATCTACTGGCGCTCATACGCGCCGATGTCCACGATCCGAGTTCCGCCAAGGCCCACGTCGGGCGCCATCGGATCGTCCACGAAGCGCGGCAGCCCGGCTAGATCGAGAATGAGATCTGTCGGCACGGCCCAGGAGTTCCCTGCGTCGATCAGTGGCGAGCCCAGTCCTAACCGGTAGTCCTCGTCCCCCGTACCCGGCTGGCCGTCCGGACCCATTGGGTCCCGAAAGATCGGGTCTGCCGTCCAGTTCAGCCCCTGATCCCACGTCGGTGGGATCCATCCAAGGCGGTTGTGCGTCGCCGCGTCGTTGTAGTTGGGATCGTTCAGAGAGTACGGAGTGAACAAGCCAGCGTTCATCTGATCGCTCCAACCGACATTGTTCACGAAGGTCTCTTCTAGCGCGTGACTGATGCTTACGCCGCCAATGGGTAGGAGGTTGTTCCCACTCGGCATGAGCGCGTGTTCGTTATTAATGAGTGTGCAGTTCGTCACTTGCACCCGTGCATGGGCACCCATCACGTTGATCGCAGCACCGTAGCTCGCGTCGCCGGCCCAAGAGATGTCGGTCACGTACGGCGCAGAGTTCTCAACGAACGAGCACCCTGCGATATCGACGTCAGGCACGCCGTCGGGCTGAGCGTCGCCGGGGATCCCTTGCATGAAAACGGTGAGCGCGCCGCCTGCAAAGCCTTGGTTGCGATAGAAGTGGCATCGTCGCACGGAGAGATACTCTGACTCCGATTCATCCACATAGGAGATGACCCCCGGCGAAAAGCCGTTGCCGAGATAGCGGTTCTCAATGAAGCGACAGTCTTCGAGGACGAGTGAGCCAGTGGTCCAGAGCGCGGTCCCTCGTTCTACGTGCTCGAATGTGATGCCAGAGATGAGCGATGCACCGACCGCGCCCTCGTCTGGGGGAAAGAGGGTAAGCAGGCTCACAGAGTTCTCTGCGCGGGATCCTCCAGGAGCTGAGTCATCACCCGCTAGGTCCCCGGTAAACACAACCGGGAACGCAGCCGGGTCGCGCAGCTCGGCGCTTGCTTCGTTCCCCTGGAAGCCCCCAAGGACGCGCAGGTTGCCCTCGAACCTCGCTGCGAGCTGAGACATGGGAGAGCCGCTGGGGGCAGCCGTGTAGGTACCCGTTGCGACCCAGACCTCGGTGACAAACTCCTCGCTCACCACGGTGTCGGTCAACATGTCTGCCAGGTTGTTGGCGGCGGTCGCCCAGGAACGTCCATCGCCACCATCGGGGGCGGAGGCATCGAGGTACAGGCGTTCCGTGGGTTCGAGCGTGGGCAACCCGTCCCCAACAACCGTTACCTGCCGGACGGGAGAGAGTCGGTAGCGAGTGTCCGAGGTCCGGAACATGGCCTGCAGAGCAATCGTGGTGGCGTCTTGCGACGCGACCGTTGGGAGCATGATTTTGGCCTCGAAGACCCCTGAAGCTGGGACAGTTCCAAGTACGGTGGGCGCCATCACGTAGCCGCCGTTCACGAGGAGCGCACCGAACAGCGGGCCGAGAAAACGATGGCCACCGATCTCGCCAGCAAAGAGAATCACCTCTTCACCCGGGAGCCCCGTGAGCTCAAGGTCCGTGGTGTCTCCAGACACTACCGTCCGAGGCGCCTTCAGTCGTCTGTGGGCACCGGGAACCCGAATGTTGGGACCTGAGATCTCTGCTCCGTGGCCGCCAGGGGAGGAGCCTGGACCGCTGGTGTACCATAGCGTGCCAGGAGATCCGCCGACGAACGTGCTTTCCAGCTCGACGCAGAGTGAACCGCCCTCAACGACGGCGCCGCTACCGCCGTCGCCTGGCAATGAAACACAGTTGGAGTTGTGAATGCACTCGGCGTCGCCGCCCACGCCACCGGTTATCGTCGAGCGGCCCACCCAGGCAAAGCTTCGATTCTTGAGCTCGAGCCCGCTCTTGCCGTCGCCGCCAATGGCCGTTGTATAGCTCGCGCCGTACTTGCCCCTACCGCCCCTCACCTCGCAGTCGTATAGCGCGATGCGAGACTGAGTGGTCTCGATCCCGGCCACGGACTTTCCGTCTACCTCGCATCTGAAAAGGGACACGTCGAGTGCCAACGCGAGTCCAACAGCGGGCCGCGAATTGACCGTCGCACTGTACTGCCCCTTGATGGCGCATGACTCGAGGCGCACCGCTCCTGCGGAGTTCTCGACAAGCAGCACGTGGTTACGTGATGAGGTGAGGTCGAGGTCGAGGTCGAAGTCGTAGAGGATCACCGACTCCCCAGCGGGAACATGTCGAATCTGAACTCGTTTGATGGGGACGTCCGGCAACGACGAAGACATCGGCTGTCCGATGATCGTCAAGCCTTTGCCATCAACCGTGAACCCGTCCGTTCTTACGATCCCCGAAGCAGGTGGCGGCTTCACCAGGATGGTATCGCCGGACTGAGCTGCGTCGATCGCGGCTTGAACCGTGGGAAACCCATGGCCACCTGTAAAGTCGACGAGGTGGAAGTCTCCGGCGAGGGCAGGCGCGGTGAGCGGCGCAAGCAGGGGGGCGAGAAGTGCGAGCTTCATTTGTAGTTGAGCGATGGGGCGATGGGGGTGCTGCCGTATGGCAGCCAGCGAGAGGCTGCCACTGGACGGACGTCACTGGAATTTTAAGGAAAATGCCGATCTAGTCCCCGGCGGACCGGAAATTGACATCGCTCGGCACCCTGAGCGACCGTTCCATCGATTCGAAGGAAGGATCTGCAGCGGTAGGAGACTGGAGCTGACCCCCGCCTTGCCCATAGTAGCCGTTCGATCGACGTGGTCCGCCTGGAGTCGAATGGCGCAGCGTCGACCAAGGTCTCACCAGCCCCGCAGCCCTATCTCAGCGTGGGCGAGCTACAGGTTCTCGATGCGTTCCTGGATGTCGACCCAGTCGATGTCCAAGGGCTCTGGCTCGGGGCGGTCCATGTCCGCAACGATCGCGCGGATGGCTTCGGCGCGGGAGTTGTGGTCGGGGTGGGACGACATCCACGCAAGGGCTTTGGGGACGTCCCCGTACTCGCGCTGGAGCAGAAGGAAGAACTCGGCCAGGGCCTCGGGTTCAAGACCCGCCCGGAGGATGGCCTGGGCACCGAACGTGTCGGCCTCCGATTCGTTGGTCTGGCTGTAGTCGTTGGCGGAGGCCTGCTTGAGCACGGCGCCGGCGATGCCGATGAGGCCGCCCGTGTCTCCGACGATGAGGCGGAGCCCGGCGAAGAGGCCGATTTCGTTGGCGACTCGCTTGAGGCCGTGGCGCTGGAGGACGTGGGCCATCTCGTGGCCAACGACGCCCGCCACCATGTCAGGCGTTTCTGCGTTCTGGATCAGGCCGGTGAAGATCGTGATGTAGCCGCCCGGCAGCGCGAACGCGTTGACCTGGTCGCTCTCGACGACGCGGACGTGCCACTCGACCTCGCTGGCGGGGACGTCGGTGCCTTTGAAGTGTTGGGAGAGTCGCTCGACCATGTCTTCCATGGCATCGACGACCACTTCGTCTTCCACGATGTCGCCGACCTCCATCGACGCCTCCGCTTGCTCGCCGAGGCTCTCGTCGACGCTGTAGGGCAGGCTCGCGACGGTTTGGTCCACGGCGCCGCGGTAGCAGCCGGGCATGCTCATGAGGCCCCAGCCGATGAGGCCAAAGAAGGCGAAGCAGCCAATGAACTGGGAGCCGCGCCAGCTCGTCGGGAGGCCGTCCAGTCGCGCGAGCTCTTGATCGAGCTCGTTGCCAGCGGCGCCCTCAACCTCCCGGAGGAAGCCTGGGTTGGTGGAGCCCACGGTCGCCGTCTTCCCGACGATGAGGAGGGCCTCGTCAGCGCCATCCCTTTGGACTTTGGCCGTGCGCCAGCGAATCTGGGGACCGCCCTCGACTTGGAGTCCGTCGGCGCCGAGGTGGATCGTCACGTCTCGGCGCTGGCCCGCTTCCACGATGAAGCCCTGGGTCGTCGAAAAGGTCTGGAACTCGTCCTGCATAGTTTGGCTCTCGGCACGAAGCCCGGGCACTGGCGGGATGCGGTCCGCCACCTGCTCGGCCTCCTATGGCACGCCCAAATGGTCGTCGGGGCTGGCGCCGGATGCAAAGGGGAACAGGCGGGAACGTGTGGAGTTGCCCGGTTCAGTCCCTCAAGCTTGCGAGCTGCTCGTCCGTGGCCTTCAAGCGCGACAAAAAGTGCTCCCTAACCATCTCTATCTGACCTGCGTTTCCCAGCTCCTCGAGCAGCTCCAGCGCTTTGAGGGAGTGCTCTCGCGAAGCCTCCCAGTTTCCCTGGTCTGCACAGACGCGGGCGAGCAAGTCGACGGATTGGGCGGCCCGCAGTCCGCAGACGAAGCTTGAGCACCCCTCCAAAGCTGGGGGGACTCGCCGGAAGCTCGCCTTAGCCGTCTCGTAGTCGCCTTGAACCCGCTGCAGCCGACCCTGGCTCAAGAGGACCATCGCCAGCTCCACGGACGGCGGGTTGGCCGCGTCGCCGAGACCTTCGAGCGCCTTCTGCAGGAAGTCCCTCGAGCCCGCATTGTCGCCCTCCATGGACAAGGACTGAGCGATGCCACGGAAGATGACCGATAGCTCCACGCCCGGACCATTGTGGGCCTCTTCGTACGTCGCCGCCTTGAGCAGCGTCTCGCGGCCGAGCCTCGTTTGGCGATTTCGAATCAAGGCGAGCCCAAGATTCATCCGCGCGAGGCAGGCGTCGGCGGTATCGCCGAGGCCGTCGGCCTCAAGGGAATAGAGAGCCTCCGTGCTCCAGCGGATCGCCTCATCCATCCGGCCTTGGACGAGCTCCAGTCGTGCTCGCGACTCTAGGATCTCGCCGCGTAGCCCAGGCTTCAACGTTCGTCCTTCCATCGCCTCCATCGCAGCCAAGACGTCCTCCCGAGCGCCGTCGAAGTGGTTCTGGTCCCTTCGAGCCGTCGCCCTGCGGGTAAAGGCCAAGGACAGATGCTCGACGTCTCGATCCGTCACCGCGGGTTGATGCAGGGCGATGGCCTTCGTCGCGATTCTCTCCGCTTCGGCGGGCCTCTGCTCCGCGGTCATGATCGATGCGTGCAGCATGAAGACGGAGCCGCGTACCTCCTTCGATACCTCTTCGAACTCCTCCATCAACCGGTTGATCTGCTCCACGACTCCGAGCGCCTTACCAAACTGCTTGCCGTTGTAGCGGGCGATCGCAAACGAAAGGAGGATCCGGGCCTGGAGCTCTGGCGCATCAGAGAAGTCTTCGGGAACTTCCAGCTCGGCGTGATCGAGGATGTCGGTGAGCTTCACTTCGCGCCCCTCTTCTTCCTCGCCGCCGCGTCCGATGACGATGCCGTAGTAGGTCACGGCTCGCTTCGAGAGCTCAAGCTGTCGGGCTGACTCTTTCGCGGATTCCTCCGCGGCAAGGAGCGCATCGTTGCGTTCCTGGGCGATCCTGCGCTGCTGCACGTAGAGCCAGGTGGAGGTGGCTGCCCCCGCTACCAGGGCCGTCACGGCGAGGGCCAGTCCGATCGTGGCGCCGAGATGGCGGCGACCGAGCTTGCGCAGCTGGTAGAGCGCGCTCGGTGGGCGCGCGGCGATGGGCTCGTGGGACAGGAAGCGCCGGATGTCCTCAGCGAACGTCTCCGCTGTGGCATAGCGGCGCTCTGGATCCTTCGCCAGGGCCGTATGGATGATGGTGGCCACGTCGGCGGGAACCCCAGTCCGCGCGTCGAGGGGCTTCGGATCCACCTCAAGGACACGGCGCATCGCCTCTGCGGCCTCGACGCCGCGGGGCACAACGGCGCGCTCCCCCGCGACCAACTCGTAGGCGAGCGCACCGATCGCGTAGATGTCCGAGCGGGTACCGATCTGCGCCTGGTCCGAACGAACCTGCTCGGGACTCATATACGCGAGGGTCCCAACGATGTCGCCGGCGCGCGTGTGGGCAGTGGCGTCTTCATCTCGCGTCGTCTGGGCCACGCCGAAGTCGATGATCTTAGGTTGGCCGTCGTGGTCCACGATCACGTTGCCAGGTTTGAGGTCACGGTGGACTACGCCCTTGCTGTGCGCGTGGGCCACGCCGTCGAGGATGCGCGCGACCAGGCGCAGCACATTCCCTAGGCTCGGCCGCGCTCGGCGGACGTAGCGGTCCACGGTTTCACCTTGCACGAGCTCCATGGCGATCCACGGCCTTACCCCCGTGGGAGTCGCCGATCGACCAGCGCCGTACACGTGGGCAATGGCGGGGTGCTGGAGCCACGCGAGCACCTCGGCTTCGAGTTCGAAGCGCGCGATCTGCGAGGCGTCGTCCACCCATCGAAGCACCTTGAGCGCGATCGAGCGCTCGGGCTGATCCTGCTGCGCTTCGTACACGATCCCCATGCCGCCGGCGTCGAGCCTCCGAACGATTCGGTAGGGCCCGATCGTCTCTGGGTCTGCGCCCAGCGAGTCGAACGCTTCGAGGTCGATGTCGGTGGCAGCTCGCGACAGCCCGCTTGGAGCGTCGTCGAGCGTCGCCAGCATCCTATCGATCGACTCGCGCATCGAATCGTCGCCCGCGCACGCCTCCGCGAGGAAGGCCTCTCGCTCTTGGCCAGTGAGGTCGGAGGCCGCGAGGAAGGTCTCGCTGAGCTGGGCGTGATCGGAGTCGGTCATTGAAGTTGGCAGGTGCGTCGTGCTCGAGACGACGCTGCGAACGCAGGCCGCTCAGTGTTCCGCGAGCTTGGCGAGCAGCCATGCTTGGGCTACGCGCCAATCGCGGACTAGGGTTGGGGTGGAGATGCCGAGGACGTCGGCTGCTCGTTCGTTGGACAGGCCGCCAAAGAAGCGCAGTTCCACGATCTTGGCCTGGCGAGGAGAGACAGCGCTGAGTTGGGTGAGCGCCTCGTCGAGGACGAGTAGCTCGATATCACCCCGCAGGCCAGCGCTCAGATCAGCGGGGGCCACGGCGGAGACCTCGACTTTGCGCCAGTCTCCGCCCCGTTTGCTGCTCTTCTTCGCGCGCGCGTGGTCGATGAGGATGCGGCGCATCGCTTGGCTTGCTAGCGCCAAAAAGTGGGACTCCGCAGGTTGTCCAGTGGTCAACGCTTGGGCGGCGAAGTCGCCCTCTAGTCGCAGCCAGGCCTCGTGCACTAGCGCCGTGGGCTGCAGCGTGTGATCGACTCGCTCGCCACTCAGTTGCACCGCGGCCAACCTGCGAAGCGACTGGTACAGAGACAGGTTGAGGGCCTCCTCAGTCCGGGCAGTGAGGGCGGCGGGATCTTCCATGTAGGTGAGCCTAGCATCGGCAGGCAGATTCCGCGCCCTCGAGTCTTGTCGCCTAGCAGCCAATTGAAGAAGGCCGCACTATCGAGCAGCGCCCCTCGAAGCCCTGACTGCGTTGCTTGAAGGGCCCCGAATAGTGCCGCCTAAAGCACGCGCACCGTCAGGCCGTTGGTGAAGTTCGAGGTGGGGGCCCCTGAACTCGAGGAATCACGGTGCCAGTACTGGAAGTGGTACGTGTCACCAGTCATCAGTGAGACCGACCCGAGGGACGGGTGGGGGATGTTGGTCACGAACATGGTCGACAGGGCAGTGCCGCTTGCCGACGTTTGCTGGACTTGGGTGAGGTACCGTCCAAGGGACCCAGAGAGACAAAGGTTGCCTGCGCTCCCTGCCGGGTTCTGAACGAAGCCCGTGCTCGGTCCCGCCAGGAGATAGCACGTGGAGTTCACGGGCAAGTTCGATGCCGTGACAGAGATCGGCGTCGGGTTGAGGAAGTACGTCATGCCCGTGGCATCGATGGAGCCCGTTTGGCCCGTCGAGTTCGATGTTGCCTGGCAGTAGTTCGAGAACACCGTGCAGTTTGCAGTTTCCCAACTCGCCACGGCGTCGCTGAGGATGGACTGCCAGATCGTGTTCGTCCCTTGGCCCACTGCCTCGGATGCCGCGACGCCGTTGACCTCGTCGTTGACCCACGCGCCGAGGAAGTACTCCCGCAGTGCTAACGTGCAGCCCGATTTGAACGGCACTCGCAGGTAGGTGCCCATGGAGCGGTGCTCCTCCGGACCCGCGTTGCAGGTGTAGGACCCATCCTTGGCCGCAACTTTGATCCAGAATCGGAAGGTCGCTTTCTCCGTAGAGCTGAGGCTGGACGCGTCGAGAACCGAGTTCAGCGTGGCGTTGCTGTTGGCACTCCCGAGGGCGAAGTCGCTGCTATTGAGCATGAGGGAGTGAAAGTCCTCCTCGAACGCTCCGAGGTTGCCGTCCGCCACGTACTCGTGGATCGCGGAGAAGTCCAAGAGCCGTCCCTGGTTGCGGGGGCTGCCGCAAAGGCAGCCGATGATGTGGTTGATATCGATCCCCGGGGCTCCTGCTTGCGAGCTAGTGTTCTCGATCAAGGCAGAGCCGTAGGAGGCTTGCAGGGCCCACGTGTCGGTGTTGCTGCTCTGTTCCATCATCCGGGACAGAACGGTCTCGAGGGGCCGCGTCACCGGGGCGGTGCCCGTGGGGCAGCTGCCGTTCAGTCCGGTAAAGACCGTGATGGGGCTCGACAGGGACTGGGTTCCGTTGACCACCCGTTGCATGGCCGTTAGGTGATGCGCGGTCTTCATGAGGCTCGCCGGTTCGAAGGGCGTGCTTTCCTTGACGCCAGCGACGGTCGTCGAGCCCGAGTCGAAGCGGCGCAACAAGAGTCCGCTGCTCGCGCCCAGGCTCAGGTTCGCCCGCATGGCGTTGTTCGCCGCGATCGTCAGGTCGTTGTCGTTTTGACGAAGCACGATGTCGAAGGTCTGGCCGAAGAGAATCGGTCGCCGCTCCACGTCGACGACGCGCGCAGCGAACTGTTCGGCGTATTCCGTGACTTGACTGCTGCTGATCCCGTAGAGGTGCCACGTCGAGCGACCGTCGGAGGGGATCAGCACCGCGCTGTGGTTTGACGAGTCCACGTTCCGTTCGAGATCGATGAGCCGCGCGTTGTTCTGGGCCATGAAGTTGTCGATGTTGGCGCGGTTCGTGTTGCGGAAGTACCACCACCCCGTGGCGAAGGTGCCTGTGTTCTGCACCCAGATGTACGCGTAGCGCTCGGTGGTTCCGTCGAAGTATGGCTCCAACGCGATCATGCGCCGTGTCGGTTGATTCGCGATGAAGTTGTCCAGGCCCGAGGTCGAGAGGTTCGTGTACCACCCCGACGCGACCGCGTCGGCCCCGGTGTTGGCGATCATGATGGAGGCGTAGCGAATGCCCGCGCTCGTTCGGAACGGTTCGATGTCGATGAGGCGCGCGTTGTTCGCGGAGAGGGCCGCGTTGACCTCTGCCACCGTCTGCCCCACGTACCACCAATACGCCTTCTGGTAGGCGCCAGTGTTCCGAACGAAGGAGGCGGTGTAGGTGTAGTTCGAGGTCCCGGTGATCTCGAGGTCCACGAGGCGGTAGCCCAGGTTGGTTCGGTCGACGATGTCCTGGAAGGATCCGTTGTCGATCCACCACCATCCGGTGGGGGTGGTGAGGTCATGTTGGGACTGCGCGTTCGCCACCGTGGTGGAGGCGAAGGCCAGCATGAGGAGCCCGGCGACGAGCTTGATCTTGGAGAGGAGTTGCATGGTGGAGATGGGGGCATTTAGGGGAGGATCCACCGCCTGTGAATGGCCACAGTCGGTCCGATTCGCCTCCGGATACACGCAACGCGGAAGACGCCCCGGAGGACGATCACCCTTCTTGAGAAACTGGTGGGCGAAGTCCCCCGGCCCGGGCCCGCCGGAGATTTTCGTTCAAAACACCCTTGTGGCGTCCTCTAGTGCGGTGTATTGGTATAGCAATGCACCTAGGCGCCCCGCTGCCACACACATCCATGGTTCCCTTCCTTTGCCTCCTCGATCGCCACTCCGGCGAGCCCGTCTACCGCCAGATCGTGGATCAGGTGCGCTTCCAAGTGGCATCGGGGTCCCTTACGGCGGGGGACGAACTGCCCTCGACCCGGGCCTTCGGCGCCGAGCACGGGGTCAATCCGATGACCGTGAGCAAGGCCTACGCGGAGCTCGAGCGCATCGGCGTGATCGAGCGGCGCCCTGGCCTGCCGAGCGTGGTCGCGGCCCAGCGCCCCGAGGAAAGCGCTGCGAACGTGCAGGAGGAGCTTCGGCGCGTCCTGCGCCCCTCCGTCACCGTCGTGCGTCAGCTCGGCGTTGAGCCCGAGGAGGCCGTTCGCGTGCTGCGCGGACTGCTGGACGCGCCGGATCAACCTGGAGACTGAATCAAGTGAATCCCATGAACGACCATCTTCCTGACTCGCTGGTGAGTATCCGCCAGCTCACGCTGACCCGCGGCGACAAGGCCGTCTTGGACGGCCTCGATTGGACGGTTCCGCGCGGTACGGCGACGGGCCTGCTCGGCCGCAACGGCTCCGGCAAGACCTCGCTGATGCACACGCTGCTCGGACTCATCGTCAGCGAGGAGGGGACCTGCACGACCCTCGGGCAGGACGCCAGGTCCCTCGACGATGACGCGAACGAGCGACTGGGGTTCGTCGACCAGCACTATCAGCTCATCGATTGGATGCGCGTGGATCAACACGTGCACTACGTCGAGCGCATGCGCGCCCGCTGGGACACCGATCTCCAGGGGCGACTGCTTGACGCGTTCGACCTCCGTGAATCGGCTGGCCTCCGCGTCGGAGCGCTCTCGCCCGGTGCGCGCCAGCGGCTCTCTGTCCTGTTGGCGCTTTGCCATCGACCCGACCTGATCGTGTTGGACGAGCCCGTTTCAGCCCAGGATCCGATCTTCCGCAAGGTCGTGCTCGACGCGCTCCGTGCACGGGTGATCGAGGACGGCGCGACGCTCATTCTCTCCAGCCATGTGCTCCGTGACGTCGAGTCCATCGTGGACCGAGTCGCGGTGCTGGATGGAGGCCGCATCACGATCGATGCCGAGCTCGACGCGATGAAGGAGAGCTACCAGCAGTGGATTGTGGTGGGGGCCGCCACCTCCAGCGAGGAGATCGCCCAGCTGCCGTTTGTGATATCGAGTGAACGCATCGGCGGTGCCTTGAGCCTGCATGTTCGCGCCGGTGAGGCCGAGCGTCGCGAGTTGGAGTCGCGCTTCTCCGTCTCTGTTGAGGTGAAGTCCTTGGACCTGGAGCGTCTGTTCCCGGTGCTGCTTGGGGTGAGCCCCAAGGCGGTGACGGCTTGAGTTCGTCGCTGCAGAACCAGGCTGCGTTCACCGGGGTCGCTATCCGCTCCGCCCTCGGTCGAGTGGAGTACCGGTGGTTTACGGCCCTCCAGCTCGTCGGAGGGGTGATGTTTCTCAGTGTCCTCTTCGGAGGCTCCGTCGTCGGCGTTGAGAACACCTGGCCCGAATCCATCACGTACGCGCTCTCGGGGTGGGTCCCTGCCCTCACCGCGCTGACGGTGGTGGCTGGGCTGAGCGGCCTCAGCTCCCGGCCTACGCTTTCCTTGCTACCGCGTTTCAAGCGACAGCGAGGCCGTGCCGTTCTTGGCTGTGCCGCCCTTGCCGTGGCCGTCGCTGCGGGCGCGTCAGCGTCGTTGTCGGTCCTCACGCCGATCGCGGCTGGGTCCATCGCGCTCGCAGCCTTCACCTGTGGAACGGGGGTGCTCCTTGGCCAAGGAGCGTGGCGTGCTGCGTGGCTGACCGCGTTCTTTCTGCTTCACGTAGCGCTCACGAGAGGATCCCTCGATGCCGTTGCGCTGTCCCACTGGAAGCCCCTCGTGGTGGCCGTCCCATGCGGCAGCTTCCTCTTCTACCGAGTCCGGTCGGTGTGGCCCCAGGGGAGTTCGGACAAGGGCTCCGGCCACGCAGCGAGCAGCTTGGGATTCCCGGCGCCGCGTTCGCTCGATCGCAGCGGTCTCTCCAGCGCGGCCCGTCTTCGTGAGGCAGGTCAGTTCCGCAGTACGGCCATGGCCGAGGGGGCGCGGTGGAAGCCGTTCTTGAACCTGCTTGCCATTCTTATGGCGCCTGGTCTGTTCATTCTCGCGATGAGCGCCCTGGGCCTCTTCGAAGACTCCTCCTTGGGTGTCGCGGAGCGGATCTACCGTGACTTTGTCACGGATGTCGGCCCCGACGGCGTGACCCCGTCGACCTGGAGCGAGGCCAGCGCCATCGCCTTGCCGCTGCTCATCTTTAGCTCGGTGTTCGCGCTTTCCCAGCACAGCGTCCTCGGCTCTGTGCTCGTCAGTCGCGGCACCATGGCGCGCGTGGCCCTGCGTGGCTACCTCAAGGCTGTGGTGTTCGCCACGGTCGCGACCTGCTTG
The DNA here is from genome assembly GCA_938030175.1 of uncultured bacterium. Lineage (GTDB taxonomy): Bacteria > Planctomycetota > UBA1135 > UBA1135 > Saltatorellus. The sequence goes on along the minus strand of CALHGQ010000526.1, from coordinate 5,717 downwards.
GGGGTCTTCGCGCTCACGGCGCTCGTCGCGTCCATGACGGGTTTCGGCTGGCCGGATCGCGTTCCCCCGATCTTCGTCAGCCTGACCCTGCTCATTGGGCTCCTGCCATGGGTGGCGTTGCTCACACTCGCTGTGCAGAGAGCGGCTCCCATGGGCGCAGCAGGGTCAGAGTCTTCAGCGCCCATGCTCCAGACGTTCCGAGGGTTCTTTGCCGCGCTCGTCGTCGGCATGCCTGCCTATCAGCTCGGCGTCCGGTTTCTCCAGACCAAGGTCTTGACGGAGCCAACAGTCCTGTCCGTTCTCCCGATCACCCTTGTCTCAGTCGCCGTCGGCGCCGCGTTCCTCCCGTCTGCGTTTCGCCGGTACTACGACCGCGTCTCGCTGGAGAGGTAGACGCCCCGCCGTTGCAGCGAGACCGCTAGGATGGAGGCCTCCCTTGCCATCGAGAGGGGGGCTGAGAGAAATTTCGGAAAGCGCGCCACGGTTTTCGAAGGGCCGGCACTTGGCCTGCATGGAACAAGCACAAGCATTGACCTCCGAGGAGCTTCTCAAGCACCTGAAATGGGCCCAGGCCCTGGCGCGGCGCCTCGTGGCGGATGAGTCGGCCGCCGAGGATGTGGTTCAGGACTCCATGGTGGCGGCGCTTGAGAGCCCGCCGAAGTTCCTCGGCGCAGGCGATGGAGGTGGGCTGCGTCCTTGGCTCGGGGCGGTCATGCGCAACGTCGCGCGCCAGCGCGGCCGGGCCGACGGTCGACGGGCGTACCGCGAGCGTAAGGCGGCCAAGCCTGAGGCCCTGCCATCGGCCGTTGACCTCACGGGTCGCACGGAGGCGCAGCGGCTCCTGCTCAGCGCGCTCCTAACCCTTGACGAAGAGTCACGACGCCTCGTCCTGCTTCGCTACAACGAGGGCTTGTCGGCGGCCGAGATTGCGCGGCAGCTTGATCAACCTGCGGGCTCGGTGCGATCACGAATCAAGCGAGCCCTCGATCGGCTGCGGGTCGAGTTAGATCAGCGCCACGGCGGCGACCGTAGCGCGTGGCACGCGGCCGTGGCTCCACTGGCTCTGTCCAAGGTCGCGGGCCGATCAGCCGTCGCGGTCTCCGGAGGGGCCGGATGGGTCCTCGGGACGCTCATGGGCGTCGGCGCGGTCGCCGCGCTGGGCCTTGTGGCGGTCCTCCAGTTCTCTGACCATGCTGCCGACGTCGCGGTCTCGTCCGAGCCGCTTGGGCTCTCCGCAAGTGACGAGACCATCGGGCTTGCGCCGATCGAAGAGCCGGGGGAGCGAGCCGAGATCGTCCCCGTGCTGGCGGAGGCTGAGACCGACGCCGCAACGGCAGCGATCGTCCACGAGGGTCCCGCGAAGGCTCCACCGCGCTTTGGAGTTTTCCAGGCCAGGTTCGTGGACGAGGATCGCTCGCCTGTCTCGGGCGTTGTGGTCGAGACTCGCGGCAGCGCCCCCGTGGTCAGCGGAGCAGGCGGTCGCGTGGAGTTCAACGTTGAGTACCACGAGGGATGGGGCCGCGCGGATTTCCAAGTCAACGCCCCAGGCTTCGCGACAGACAGCTTCCAACGATCGGTCGAGCCGGACGCGACGACGGACCTCGGCGAGATCGTCTTGATCCCCGGCGGGGACATCGAGGGTCGCGTCGTCGATGATGTCGGCACGCCGAAGGAGGGACTGACGGTCTCGACGGACGGGAGGATGCGGAGGGTTTCTGGCGAAGGGGGGCTCCAGGCCTACGCCTCGACTGGACAGGGGCGCACGGAAACGAAGACCGACGCCGAGGGACGTTTTCGACTTCGCGGCGTCTGCGCTGGGCGCGTCAACGTCGAGGTGACGAGCGAGGACGAGCTGTGGTCGGCGGAGGCCCGTGCCGTCAAGGTCACGGCGGGGGCGGTCGTCGAGGACCTAGTGATCACCGCCGAGTCAAGGAACCCGCGAACGATCATCGAAGGCGTGCTGCTCGATCACCTGGGTGCGCCCGTGCCGTACGGCCAGATCACGACTTCATGGAGTCGCTGGCTGACGAACCACCGGGGCAGTACCACCTGCGACGAGGCTGGTCATTTTCTGGCGATCGTTGGAGAAGGCGCCAAGGTCGAGATGCACTTCTTCGGGACGGGCAGCGCTTTAGCCGGCGCGTCGAGGGCCGCGGTGCGTGGGGGCACCCGGGACCTTGAGATTCGTCTCCAGGCGCCTCGCACCCGGGAGGTGAAGGTCGTGGACGACGCAGGCGAGCCCGTATCCGGCGCGCGGGTCGGCATCCGGAAGGAGGGCGGCGGAGCCTCGGGCCTTGTGACCCGCGCTGACGGTACGGCCGAACTGCCCGTTACGACCATGGACATGGAGCTCGACGTACAGGTCGAAGGCTACGATCGCGTAGAGGTGAACTGCGAGGGGACCGACCCTGCCGAGTGGGATGCGGCGCCCCCCGTTCTGATCACCTTGACTGGGATCGCCCAACTGCGAGGGACGGTCCGGGCGGACGGCGCGCCGGTCGAGGGTGCCGAGCTGAGCGTCCGAAGGATGGCTAGATTCAAGGAAACCGTGTTGGGCCTTCCTTCGTTGGTGCAGCGCCAGACTTCGGGGAAGGGAGTCAGCGATCACCGCGGCGAGTTCCGCCTCACGATCCGTGAGAGCGGCGAATTCATGCTGCGAGCCGAGGCCCCCGGCCACGCGCCCGCCGAGTACGGTCCGTTTCGCTACGAGGTGAACAAGGGGCTGGGTGACGTGATGCTTGATCTCACCGCCGGAGGCTCCGTCGAGGGCCGGGTCAGAGACGGTCAGGGGATCCGCCAGCGTCACGTGGTCATGCTGGCGCGCGGCGATGGCGTGGGCCGGACCGTTCGAACCGACCTGGACGGTCGCTACCGTTTCGAGCACGTCACCCCTGGACCGTGTTTCCTGCGAGTGGTTCCCGAGATGCTCGGGCCGGGCGAAGGCTCGTCCAGTTCGATGCTAGGTCTCCCCTACAGGTCGATCGTGGGTGACTGCGTCGTCCTAGAGGGTCAAGTCACGCGCCACGACCTGCTCACGGGTGAGGCCCGGGTGCAGGTGAGCGTCCGCGGCCGCCTGGTGTTGGAGGGGGTCGATCCCACGCGCTTCCAGGCCAGACTCGTTCCGTCCTCTGGAGGAACGGGCGTGGACGGTCGCGGGAGCACCGCAGAGGTGGCGCCAGATGGATCCTTCTCGGTGGAGGGCGCCGAATCCGGTGTCTACATCCTGACCCTTCGGGACGCAGGCGACGGCCTTGACGGTGAAGTCCTCACGATAGGTGGCCTGCTCGATCTTCCACCAGGCGAGACCGAGTGGACCTTCCAAGCGAAGTTGGGCTCCGTTCGAACGGGAGCCCACGCCGATCCGAACCTGCATGGCCTCTGGCGACTCGACCCGTCCGGCACGTTCGTGATGGCGCCGATGGCGAACGTCAGCGAGTCACAGCCCTTTCCAGCAGGCGAAGTCAGGCGAGTGACTCGGAGGTCGCTGTTGGCTCTCCAGACCATGGGGGACCTTGAGACCATCGAGTCGATCGAGGAAGGGAATCTCGCAGCGGGCGGGACGTTGGTCCTAGGGCAGTAGGGCGTTCGCCGGGGGAGACCTGACTGCTACACTGGGGTCATGCGTTCCATCCATGACGTGACGAGTCTCTTTTGGCTTGCCTTGATGCTTGTCAGTTTCGGCGCCGGATGCGGTGTAGAGCAGGCGGCGCCGTCCGGGGCGGAGGACCGCCGGCCCAACCTGCTACTGCTCGTTTCGGACGACCAGGGGACCGTGCTGGGTTGCTACGGGACGCCCGGTGTGCAGACGCCCGAGCTCGACGCCCTGGCGGCCAACGGGACGCGCTTCACACGCGCCTATGCGCCGTCTGCGGTTTGTACGCCGTCGCGCTCCTCGATCTACACGGGGCTCATGCCCGCCCAGCACGGGGCGACCGGGTTTCAGGCTGTCAACGAAGGGGTGACGCTTTGGGGCGAGCACTTCGCGCGGGCGGGGTACCGGACGGGCCTGATTGGCAAGATCGGTGCCAAGCCGGTCAAGCGGTTCGCCTTTGACTTTATCGCACGCTCCGACAAGGACGACGTGGATGCACGTAGCCTTCCGTGGCACGTGAAGGAACTCGACGCTTTTTTGGGCGAGGACGACGGGAGGCCCTGGGTGCTCGTGGTGAACTTCCGCGACAGTCACTGGCCGTTTCCCACGGACGGTGCGCCGTACGGAACCGGAGCCGTCGTGCCCCATCCGGCCGCGGCCGTGACGATTCCTGGGACGCTCCTAGATGCGCCTGAGGTACGCGCTGAGGTCGCGCGGTTCTACGACGGGCTGCGCCGCATGGACGCGACGGTGGGAGCGATGGTCCGACGCTTGGCTGAGCGAGGGGACGGCGCGAACACCGTAGGCATGTTCACGAGCGACAACGGGCCGCCGTTTCCGTTCGCCAAGACGACGCTCTACGAGGCGGGGATTCACATGCCGCTCATCGCCTGGGGGGCTGGCGTCCAGGCGGGCGCGACGCGGGATGAGCTCGTCTCGCTCGTCGACGTCCTTCCGACCTTCCTCGACCTGGCGGGGGACAGCGGTGGGGGAGCCTTCGATGGGCGCTCCATGGCGGCTCTCTTGCGGGGGGAGAACGCGACCGCGCCGCCGTGGCGCTCGGCCATCTTCGCGACCCACGACACCCATCGCGTCGAGCCCGACATTCCCTCGCGGTCGGTGCGCTTCGACGACTGGAAGTACATCCGCACCTGGCCCGAAGGGCGACTGTTCGCCAACCTCGTCATGCACACCTCGGAGACATGGCGCGCGATGGTGGCGGCAGCGGATAGGGGCGACGAAGCCGTGGCGGCGCGTCTGACGCGGTTCGTCCAGCGGCCAGAGGAGGAGCTGTTCGACCTTGCGGCGGACCCGTTCGAGCTCAACAACCTCGCAGGCACGCCCGAGCACGCAGAAGTGCTCAGGCGTGCCCGCGAATGGATGGAGCAGACCGACTGGGTGTCGCCTCCTTCTGGAGGCTAGCGACCCGCGCCCACCGGTTCTTCCGCCGGCGCATCCTTACGGGTCGCCGCCAGCGTCTGCAGCGCGTAGGCGGTCGCGAGGAGCGGGTTGCCCTCCCACCAGCGCGGGGCGTTCTGATTGACCCAGGATCCGTCCTTCGCCTGCAGCGAAGCCAGTCGGCCCGCAAGCTCGGCGCGCCAGTCGCGCTCGACGCCGCTGCCGTCCGTGATGGTATCGACGTCGTAGACGGCGAGGGCTTTGCCCATCGTGTGGAAGTAGTAGAACAGCCCCTGGTACGGAGCGATCGGTCCAGAGGAAGCGTCGAAGCCGGGGTTCACGTCGAGCGTGTAGTTGTCCGACAGCCACTTCCAGCACGACGCGACGCGCGGGTCCTCCTTGGAGAGGCCGGCGAAGACGAAGCCCTTGAGCAGGGCGTAGCTCATCGAACCGTAGGAGCGCGGGACCTTCGTGCCATCGGACAGCTCGACGAAGCCAGCCTTCGAGTCGCCAGGCGCGTAGCCGGCGCCTCCGTCGTCTCCGGACTTGATCACGATGCCGTCGCGGGTCACCGAGACGTCGTTGGTCTCTGTCCGGTTCTGACAGCGCTCCAGGTACTTCAGCGCGTTCTGGATCGACTTGGACTCGGCGGTCTCGCCCGCGGCGACGAGGGCTTCGAGGGCCATCTGCAGATTGGAAAGGTCGGGGCGCTCGTCGCTGCCGTAGC
>CALHGQ010000525.1 GCA_938030175.1 uncultured bacterium | reverse complement strand
ATCTGGCGTAGGAGCGAAACCTACGGCGCGTGAATCAGTCCTGGAGCACGCGCCGCGTGACGGTTTCCCCAAGATCGGCCATGAATTGATCGGCCAAGTCGTAGTCGTAATCGTCGTCGTTGAGCGTCGCGTTTGGATTGGTGTAGAGCGTCGCTGCCAGGAAGTACGAGCGGCCGGTGCGCTCGTCCACGACTTCGGAGTTCGTGATGCTGAAGCCGTAGGCTCGCCCCACCTTGTCGCGGATCGTTGTGCCACTTCGGGGAAGCACCTTCCAGACGCCCGGCGCAAGGAACTTGGAGTAGTCGTCAGGGTAGTCTTCGCGCGCGTACACGGGGTTGGCGGAAGCGCCGGGGGTTCCCGCCATCGCCGCGCGGATGAACTCTCGATCCGCGGTCTTTAGCGGAAAGCCTTGCCCAGGGCCGCGACCGGGAATGCGAACGTCCGGGCGCAGCAGCATGATGTGCATGTCCTGGAGATCTCGGAGCGACATGTAGTTCTTGCGCCCGAAAGACATGGGCGCATCGAAATACGAACCGCCGCGGTAGTAGTGCTCCCCCACCATGACGCCGGTCATGCCGTCGTTCGATTCATCAGGGCTGGCGACTCGAGCCGGGAGAGACGTGGCGGAAGCCCCCGCGGCGAGGATCTCGATCCGTGGCGTGCGCAGCTGGTCCTCCGGGCTGCGGAATTCGGAGAGGCGGTGGAAGATCCGCGTTGAGTCGAGGCCCGCCGATCCCATGGCGCGGTTCAGGTAGGCGTTCCCCGCGAACTCGTAGAGGTGATTGAAGGCCACGTTGTCCGACACCAGGAAGACCTTGCGCATCGCGTGACCAAGGTTGAGCGTCCCGCCGTCGAGGTTGGTGGCGTCTTCTTCCTCGATGGACTCTCCTTCGAAGAGCGGATGGAAGCGTAGCGGCGTGAGAAGACCGTACGGAAGCCCGCCGCTGACGGTAGCCTCGGTTTCCCGGAGGCGAAGCGCCGCGGCGATCGCCGCGCAGGTCTTGACCGAGCTCGCGGGGTAGAAGTACTCGGGACCCGCATCGAAGCTGTGCCGCTCCAGCGTGGGCACACCGTCACCGTCCGGCGTGACGACGGCGAGCTCAATCTTCAGCCGCAGCTCGTCCGCTCGACGGATGACGTCGCCAAAGCGCTCCGGCTCAGCGGCGAGCCACTGGGCCAAAAGATGGCTCGGAGACGATGTCGAGCCGGCGTCCCCTGTCCCGGCGGTTCGGCAAGCCATGGCGGCGAACGGAGCAGCGCCCAAGCAGGCGAGCACGAATGTGCGGAGGGCGAAGGTTGAGGTCACGGAAGTGCGGTGGGAGAGAGCGACGCGGGTAGTGAGGCGCGCTCCTCCTCGATCAGCCGGCGCACATCAAGCGCCGGACGAACGAGGTGCGCCACTCCATCCTGGGTGATGGCCACCTCCGCGGGAAGAGGCCGTGAGTTGTAACAGGAGGCCATGGCTGCACCGTAAGCGCCGGCATCGTGGACCACCATGAGGTCCCCGCGCTCGACCTCTGGAAGGTCCTGCGGCGCGGGAACGCCGCCCTTCGTCTGGGTGAAGACGTCTGCGCTCTCGCACAGGGGACCGGCGACCATCTGGGGGCGAGTCGCCGCGTCGGACTTCCCCATGATGCTGAGGTGATGGTACGCGCCGTACAGCAGCGGCCTGGGAAGCGTGTGGAACCCGGCGTCCACCAGGATGAACGTATGGCCTTCTTCATTGCCCGAGCGCGTGTCGTTCACTCCACACACCTCCGTCAGGAGCACACCAGACTGGGCCACGAGGTAGCGCCCCGGCTCGGCCTCCAGCGCGATGCGGCGGCCGAGCTTCTCCGACCAACGATCGCGGGCGTCACTCCACGCCTGTCCGACTGCCTCGACGTCAAACTCCCGGTCTGCCTCTCGATAGGGAATCGACATGCCGCCGCCGCAGGAGACGCGCTCCACCGTGTCGCTGAACACGTCGACGGCCCGGCCCATCGCTTCGATCGTGTCAGGCACGAAGTCCTCGCGAACCCCCGAACCAATGTGCACGTGGAGGCCCGTCACACGCAGTCCGTGCGCACGCGCGCGCTGCCGGGCCTCCGGTAGGGAACCGTGCCATATGCCGTGCTTCGAGTTGGGGCCACCCGTGGTGACCTTATCGTCGTGCCCGTCGCCGAAGCCCGGGTTGATGCGTAGCGTGATCGAATCGAAGCCGCCGAGCTCACCGACCTGGTCGATCATGGTGAGGCTGCCCGCGTTGACGTGCAGGCGATGTTCCAAGACCGCGGCCGCGGCCTCACGGTCCAATAGGTCGGCGGTGTAGACGATGTCCGCCGGCTCAAAGCCAGCCGCCAGGGCCTTGAGCACCTCCCCATTCGAGACCGAGTCCGAGCTAACGCCCGCCTGGCGTAGGCTCGAGAGCACGGCGAGGTTGGGGTTCGCTTTCACGGCGAAGCGAACCTCGTCGAACCCCCGGAAGGCCCCGACCCTCGCTTGAATCGAAGCAAGGTCGTAGACGTAGACGGGCGTGCCGAACTGACGGGCAATGTCCGCGAGTTGCTCTTCAGAGGCCCAGGCTGGCAGGGTTTTCACGGGATGGATTGTGTCCAAGACACGGATCCGGTCAACCCGATCAGGAGCACTTCCAGGGCGGTGGGGCTGCTTTTTCGCCCATGGGGTATCCTTGACCCCATGGAACGACGCACCGATTCGACAGGAACCCCCATCCTCATCTCGGCCTCTGAACCACGCACGATTCCGTGGAAGCGCGCAGCGTCCGTTCTTGCCGTGGTCACGGGCGCAGCTGTGCTAGCCGCGCTTCCCACCAATGCGCGCCCAGGGGGATCGCCCTCGAACCTCCAAGGCGGCCCCATCCGCGTTGTCATCGACCCTGGCCACGGTGGTACGGATCCGGGGGCTGTGGGCAACGGCCTCGTGGAGAAGGAGATCAACCTCGCGATCGGCCTGCGCCTGAAGGAGCTCCTCGAGCTCGACACGATCGACACCGCAGGGGGCGGCGAGTGGGAGGTGCTCATGACTCGCGAAGACGACTCGACTGTGTCCCTGGGTGGCCGGACCACCCTCGCCAACAACTGGGGCGCAGATCGCTTCATCTCGATCCACAACAACGCGTTCAGCTCGTCCGCCGCCAACGGAACGGAAACATTCTCGTTCGCCGAAGGCACCTTCTCAGCGAACCTCCGCGACCGCATCCAAGAAGAATTGTTGGTGGCTCTCGGACTTTTTGATCGCGGATCGAAGACCGCCAACTTCTTTGTGCTTCGGGAAACTGCCATGCCCGCCGCGCTCTCAGAGGGAGGATTCCTCACGAACGCTGGGGACGCCGCTGCGCTCTCAGATCCGACCGCTGTGGATCGCATGGCCAAGGCGCACATGTACGGTCTTCAACGTCACTACGGCTTCGTGGCCTATGACCCGAACGACGGCCCGGTGACCTACTGCGTCGCCAAGGTCGCATCGCCGGGGTGCTTGCCATCCATCGGCTGGACGGGAACCCCGTCCCTCGCAAGCAGCGACTTTGTCGTGTCGTGCGACAACGTGGTCAGCAACCAGTTTGGGCTCATGATCTGGTCGCGCGTCCAAGCCAGCGTTCCGCTGTTCGGCGGAACACTCTGCGTCGGCGGGAGCATTCGCCGGACGCCTGTTCAATATTCGTTCGGCCTGGGTAACGGAAACTGTTCGGGACGCCTTGAGCTGAGCCTCGATTCTGCGTTCATGCAATCGAGCGGGTTCCAGGCCGGTGAGAACATCAATGCCCAGTGGTGGTTCCGCGACCCGTTCTACTTCCCGGCGGATCCGGTGGGCCTCTCCGACGGACTACAGTTCACCGTGCGACCGTAGGCCCAGCTCGACTGGTTCTTCTCGGCTAGCCTTCTCGACTGGCTCTTCTCGACTGGCTCTTCCCGAAGCGTCCAAACCACGCGTAGCCCGCTTTGGTCGAAGCGCGACGCTGGGAATTTTCCATTCGCGGCAGCGGCACAATCTAAGGGCTTCCACCTAGCTCCCAGCTCGCTTCCCTTCGGCGAAAAAGCGTCTCTCGGAGCACTCTTGCGAATACATTGGTGCGCTGCCCGCAGCTCGCTACTGCGCGAGAGTTTGCCGAGAGAGATATGGGGATGATCAAAGTACTTCTGGTCGACGACGACCTGGTAGATCGGATGGCGGTCCTACGCGGCTTCTCGCGTTCAGGGCTCGACGCCGAGATCCAGGTGGCGTCAGACGGCATCGAGGCCCTTGAGGTCCTCCGATCCGTTGATGAAGCGACCCGCATGCAGCAGCCGTTCCTGGTGCTGCTTGACCTGAACATGCCCCGCATGGACGGCATCTCGTTCCTGGAGGAGACGCGCAAGGACCCCACGCTGCGGCGCACGGTCGTCTTTGTGCTCACGACCTCCGACAGCGATGAAGACCGCCTCGCTGCGTACGACCACTTCATCGCGGGCTACATCCTGAAGAGCAAGGCCGGACGGAACTTCGAGGAGCTGATCAAGCTGCTCGAAGCGTACTGGAGCGTGGTCATCCTTCCTGACGACTAGCCGTCCCCCAGGGGGCAACCGCTCACCTGAGCTCGATCCCTACCACGAGCCCTGCGTCCCTGAACCCCAGCTTCTGGGACAAGGCGAGCGACGCGAGGTTCTTGCCCCGCACCATCCAGACGGGGCGCTTTCCACGCGCCGCTTGGTGCTGGATGAGCGCTGCCGCGCAAGACGTCCCGAAGCCTGCTCGTCGAAAGTCCCCCACCGTGTCGATCGAGACGTCGAAGTAGCCCTCCGTCTCGACAAAGGCCGATGCGATGGACGCGATGCTGCCCCCGGCCAAGCTGGCCACCACCACGGGCCAGGGGTCCATCGCGGCGAACTCTCCGCGAAGCGCGCGCGGGAGCGTCTCTAGCAGAGCGTCCCCGGCCGACTTGAGCAGGACGTTCTCGTGCCGCAATAGGGATCCCCAGCGGACCGCGAGCGCGTCGGGGTCGTCCGAATCGTCGAAGGTCTGGATCCTGTGCTCGCAAAGGAGGCGCGTGTCCGACCTTGCCATCCAATCATCGGCGCCCGCGAAGGGAACGTGCAGCTCGATTCCCTCCTGCACCATCCCGTGCCCGTCGGCGACGTCCCGGAGCTCTTCCGCGAGCTCCAACGGTGGCTCACCGAACCCCGCGGCGATCCCGTGCTTTGGCGCGAAGACGAATCCGCCGCGCCCCCCTACGGAATCCCCGATCACCACCGCCCCTGGTCGTCCCAATAGGAGACCGCGCGCCTCCACGTGCATGGGGTCATCGGGCAGCACGCCGAGGAGCGCCGCAGATTCGGGGCTGGCTTGAGGAGGACTCATCGCGTCCTCAAGTTCGACTCACACAGTGGCCATAGCATCGCCCCCATCATGATGAGCACTCAGCCGAACAACAACCCGTCCCCATCGGGCATCGTCATGCTCCTGTCGCCCGGGCGGCGCTGGATCACGGGAGCGCTCCTCCTTGCCGCTTCCGCAGAGGCCGCCGCGGCGCAGCTCGACGCGGGCCACGTGGTCACGACGCTGCGCCCAAGGTACGTCCCCACGTGGGACAGCTCGCCACCGATGGCCCAGTGGTCCATCGACTACGACACGCAGCTGTCGGAAACAGACAACGGCGATCGACTGAAGGACCGCATCGAAGACCTCGAGCCCGGCGACCTCCTGCGGGTCGGCGCTGGCCGCTGGTCCGTGAACTCCTTCTTCCAAGTGGATCTGCAGGGCACAGCCTCCGCTCCCATTCGGATCGTCGGTGCGCCGGGCGCCGTCCTCACTCGCCCCAACGCAGGGCAGAACGTCATCAACCTGGGCTCCAGCACGGGGGGCGCCACGAGCTACTTGATGCTCCGCGGGTTCGAAGTGGTCGGCGGCTCCTACGGCATCCGAATCCAGAACGTGAACCAGCTCTGGATCGACCGCTGCCATGTGCACCATGTGAGCGCGGTGGGCATCGGAGCCAATTCCCATGACACGACAGGGCTTCACATCACGCGCACAGAGGTGGACCACACCAGCTCCACGGGCGAGGGCCTCTACCTCGGGGGCAACAACGGCTCCGTCGTCTGCAGGGACGGCGTGTTCGCCCTGAACTACATCCACGACACAGGTGGCAGCCAGGGCGACGGCATCGAGCTCAAAGGAGGCAGCTACAACTGCCTCATCGCTGAGAACATCATCCACGGGACGACCTATCCCGGCATCCTCGTCTACGGCACGCAGGGGAACGCCGTCAACGTCGTGGAGGGCAACGTCGTATGGGACACGGAGAGCAACCCGTTCCAGGTACAGGGAGAAGCGATCGTCCGCAACAACCTCGTGTTCGCTAAGAACGGCTCGGCGCTGCAGAGTGGCCCGCACCAAGGGCTGACCACCAACCTCAAGGTTGTTGGGAACACGTTCATCGCGCGCGATTCGGAGGCGGCGTTCCTCCGGTCGTGGAGCGGTCAGCCCGGGATGGTCTTCGCCAACAACGTCATCTACTCAGAGACTGGGGAGTCAGTGCACGTCAACGGCGGACTCTCCGGAGTGACCGTGCGGAACAACGTCGTCCTCGGCCCCGTGTGGGGCGTTTCCACCGATGGGTTTAGCCAGGGGAACGGGCTCAGCGACTTCGTCGACGTCAGCTGGGACGGAGCGCGACGCGACGCACGTCCCACCGGGCAGAGCGCGCTCCGCCGACCGGCGCTGAACCTGCCGTACTGGAGCCGCGACCTCACCGGGGCAGCCAGGCCCGCCGCCCCCACCATCGGCGCCCTTGAGCCCGGCACCTACGGCCGCTACCTCGGGCCCCGGACCGCCGACTCGCCGCGCGTGCGTGCGCGTCTGCCGCTGGTGCTCGGCGCTCCCTCGTACTCGATCGCCATCGAGGCGGAGCCGTTCAGCAGCGTTTGGGTCGCCGTCGAGCCCATCGGCAACGAACGGCCAACCCCACCCGGCCCCGCTGATTTCTCGGCCGCCCCGCTGCGCTCGGCGGTGACCAACGGAACGGGAGTGGCGACCATCACGCTCGACGGATCGCAGCTGCCGAGCTCCGCTGGCCAGCACCTGATCATCCGCGCCGGCACCCTTGGCCCGAACGGGCTCGTCAAGGCGCGGCGATTCGTGGCTACGGCGCGCTAGGCTGACTCTCTCCCATCCGCTCGATCAGCGCTTCGAGGATCTTCGGCCCGGCGGCGCGCAGGCCATCGTGCTCGAACTCGTTGGTCACCCATGGGTCGAGCCCCTGGATCTCGGAGGCCGTTTCCATGGACAGGTCCGCCGGCACGAACATGTCGTCGTAGTAAACGATGGCGGACACCGGCACTTCGTTCTTACGGAGGCGATCGGCGTCGTAGAGCGGAGCCCAATCGTCTACTTCAGCGAGGGCGTTGGCTGCGGCCTTCAACGGCTCAAGCGCGCCCCACTCCTCCATCATCCACGGGAAGATCATCTCGCCCGTCAGGAGCGGAGTCTCGCCGGCGGCTAGCGCGCTGTCCGCGTCGAACCCCGGGGGCTGCTCTTGGCGCATCCGCTCTGCGGACCAAGCGGTCGCGCGCCCTTGGGCGTAGCAGGCCTCATGGAGAATCGCGTAGAACGGGTTCGTGTCGAACGCCTGCAGGTTCTCGACGCCCCGAAGGAACGCCATCGAAAGCTCCTCGCCTTGGGCGAAGGCGCGCTCGAAGAGGTAGTTGATCTGCGCTGCGCCGTAGGAGAAACCAAGCTGGGCGCCGATCGTCTGGAGCCGGCGCGGAGTGAGCGGATCGCCGCAAGGAAGCAACACATCACCCTTTGCGATCCGCCGGAAGACGCGCCCCATGGACTCGGCCAGCTGCGGAAAGCGGCGATGCATCTTGTGGTTCTTCTCGCGGGTTCGCGGGAACGTCCGTTCGTAGACCGCATCCGCGTGATTCGAGAGCCCCGGCAGGCCCCCCGTGATCATCCCACCCGCAAGCCCTTCCGGTGCCTTGCTGAGATAGTGCGTCACGCAGAAGCCCCCGAAGCTCTGCCCGAGAACGGTCCACTTCTGTCCCTCGCCCAAGAGCTCTTGGCGGATCGCCTCGCAGTCCTTGACGATGGAGTCGGCGCGGAAGTGCTTGAGATAGGCAACCTGAGCCGCGGT
>CALHGQ010000524.1 GCA_938030175.1 uncultured bacterium | reverse complement strand
CCCTTACAGCGGCTTGCTCGGCGGCACCGTCCCGGTGGGGTCGATGTCTGGCGTCCCCTACTACGCGCCCGCAGCGGAGTGCCAAGCCGTCCTAGGGGGCGGTGGAACCCACACCGCTACGTTCTTCGACGGAACGGACATCTACTTCGGGCTCCGGTCCCTGGGCAACCTGCTGGCCGAGGACGGCCAGCCAGGCCCCGCGGGTGGCAGCACGTGGAACTTCGGCGCCGCGCCGCGCGTACGCTCCAACTCCTCCGGCATGAGCGTGTACTCGGGGCGCGCAACGCTCAGCGGCGGCCAGGATCGTGGCGTCGTCTACCTTGACGGGACGCCGCTCGCGGTCGAAAGCGGCGGCATTGGCGGTGCAGGTCCCTTCGAAGCCGCGGGCGTTGGCATCTCTGAGGACGGCACGGCCTTCTACTCCGTGCCGCTGAACACCGGCGTGGAGGTCCTGCGCGCCGGATTCGAAGAAGTGCTCCGTACGGGCGGTGGGCCCGCCGGAACGATGGTCGGTAGCGCGACGATCGACTCCTTGTTCGCCGACACCGGCGAGCAGGCGTTCGACAACACGCCCGACGGAAGGACGCTCGTTCAGCGCGCACGTCTCTCGACGGGCGACGTAGCGATCCTCTTGGTCGAGCGTGGGATCGGCGACGCCGTGACTTGCACGACCGAGGTCAACTCCACGGGCGTGAGCGGTGAGATCTCAGCGTCCGGCTCGCGCTTCCTGGATCTCAACGACCTGACGATCCGGGCCAGCGCGCTCCCCACGAACTCCTTCGGCTACCTCGGGATCTCCAGCAGCGCCTCGTTCGTCTCGATGCCGGGCGGAAGCAGCGGCAACCTTTGTATCGGCCCGACCGTCGGACGCTACGTCGATCAGGTCCAGAGCAGCGGCGCCGCCGGCGTGATCGAGACGAGCATCGACCTGACCGCGGTGCCGCAGCCAACCGGCTTCGTGGGCACGGCGGTCGGCGACACCTGGTACTGCCAGCTTTGGCACCGGGACTCGGAGGGCGGTGTCTCGACCTCGAACTTTACGGACGCGATCTCTGTGACGATTCAGTGATCGAGGCCCTTGGACCTTGGACCTCCGGAGGCCTTCGTAGTTGAAGAGAGCCGCGGAGACCTTCGGCAGCCGCGACCCATCCGTCCTGCGGGTGGGGCGCGGCTGCGCTGCTAGATGGACTCCGTCTAGGGGACGAAGAACACGGCCGCCGCGTTGGTGAAGTTCGAGGTGGGGAGACCGAACTGAATGTCGCGGTACCAGTACTGGAAGTACCACGTGTCACCGGGGACCGCAGAGACGAACCCCGTGGGCTGGGGCAGCGCGAGCGGATCGACGGTCGTAGTGATCTGACCGGTCGTTCCCGCGCTCGCTACGTCGTTGACGTACCGGCCCGCGCCGATGACGCAGAGGTTACCGGCGGAGCCCCCCGGGCCCATCACGAAGCCCGACGTGTCCGCAACGATCAGGTAGCCGGTCGCGAAGAGCTGCAGGTCCTCTGCGACGAAGCGAATGGTGCTGTTCACGCTTTGGTCCGGCGCCTCGGCGTGGATCCAGCCGGTCTGCCCGCCGGCGTTGCGCTCGGCAGCGCAGAACTGAACGCCCACCGGGCGGTCGCCGAACTGGGGGATGTTGTTGTCCAGGTCGAGCCGAGCGAAGCGCAGCGAGAACTCGGTGAAGCCGTCGTACGACTGCCAGACACAGGCGCCGTCGTCGGCTAGCCCGCCGGTGTACTCACCGCCGTCGAAACGAGTGCAGATGGCCGGCGTGCGCGCGCTTTCTGAGGTCGTTTCAAGGATTTGGTGACGCTCGGAGAGCGTGACGCTGAACGCTGAGCCCGATCGATCCATGATGCCCCCAGAGCACATGTACGCTCGGGGCATGCCGACGGTCGTGCGCTCGGTGTAGGACATCATGAAGCCCAAACCGTCGGTGGCGATGTCCAGGTCCGCCTGCAGGTAGTCAGGGCGCACATCCTCCATGTCGGAGATGACCCGCGCGATTCCGGCCTGGCCGCTCAGCTTCACCAGCCGTGCCACGGTAGAGGAGGTCATCGTCGACCCGCTGCTCGCCTGAACCACGTACCCGACGATGGCGGAGCGTTCGCCACTGAGCTCTAGCTCCTTCGACAGGTTGGAGGTGACAACGGCCTCCACGGCCGTGGGGGATGAGTGAACGAGGATGTTGTTCCCGATGTTCTCCGTGGCGGGGTTGGTCCGGCGCATACGGACTCGACCGCGGCCGTCTCCGTCATCATCTTCGATCCATACGACGTTGAAGGTGCCGTCAGGGAACGCCGGGTCGCCGGTGCTCGGGGAGACCCGCGGAAGGATGGAGTTGTTCGAGTCCATTGCGAAGTTGAGGGTTGGCGAGCCCATGGTTCCGTCCGAGCTGATGAATCGCCCGCGAACGTCCCCGTCGAAGTTGAAGCTCTCCGACTGCCAGACGACGAGGAATGCGTTCTCGGCGTCCGACGTGGAGCGAGCTCCCACGTCGGCTGCCGCGCAGTCGCGGAATCCGGGAATCTCGTTGGGCTGGTTGATGGGCCCTACTTGAAGCTGGCCGGGGAGTGGGCCCGTGAAGCGGAATGGCATCGAATAGACGCGTCGATTCTGGCCCGGCTGGGTCCGCCCGACCGCGACGGCCATCATGCGCCCGTCAGAGGCGTGGACCGCCAGGCGCGGGCGCTCGTGGTCCACGCTGCTGATGTCGAGGGCCCGAAGCGAGGCTGGGACGTAGTTACCAATCAAGTTCACCTCGAACTCGTAGATGTCTCCGTCCGACGACGTGATGCGATCCTCGAAGACCACGACGTAGCGTCCGCGAACCTTGTTCCAGGCCGCCTCCGGGAACCCGTCGTTGCCGAACCCGAGGTCGGGGGCCGACACAGTGATCACGGGGTCGATCGTGAGGGGAAGCGTCGCTTGGCTGACGATGCTCTCGCTGACGATGAGCTCGATCCTCTCTCCGTCCAGGCGGGTTTCGATCGGGGTCTTGACGCCGTTGGCGTCGACTGCGAAGGCCTCGCTGTAGTCGACCTCAAGGCTTCCGCGGAAGAAGCGGATGGAGCCGTCGGGCTGCGCCTCGACGCTGAGCTCCGTGGCGACGTCCAGTGAGACGCGCAGCTCGGCCCGGGCCGGGAGGCTCTCGAACGTGAAGGTCTGTTCGATGGTGTCCAGGTCGAAGCGGTAGGACTCCGAGAGGCTTAGGCTTGCGCCCTGGGACGCCACTTGACGCCCAACGCTGACGACGTCGGGGGAGGCCCGCCTCGGGACGGCGTTGACGGTGCTCGGGGTGGCGTCCATGACGTCGCCGCCGAGCTCGACGCTGGCCAGGCGCCACTCGATCGATGCGTCGACTGCCTGCCCCACGGCGGGGGTGTACCGGAAACCTTGGGAGCTGACGGCGGCCTTCCAGCCTCTGCCACGGATCCAGCTGGCGTCATCCGTCGACGTGGTGGGGCCGGCGCTTTGGAGGCGCTCAGCGTGCGTGCTGATGATGGGAGCGCTCAGCATGGCGTCGAGGCCAGTCGAGACCGCAGGCGCGGTAGCGCCAGCGGTCCCATCAGGGTCCTGGGGAACCGCTGCGCTCGTGATTGCGGTGAGCAGGCCGAAGGCGGCCCAGGGTAGAGGGGCGCAAAGGGAGTTTCTGGGGTTCATGGGGCTCGGGATCGTTCAAAGGGAATGGGGGCCTGCCCCCTGGTGAAGGGGGCCATTTCCCGTCCCAGCTCCGTCTAAGCCTTGGACCCCTCACCGATTCCCGCGGACTTTTTGGCTCGGTCTGCACCCCGTGGGGCGCGGCCGACCACCTACCTGTGAAGCGGGAACGAGTCCCGCCCCGTCTCGATTCCGGTCAGTCCCATGCATCAAGTCCTTCTCGCTACCCCAGCTGCCTCCCTTCTGTTGCCGCTCCTGGCTGTTCCGCTTCCAGCTGTCTCGGCTTCAGCTGTCTCGGCTTCGGCTGGCCTGGCTGTGCCTGTGACGGCCGACAAGGTCGTGCCTCAGTTCAAAGAGGGGACCGTCATCTCTCGAACGATCTTGGTGGAGACTGAGTTCGAGCTCCTTGAGGTCTCCGCTATCCAAGACGGGGAGGAGATTCCAAGCGAGATGCTCGGCGACCCTTCGCGAACGTCTTTCAGCACGGTCAAGCTGGAGTGCGTCGAGAACGTAGAGGCGGCTGCCGAAGGGGATGAGCTGGCTTTCTCGCGGCACTTTGTCAGCGCTGGGGGGAGCTTCGAGTTCGACATGGAGGTACCCGGAGAGGAGGGACTTGAGCCCATATCGGACTCCGGAAGTTTCACCAGTGATGCCGAGGGAGAGACCGTCCATGTGACCGCGAGATCCGCAGAGGATGACGCTCTTGAGTGGACGGTCGAGCCCGGCGAGGGCTCCTCCCTCGAGCGCGAAGCAGCGGCCCAGATGCGCGGGGACTACTCGTTCACTTTCCTCTTGTCGGAGGATGAGGTTGAAAAGGGGGACAGCTGGTCGATCGACCCGTCGAAGCTCTCTCAGCTTCTGGACCCTGTCGGCGTCTTGCCGGGCAGCGAAGGCCCCGAAGAGTGGGGGGACCCGGGCGACGAGGAGGCCTCGATGGAGTACACGGGCACCATCGAAGCAGAGCACGCCGGGAGTCGAGAAGTGGACGGTGTCGAGCTGACCGTCATCAAGTTGACGTTCGAGTGCGAAGGCTCCGATACGCTGCAGCCGGAGACGGATGGCATGGGCGACGAGTCCGTCGAGATTGTCTCGCTCGAGATCCAGGTCGACGAGGTCGTCGATGGCAAGGGCGAGCTTCTCTACGATCCGTCCCAAGGATTGATCGTGAAGCTCGAGCTCGACCTGTCGATGGAGCGGACGACGGCCGAGGATATTTCCCTTGAGATCGACGGTGTCGGTGAGATCAAAGTCCACCAGGCGGATGTCGATGGCGGCACGTTCAGGGTCGAGGTCGACTCCTCCGTAGAATGATGTGGGGCGCCCGCCCACACGCCTTCGCATTCGAACCGACGATCCATCATGTCTAACGCCGTTCCAAGCCCTGAAGAGCTCCTGACCGAGCTTCGATTCGCCCAGCGGATCGCGCTGCACCTAGTCAAGGACCAGCACCTAGCAGACGAGGTCGCCCAAGAAGCCGTCATGGCTGCCTTGGAGCGAAGCGACGTCGATGACGGTCCGGGGAAGCGTGCTTGGCTTGCGGGCGTGGTTCGTAACCTCGTGCGCAACCGAGGCAGGGACGCTCGACGGCGCCACGAGCGGGAGGCGCGCTACGCCCAGGACGCCGTGGACGGAGCGGGCCCTGTTGCAGAGAGCGCGGCTGAAGAAGCGATCCAACGGGGCGAGCAGAAGGCACGCGTGGCGGGCGCCGTCATGGAGCTACCCGAGCCCTACCGAACGGTCGTGGTGCTGCGCTACATGGAGGAGCTGTCGCCGCCCGAGATCGCGAAGGAGCTCGCTCGTCCGCTGGACACGGTCAAGACGCAGCTCCGACGCGGCCTCGCAAGGCTTCGTGAAAACTTGGATGCGCAGAGCGGCAATGACGGTCAGTCGTGGGCCGTTGCGCTCTTACCGCTGATCGCCCCGCGCTTTCCCCTCGGCGCAGGCGAGGCCGTGGCAGCCGCGAGCGTCGGCGGTGGAACGGGCGCAACGGTGGGGGCGGGGTCCGTTGGCCTCTGGGGGATCACGCTCCTCGTCGGTGCCGCTGGGGCTGTCATCGCGCTCGTTGTCCTGGGCTTCATGCCGAAGACCGAGGCCACGCGGACCCCCAAGACGGTTCCGATGCTGACGTTGGGACCGAGCATGCCGATCGCGGCCCCGCTCAAGGTTGAGAGCGCTGGGGAACCTGCCCCGGTGTCCGACATGGCGACATCATTGGCCGGTGAGCCGCGGGTGTCGCTCGAGGGAGGCGCCGCTGCGTCACCGCTTCTGGCTGATGAAGACGACGCGACTGGCTCCGAGGCGAACGAGGCCCAGACGGCGGCGCTGCGCATAGTGGATGCGGCCTCCGGCCGGCCCATCGCGGGGGTCAAGGTCAACTACCACGTCATCGGTGCGCTCGACTTCGGAATGGCGGAGGATGCTACAGACACGGACGGCGACACAGATTCGGCCAAGGCGTCAGAGGGCGACACCGACCCGGGAGACACGGCGAGCCAGGGCGTCACGCTTGCGGAGCCAGGCGCGGTGAGTCCCACCTACATGGTTTCCATGGGCCTCGAAGAGGTCGGTCAAGAGGCGCTGGAGGCCGCTCAGTACGAAGACTCGTTCGGACAGTCGACGACGACCGACGAAGACGGTGCGGCCCAGCTCGACCTTGGCAGCGTGCAGCAGCCCTTTGTGTTCATTGAGCTCTCCCACGAGGGCCATGCAACGGCTGAACACATGATGGACTGGACACCCGAGCTCGGCCAGACGACGATCGAGTTGGCGCGACCCGCGCCGCTCACGATCGAACGGGGGGACGTGGATCGCTCATCGGTCGTTGTGTTCGTGATCTCGGACATGGTCATGAACTTCCAGCGTGCGGGCATGATCGACGCGGGGAGCTCTGAAACGCTCGTGGCGGATCTTGCGCCAGGGATGTATCGCGTGAGCGGCAGCGCCCATCGCGCCGAGGAGTCGAGGACTGATACGACGGCGAGCAGCTCCAGCGCCTCCGACCACTCCGAGGCGACCCTTGCACCTTCTGGGGGATCGGCGCCCTACTTCACATTCCACGACCAGGTGGTCGAGCTCGGAGACGGAGAGTCGCCCGTGCTCAGCGTGTGGGATGATTCGGTCACTGTTCTACTCGCTCGAATCGCGGGCAGCGCCGCGGGGGGGGATGACCTGAGGCTGCGGGCCACCGGGCGCTACAAGTCGGGTTCCGCAACCATCGAAGTGCCGTTCCACGACGCTCTCGCCAGCGTTCCCGCCCTCGCTGGACCCACGCTTCAGCTGGTGGTTCTTCGCGGGAAAGAAGCGCTCCTGGAAACGTCCGTTCAAGTTCCCGAAGATCCCTCGGCCGGGCCAGTCGAGCTGACGCTCAGGCTTCCCGATGGCGCACTTCGGGTCGTCACCTTGGACGGTGCCGACGGCATCGAAGATGGCGCAGAAGATAGCGCAGTGGAAGGGGAAGTCCGGTTCGCACTCTCTCGCGTCGATGCAGACTCGGGCAGACCGTTCGTGAGAAGCGGCACCACGTCCACCGCTGAGCTGGCGGAGGGGATCGATCTAGAGCATCTGCCGCCCGGGAGGTTCGAGTTCTGGTGGAGTTCGGGGCGGCGAATAGGAATGGCTCCCGTCGAGATCGGAGCCGGACCTTCTACGTTGGAAATCGACGCGTCGGCACCGTCGTCGACGGCGTTCACCTTGCGGCCATGCGGATGCGTGTGGCCGCTCATGGGCGTTAAGCTGCTCTCCGGGCGCGGCGCCACGATTCCCTTCGACATCGAGGGTGCGTGGCATGCCGCTGCGGCAGAGTCATCGTCGACGTCAGGGTTGGTGGAGCCGTTCGGCGTCGAGTTGCTCTTGCCCCAAGGCGCCTACCGAGTCGGGTTTAGCTCGTCGGAGTTGGCGCGACTTGAGGAGCCCTTCCGCGTGGGGCCGGGATCGTCGTCGATCACGTTCCACGCCACGAACGACGGCAGTCGCGTCGAGCTGAGGTTCGCTGCATCCGAGGACGCCGAGGTGATCTTGGTGTCTCGCGCAGACGTTGAGGCGAGCACCGGTCAGCACGGCCACCTGCTGGAACTCGACGGGGCGGGGACAGCCGTCCTCTATCTTGCGCCCGGTCGCTATCGGGCCGTCGCCCCCGACGGTCGCTCCGCTGAGTTTGACGTTCTCTCGTCGGAATCCAGCGTGGCGATAGAGCTACGGTAGTGGTCGGCCATGTGTCGCATTGAGCCCGCAAGCCGGTGTTGCTGACCCCGGCGCGCGCCTTGCATTTCGGGGCGCGTCTGCGTGGCACGAAGGTGTTGCTCGCTGCCGCACCCGCTGGTGGCCCTCGGCGTCTCGGCCTATCATGGAGTCATGATCGCGCTGTCCTTTCTGGCTCTCTTCCTGGCCCTCTTCACGCCTTCCGCGACCGCATCGAGCCCGAGCGTCGCGCAAGGACTTGACCAACCTAACCCGTCGTCGAGGTACGAGCACATTGCGCTCGACGCGGGAGTGGCCTGGCAGCACTGGGACGCCGTCTCCCTTGCGGCCGTGATCACCGAGGGTGGTGAGGCCCACTTGACCAACCAAGCCGCGTTTGTCGGCGAGCGCGCGATCGCCTTCGATCACGACGGAGCTGGATCGATCACGCTGCCGTATCCGCATATCGGCGAGACGCTCAAGTTCGGCGCGACGCTCTTTGGCGCGTTCCATGCCCCAGGCGCTGCGCCGGGCGATGCCGTTCGCGTGGAAGTGTTCCGCTCAGGCGTCACGCCCATCACGTTCGAGGTCCTGTTGGACGAGCCCGTCTGGACGCGACTGGAGTTCTTCTCGGATCGCGACGTTGCGCGCTACGAGCTTCGCGTTCCTGCCGATGCTCAGGTGACGGGGGTGATGCCAAACTTGCCCCACGCGATTCGAATCACCCCGCTCACCGCGGGACCGAGTCGCCTCTACGTCGGCCAGATCTTCGTTGGGGCCGACGCCCGGGTGGCCGAGGCGCAGCTCGACTTCGACCGGATCGAGCCCCCGATCGAACACGCCGAGCCCGTGGCGCCCGCTGCACCGAGCCTCGCGGAGGTCCAGGGGTTGACAAAGGTTCGGGAACGGTTCGACGAGATCCTTGGCGTCGCTCCCTACACCACCGTCGCCGCGCACCCCGCTGAGCTCATCGACCAGCTCGTGACGAGCGCCGAGTCGTGGAACATTCGCTCAGCCGGCGGACCGAGTGGGTGGAAGGGGAGGAACCCGACGGTCTACGAGTCGGCGCTCGACTGGATGCCGGACGAGAACATCTTCGGTCGGACCATGTTCGAAGTGGCCCAGGCCTACCGAACGACCCTCGACGCGGATCAAAGGGCCCAGCTCCTCCGGTACTTCCGCATCATGCTCGGATACTCCGAGGCCGTGGGCGGAGTCCCCGATCGATGGGCGGGAGGTTTCTATCACCTCCCGGCGATCTGGCTCATGCGTGAGCCCCTGCGGGCGGCGGGGGACCTGACCGATGACCTCTTGGCCCGCTATCGATCCCGGCTCGGCTTCGACCGGATTCGCCTCGACCACAGCTACTTCGCGCGGACGGGCATCAACGGCTTCGGCTACGAGTACCCGTCCCGAAGCTGGCGCGACGGCGAGGTGGGCGAGGACGTCGACTTCCTTCGGATCATCGGCCGTCAGCTCCCCATGCTGTGCGCGATCGAAGAAGACGATGCCGTTGCGGTCCGCGATCTCCACAACTGCTCCCGCTACCTGTCGGACTTCGCCTTTGGTCTCGCGCCAGGGACCATGGATGGCCTGCGCCCCGACGGGCTGGCCTTCCATCACTGGGGCTGGGTCTTCCAGTACCACGACGACTGGTTGGCGCGCTCAGCGGAGCTTCTGTACGTGCTCGCCTCGTCGCCGTTCGCGCTCTCAGAGGACGCCCACCGGCGGGTCTCGGGCGCGGTTCAGCGCCAGGATACGTTCAGCTTCCGCGGCATCGCCCCCAATCACCTGAGCGGCAAAGGCGGCGATCCCTATCGCTATGGCGGCAACAGCCAGGCTGACATCGACCGCTACGCATGGTGCGCGCTGGCGGGCAGCCCCGATCGCTCAGCGCCCGTTGACGAAGGTGCCGCCGCCATCGCCCTGAGGCTGCGGGCCGAGTATCCCCTTGGCGACAAGGTCGAGTCGCCGTTCGCGACCTTCGCGCTCGACCAGCTGGATGCCCAGGGCTTCAGCGCCGAATCCCAAGAGCCTGGAGCCCACATCTGGCCCTACGGCGCATTCGCCGTGCACCGTGGCCCTAACTGGATGGTCTCGGTTAAAGGTTACAGCCGGTTCCAGTACGCGCGGGAGTCAGACGACCCGTGGATCAGCTTCTACGGCTACGGCATGCTGGAGACCACGCGGCAGACCTGGCTGCGCTATGGAGTCCTCAAAGTCGACACCAACCTGAGGCATCAGGGATTCGATTGGCGACGACTGCCGGGCGCCACCACGGTCATCGCGCCGGCGTTCGATGCGTTCCGCAACGTCGAGTACAAGCGCTACTGGTCGCCGGAGCGCTTCGTCGGCGGCCTGCAGGACGGCAACGACGGTGTCTTCACGATGTCGCTCAGGGGATCCGTTGCGAACGGACTGAGCAGCTTCCGCGCGCGCAAGAGCTGGCACTTCTTGCCGGGCATGCTCGTTTGCGTCGGCAGCGGGATCACCAACTCGCTCGCGGGCGCTGAGACCGTGACCACGCTCTACCAGGGCCGCGTTAGCTCGGACGATGCGACGTTCGATGGCTCGACGGTCCCGGTCACAGGACTTTCCTCAAGCGACGACCGCTTGCTCACGGAGCCGACCTGGCTCGTGGACGCGGACTCCACGGGGTTCTGGGTTCCTGCGGGATCGGCGCTTTCGCTTCGAAGGCAGACGCAGACGCACCCCGACTGGCTCGACGCCGAGGACGACACGGGCTCGTTCGCTCACGGGTGGCTCCGTCACGGCTCGTCCCCAAGCGGCGGGTCCTACGCCTACATTCAGCGACCGAACGAGACGCCGGCGGGCATGGAGAGCTTCGCTGCGACGATGGAAGCGCCCGACGCGCCGGTGGAGATCGTTCGTTCGACCCCGGAGTGCCACGCCGTCATCGACCGTGCGCAGGCGGCCACCGGGATCGTCGTCTTCGATGAAGCGAACCCGGTTGACGTCGACGTCGTTCAACAGGTCTCACGCCCCCTGATCTTGAGAGTTCACCACGGGGACTCGGACCACCGCCGTATCTCGGTCGTCGACCCCGACCTCGACCTGATCGATCACGAGAGCGGCGGCGATAACGAGAGCTGGGGCGTCAGCCGAAGTCATTCGGCCGAGATTCAGCTAGCGGGCATCTGGTCCCTCGACGCGGGCGGACCCGAGGACGCAAGCATCGTCCATGACCTCCGCGGGCGAATCAGCGTTCTCAAGGTCACGCTCCGCCAGGGGGCGACCCAAGAGATCCAGATCACCCGGGGCCTCGGGGGCCAAGCGCCCGAGCCGCGCTGAGGTCCTGCGCTTCTCCCGAGCGATCCCCGGGTCCGTCATAGACACGGCGCGGTCGAGCGGATGAAGTGCGCCCATGCGAATCGTCAGCCTCCTCCCCAGTTCGACTGAGATCGTTGAATCCCTTGGCGCCTTGGATGAGCTCGTTGGAATCAGCCACGAGTGCGACTATCCGCCCGGGGTCGAGACGCGCCCCGTCCTGACTTCGTCGAAGATCAACATCGACCAGCTCTCGGCGGACATCGACCGGGACGTGCGCCGGACCCTGCGGGATGCGCTGGCGGTCTACGACGTCGATGCGAGCGGACTTGAGGAAGCGCGCCCGGACGTGGTGCTCACCCAGGACCTGTGCGACGTGTGCGCGGTGTCGATCCGCGACGTGGAGATCGCACTCGACGCGATCGCCAAGAAGGACGTCAAGCTCGTGAGCTTGAAGCCGACCCGGCTCGATGACCTCGGCGAAGCGCACGGGGTGTTCGGCGACGTCGAGCGCGTCGCAGCGGCGCTTGGTCGGGCCGACGAGGGACGGCGCGTGGCCGACGGCCTGCGCGCGCGCTGCCGCGACCTCGCCCAGCGCGCCGAGGTCGCCGTCGAGGCAAGCGGAGGCGTCCGCCCCAAGGTCTTGACCATCGAGTGGATCGACCCGGTCATGATCGGCGGCACGTGGATGCCGGAGCTTGTGGAGATCGCGGGCGGGGAAGCGCTCGTCACCAAGCCGGGCGAGCACGCTCCCACCCTAGACCGCGACCAGCTCGCAGAGCTCCGCCCCGACGTCGTCCTCATCAAGCCCTGCGGCTTTGACCTCGCGCGCACGGACCGAGAGATCGATACGCTGCGCGAACTGATGGCCGCCATGCCCTGGCCCGCCACCGAGAGCGCCCGCATCTTCGTCGCCGACGGCAACGCATTCTTCAATCGCCCCGGACCACGCCTGGTGGAGTCCGCTGAAATCCTGGCGGCCATCACTCATCCGGACGCATTCACCGCGGAAGCCAACAAGCACGCCACGGGCTTTCGGCCCCTTTCGTAGGAAGCGTCGAGCCGCTCTCGCGGGGCGAGCGCTGCGCGCTCAGCGAACGGCGCCGCGGATCAGTTCTTGCAGGCGCTCCGGCTCGGTCGCCGTTGTCTTGCACATGAAGCCGCTCTTGTGGGCGAAGTGCACGTCGGGCTCGCCGTCGAGCTGGGAGAAGTCGAGCCTGGGGTCGTCCTCGTAGCGGCTGAGGCCGTAGCCCTTACCGCGGCGGTCGGGGTAGGCGGTGGCGCCGATCTCGTCCTCGAGGCCCTTCGCGCGGATGAAGCGCGCGATGCTACCCGAGGGTTCGTCGATCATCGTGTCGTCCCGCGGGAGGAAGATCGTTTCGATGGTGTCGTCGCCTGCGGCCACGGACCAGCGCTGGCTCTTCTCGCCCACGAGCTCGATGCCCTCGCGCACCATGCGCAGGAAGTCCAGGAGGTCCTGGCCAACGAAGCGCATGTACTCGTAGAGGGTGTTGCCGGGCGTGAGGTCGGACTCGGCGGCGAAGCGGCGCAGAAGCGTGATGTCGATGGGGGAGTTGAGCTGGGAGATCGCGCGGCGCGGGACCCCGAGCCATTCGGCCGTAGTGTTCGGGCCGCGGGAGTCGAACCACTCGGCGGGTTCGAGCCAATCGCAGAACTGCTTCGCGTCCTCGTAGAGTCCGAGGTCGGCGAGCACGAGGCTGAGCGTGCACGTGGGCGGGTGCTCGCGGGGGAAGTGGTGGTGGTCGAAGTTGCTGAGCGAGGGATCATGGACGCCACCGATGTCGAGGACCGCGGTGCCGGGATCGGCCAGGTCGGCGTCGGTCGGGTTGCGTCGCGAGATGGGGCAGCTGTGTTTGGCGATGAGCACGCAGGTGGCGAGAAGCTCGTCTTTGTGCGCTCCACCGGGGTGCGTCACGATCTTGGTGATGTCGACCATCCCCTTACGTTAGCCTGGGACCCTATGTGGACTTCGCTCTTTTTTTGTGCCTTCGCCCAGGCTCCTCCGATTCAGGAGGTTCCGGCACCGGACTCCGAGTCGCGTCCGAACGTTCTCTTTCTCCTCGCCGATGACCTTGGTTGGATGGACGTGGGCTTTCAGAACCCCGACACGTTCTACGAAACGCCGAACCTCGATCGCCTCCGCGAAGGCGGCGTGCGGCTGACCTCGGCGTATGCGGCGTGTCCTGTTTGTAGCCCAACGCGGGCGAGCATCCTCACGGGGCGCCATCCAGCTCGCCTGGACACCACGGACTTCTTTGGCGCGCCGCAGCCGGATGCGGTTTTGGCGGCGGGACGTGAGGGTGCGAAGCGCCTCGGTTGGTTCCAAAAGCAGCCGCTCCTGCCCGCTGCCTACATCAACCACCTGCCCCAGTCGGAGATCACGCTGGCCGAGGCCCTCGGTTCCGCAGGCTACGACACGTTCTTCGCGGGCAAGTGGCACCTTGGTGGCGACGGGTTCGAGCCCGAGACCCAGGGCTTCGACGTGAACGTCGCGGGCCATCACCGCGGTGGGCCCTATGGACCTGGTCGCTACTTCCATCCCTTCGGCATGCCGAATCTGGAGTCGGAAGAGGGCGACCATCTTCCCGCGCGCCTCGCCGAGGAAGCGTCGGCCTTTATCACGGCCGAGCGCGATGGGCCCTGGCTTTGCTACCTCAGCTTCTACTCGGTGCATACTCCCCTGATGGGCCGCGCTGACCTCGTCGAGAAGTACGAGAAGAAGCGCGAGGAGCTGGGCCTCCAGGCCGAGTGGGGCAAGGAGGGGCAGCGCAAGGTGCGCCAGGTCCAAGAGCACGCGGTCTACGCCGCCATGGTGGAGGCCATGGATGAGGCCGCTGGCGAAGTTCTCCGGGTCCTCGATGAATCCGGCCAGGCGGACAACACGATCGTCGTGTTCTTCTCCGACAACGGAGGACTGTCCACGAGCGAGGGGCACCCGACGTCGAACCTGCCGCTCCGCGGTGGCAAAGGCTGGCTCTTTGAGGGCGGTGTTCGTGAACCCTGCGTCGTGCGCTGGCCTGGCGAGATCCCGGCTGGCGGGACCCTCGATGTCCCCATGCAGTCCGTAGACTTCTTCCCGACGATCCTGTCGGCGACCGGAGTCGGCGCGCCCGCGGACGTGGAGCTCGATGGCCGCGACCTCCTTCCGGTGCTGCGCGACTCCAACGCCGAGTCCATCGCCGAACTAGAGGCTCGCCCGCTCTTCTGGCACTACCCGCACTACGGCAACCAAGGGGGCTTCCCCGGCGGCGCGGTGCGCCGCGGCGCGTGGAAGTGGATCGCGCGATACCTGCCGGGCCCCGAACGGATGGAGACCCAGCTTTACCATCTCGACCGAGACATCGGCGAGGCGAACGAGTGCTCCGAGGCGCACCCAGAGATCGCCGCCGAGCTCGCCGCGGAGTTTGAGCGCTGGCAGGGAAAGGTCGATGCGCAGATGCCCCTCGCCAACCCGCTGATCGAGAAGGCCAAGAGCGACTGAGGGCGTACAGCGAACTTTCCTTGGCACTAGGTCTCCACACCTAGAGGAAGCGTCGCTCTCTCTCAAGCGTCCATCGACCCGAGCCCTTTCGGCCGTCCTTGTCCCAAGACTGGAGGCCACGTACAGTCGCAGTCGAGCACCCAAGCGAGACTTGTCTGCGGCGTTGCGCCATTGACCTGCCCCATGGCCACCATGGGGCTTCTTTCCAAGCCGATTCTCTCGCAGGCAGCTACGCCTGCGACGCTCGATTCCGCTTCTCTTCCCCAGATAAGCGCTTGGTCTGACGCGACGGTGACGCATCGGTCGTCGCGGGAAACGGCGCCGCGGGGCCGAAATGCGTCTCTCCAATCCCCTGATCGCTGAAATGGAGGGCGACCGATCTCACATATTGGGGCCCGCGTGCCCAATCCGCGGGGTCTCATGAGAGACTCAACCGACCCTGGTCCTTGCGGTCCCCGCCGTCCGGCCTATCCTCTCCCAGCGCTTCATCGCGCACCGTCCTCTCTCTCTCTGCGAAAATGCCGGGCCGCAGCGCCCGGAACTGCACTCAAGACCCATGGCTTCCTACACCGCCGAGCTCGATTCCAGCAGCAACATCGTCCAGGTCGTCGTCACGGAGGACGACGGCAGCGAGCACGACTACCAGTTTGACTTCGACCCGCGCACCGGGCGCTGGGAGTTCAGTGAGCGCGACCTTCTCGAGCGCGACTTCGGCGAGGAGTGGGTCGACGAGATGGAAGAAGAGATCGAGCGCCTGATCGAAAAGGGCGTCGAAGCGAATCAAGAAGACGACGAGGAAGAGTGAAGCCCCGTCCCCGCCCCAAGCGCGCGTCGTCCCTGCGGGAGTCCGCCGAGGCTGAAGTCGACGCCCAGGCCAAGCTGCACGCTGAGGCGGGCGACGTTCGCGAATTCCAGCGCGTGTTCCTGATCGTGCTCGACTCGCTCGGTGTCGGCGCCATGCCCGACGCCCACGAGTTCGGGGACTTGGCGACCGGCGGTGATGCTGGATCGCACACCCTGGATCACATCTGCCAGACGGTGGGTGCGCCCAACGCGCCGCGGCTCTTGTCGCTTGGCTTTGGCAACATCACCGGGGTCGAGTCCTTTCCCGCCGCGGTGATTCCCGAGGGCGCCTTTGGCCGGTTGGCCGAGGTCAGCGCGGGCAAGGACACCACGACCGGTCACTGGGAGATGGCAGGCGTTCCGCTGGACCGCGCGTTCCCTGTCTTCCCCGACGGCTTTTCCGACGAGCTGCTCGCGGCGATCGCCGAGGAAGGAGAGATCGACGGGTGGCTCGGGAACGAGCCCGCATCGGGCACCGAGATCATCGAGCGCCTCGGGCAAGAGAGCATCGACACGGGCAAGCCCATCGTCTACACGAGCGCTGATTCCGTCATGCAGATCGCAGCGCACGAGAAGCACTTCGGCCGCAAGCGGCTGCGCAAGCTCTGCCGCATCGCCCGTCGCCACACCGTCGAGCTAGGGATCGCGCGGATCATCTCCCGTCCCTTCATCGATGCGAAGGCGGACATGCCGACCAAGTTCAAGCGCACCTACAACCGACGCGACTTCTCGCTGAAGCCGCCGCGCCCGACGCTCTTGGACGCGCTCAAGAAGCACGGCGTCCCCGTCGTCGGCGTCGGCAAGATCGGCGACATCTTCGCCCAGCAAGGGCTGACGCGCTCGGTGCATACCAACGGCAACGCGAACGGCATGGTGCGCACCCACGAGTGCGTGCGCGAGCAGGCGACCGGCTTTGTCTTTGTGAACCTCGTGGACTTCGACATGCTCTTCGGCCATCGCCGGGATCCCGCGGGCTACAAGGGCTGCATCGAGGAGTTCGACAAGGCCCTAGGCGAGCTTGAGTTCGATCGCAGGGACGATGACCTGTTCCTCATCACCGCGGACCACGGCAACGATCCAACGAACCAGCAGCACACCGACCACACCCGCGAGTACGTCCCGATCCTTGCGTTTGGCACCCACGTGAAGAGCGGCTACGACCTCGGGACCCGCACGACGTTTGCCGACATCGGCGCCACGGTGGCCCATGCGCTCAACGTCCCCTTCGCGGGCGCTGGAACGTCGTTCCTGAAAGAGATCGTCAAGTGAGCGCAGAGCCTTTGACCGGCGCGCAGCTGAAGGAGATCCTGCAGGCCAAGCGGGACGGCGGCGCTCTGACCCCCGAGCAGTCCTTGGCCTTCCTGCGGGGCGTGGCGTCGGGCGAGGTCGGAGAGCCAGAGCAGGTCGCTCTGCTCGCCTCGATCTGGTTCCGCGGCATGGAGCCGGAAGAGCTGAGCGGCTGGACCCAGGG
>CALHGQ010000523.1 GCA_938030175.1 uncultured bacterium | reverse complement strand
CAGCGTCGTGTCGGCGCATGGATCGACGAGCTCGACCTGTCGAAGCGGCATCTCCTCGTGGGTCACGCAGGCCCGATGCGCGCGATACGCGTCCTCCAGCGGGGCCTCGATTGGCCCGCCGCGATGACCACTGGCGTCCCTCATTTAGAAGCGGTTCAGCTGTCTTCGTGAGTCTCTTGCTCAACGGAAAGACGCGCACGCGCACGAGATGTGCGCGTACGCGTCGGTAACCCCGAGAGACTGACCGCGGCCCACAGAGCCGCGGCTGTGCTTAGAAGGTGGCGACTAGGTCGAAGCCGAGGATGCCCTGGTTGTAGTCGGCGCCCTCGGACCAGTCGTAGCGGTACTCCGGGCGCAGCATGATGTTGGGCGCGAGGAGGTAGTTAGCGCCGAAAGTGGCTTCGAAGTGAGAGACGGAGCCACTCGTCGGTGCCGTGCCGCCGTGGGGCGCATAGCCGGTGATCGCGTCGCTCTTCCACCACTCGAAGCGGCCGCCCAGGCTGAGCTGGTCGTCGACGGTGTAGAAGAGGTACTGGTTGATGCCGATGTGGTCTTCTCCTGTGCTGCCGACGTGGAGGAGGTCGGATTGCACGACGTAGTTCAGGTCGTCTGCGAGAGCCACGTCGAAGATGACGGACTGCATGAAGCCTTCGCTGCCGCGGGCACCAAAGTCGCCGATGGTGGTCATGTAGGCGAGGGCGACGTCGTCGCTGACGCTGGTGGAGACACCGCCGAGGAAGTTGCTGCCTTCCGCGAACTGCTCGAAGCCTGTGTCCCAGCCCGCGGTCCAACCGCCGTAGTACGTGGTGTCGTCCGACGCCGCGTAGCTCGCCAGGACACCCGTGTGGGTGAAGGGCTCGCTGTTGTACATCGTGATGGCGTGGCTGTAGAAGAAGTTGCCGGGGGCGCCGACGACCTCATAGCCAATGAGCGTGTAGAAGTGGCCGGCCTTGACGGACCAGTCGCCGCTGGCGGCCTCCACGTAGGCCTGCGGAAGGGCAAAGCCGTAGCCGCTGCCCCGCTGGAAGTTCGACCCGGCGTCCCAGCCGCGGCCATCGCCAGAGCTATCGACGCCGTTGCCAAAGGACACGGTGTCGCCCGCGTCGGTTCCGTACAGGGCATCGAGGCGGAAGCCGAATCCGAGCTCTCCGTTCTCTGACGTGGCCACCTTCTCTGCGAAGAGCCAGGCCTGGTGAACGTTGATACGGTCGGGGTTGGAGTTGAAGAGGTCGTTCGAGTCGCCGTGCCAGCCGAGGGAGAGCCAGCCGCCGGCCTCGACGCCGGTG
Organism: uncultured bacterium; assembly: GCA_938030175.1. Classification (GTDB taxonomy): domain Bacteria; phylum Planctomycetota; class UBA1135; order UBA1135; genus Saltatorellus. The sequence goes on along the minus strand of CALHGQ010000523.1, from coordinate 4,005 downwards.
TCCTTCAGGATGCCGTCGAAGAGCTTCCACGATTCGGACTCATCCGAGGCGGCCTCGGCGGCGTCGACCTCGGCTTCCTGGCTTCCGGTTGTGGCGCCGGGCAGCGGGGCTCGCGGGAGCCGGTAGGAAGCTGGAACGGGGCTTTGGGCGGCGGCTCGTTGGCTCATCAGTGAGCCCGCCGCGGCGGTGAGCAGGACGAGTCGCGCCAGGTGGGTCGGGGAGGTCATTTTTGTGAGGATTAGCGATTCAGCGTCATCAGCGGGCCCTGGCGAGGGCCAGCGGTCTCTTCCCGTCCTGCATCGAGCGCTGAGGGTTCTCACTTAAGGAAATTGGGGCACTTCCGCCTTCCTGCCGCCGCTGGGGTAGGTTTTCACTATGAAGGTCACTCTCCTCAGCCTTGCGCTCCTCCTGGGTGCCTGTCAGTCGACAGACACCGTTTCCTCCCGTCCGATCCAACCCACCGCGGCGCCCGCTCCTGCGCTGTCCCCGGCGGTACCCGCCGCCGCTGCCCCCGCTGCGACAAAGCCAGCACTGCCGCGCTGGAACCACCTCGATCGTGCCCAATACGCCGTGCGCGATTGGGTTCGTGATCGCGGGTAGCAACGGTCCCGGCAGGCCGTCGTCCAGCTCCGTAACCTGTTGCGGCGCTGCTGCGCCTGACCCGACCCATGCCATCCCACTTTTCGTACGACGAGTCCATCGTTCGTCGCTTCCTTTGGGCGACGTACAGCTGGGCTCTCTTTGCGATTTTGATCGCGCTGGCCGCCGCGCTGCGACTGCGCTGGCCGAGCCTTGGGGGGGATCTCCCCTGGCTGAACCATGGGTACCTCCAGCCGCTGTCGAACCACCTCGCGGTCTTTGGGCTCGTGGGGAACGCTGTGTTCTGCGGCGTCTACTACTCGACGCCGCGGCTCTGTAAGTCGCCCATGTATTCGCGGAGCCTGTCTGCTCTGCACTTCTGGGGCTGGCAGGCGATGCTCATCGCCGGAGCCGCGTCGCTCCTTCTCGGTGTCCGCCAAGGGCGAGAGCTCGCCGAGTTCGAATGGCCCGTTGACCTCGCGCTTGCTGCGCTCTGGCTGATCTTTGCGCTCAACTTCTTCGGCACGCTGATCCGGCGAAGCGAGCGCCGCCTCTACATCGCACTCTGGTTCTACAGCGCCGCGATCGTTGCCTTTGGCATCTTTCACTTGGTTGGCAACCTTGCGCTGCCGGTGGGCCTTTGGGACAGCTACCCCGCGTTCGGCGGTGTACGTGACGTCCTGCTCCAGCGCTGGCATGCGAACGGAGTGGCGACCTTCTTCGTCGCCGTGCCAGTCATCGGGATGATGTACTACTTCCTGCCGAAAGCGGCGGGTCGACCGGTGCACTCGTATCGGCTGTCGGTGGTGCACCTTTGGCTGTGGATTCCCGCCGCGATCTTGGCCGGTTCCCATCCGTCCCACTACACGCCGCTGCCCGAATGGGCGTCGACGATGGGGCTCTTGTTCGGCACCTTGGCTCTCCTTCCGTTGTTGGCTGGAGTGTTCAACGGTCTTCTCTCCCTGCGCGGCGCGCGGGAGAAGCTCGCGGCGGAGCCGGCGCTCAAGTTTTTCGTCGTGGCGCTGCTGCTCTTTGGCCTCACGGCGCTGGAGCAGTCTCTCTTCTCCCTGCGCTGGTTCCACGTCCACTTGGGGTTCACCGACTGGAGCGCCCAGGGGATGCAGGCCGGCGCGCTTGGCTGGGGGCTCCTGATGGTCTTCGGCGTTCTCTACTGGATGGCTCCTCGGGTCTTCCAGGCACCGCTCCACAGTCAAGCTCTCGCCACGCGGCACCTTTGGTTCGCAACAGCCGGCATGCTGCTCACGGCCGTTTCGACGTACGCCGCGGGCTTTGCGCAAAGCGGCATGCTGCAGGCGCTTTCACCCGACGGCCAGCTGCTCTATCCGGAGTTCATCGAGACGGTCGAACGCATGGAGCCGTTCCATCTGCTCCGGGTGGCAGGTAGCGGCCTGCTCATGATCGGAACGTTGATCGGTGCGTACAACGTCTTCCTCACTTGGAAAACGCGTCCGGCCACGTACGAGCTGGAAGTTCACCCGGCTGAGCCACCCCCGGCCACCGAGCCGATGGAGACGAGGCCCGAGCCGACGCTGACGGCGGTCCTGGAGACCGCCAAGAAGTGGGAGGTGTTCAGTACGCTTTGGTGGCACCGGCGCGGCGAGCGGCAGCCGCTGCGCTTTGCGGCCTGGGCCGCGGTGGCCGTCGCGCTCCCGTCCGCGGTGCAGCTCGCGCCCGGTTGGCTCCCTGGGTCAACGGTAGGCTCCGCCGGAGTTTCCGCTGCGAACCTCGCCGCGAGCCACGGGCCGATCACGCCCTACACGCCGCTCGAACTCCTCGGGCGCGAGGTCTACGTCAGCGAAGGATGCGCCCAGTGCCACTCCCAGGTCGTGCGGCGGCTCTGGGCAGAGACCAAGCGCTACGACGCGTTTAGCGAGCCCTTTGAGTTCGCCTTCGACTACCCAAGCCAGTGGGGCACGCGCCGCATCGGCCCGGACCTCGCGCGCCAAGGCGGCCGGCGGTCGACGCAATGGTTAGTCCAGCACCTCGCGAATCCGGCGGAGTCCGTACCAGGCTCGACCATGCCCGCTTACGCCGCGACGATGGAAGCTCCGCTCGACCTCAGCTCGCTCGCCGCGCGCATGGGCGCACTGCGGTTGCTCGGGGAGCACTACACCGAGGTCGACGTTTCGGGCGCCGCCGCCCATGCCGAGGCGCAGGCGGCCGACCTAGCGGAGGTGTTTGTGGCGCAGAACGGCGATGAGCCATACCGCGACGGCCGGGGCCGTGTGATGGACCTGGCGGATCGCCAAGGGATCGCGCTGGTGGCCTACCTCCAGCGCTTGGGCGTAGACCGATTCAAGGAACCCGAGGTGCCTGCGGCGAACGCGGATACGGAAGTGGCGCGGGGGGCTCGGTGATGAATCAGGATCCGAGCTTGCAGGAGCCCGTCGATGAGTTCGACGGGATCCAAATCGCAGGGGCGCCGATCCCACGGTCGTGGGCCCGGCTTTTTGGCGCCGGTCTCTTCTTCGCGGCGAGCTACCTCTTCTTGAGCTTCGCTTGGCCCGATTGGGCCAGCGCCCAGTCCGAGTACGAGCGTGCGGAAGCCGCGGAGATCGAGCGCCAGTTCGCCGAGATCGGCCGGCTTGAGCCTGACTACGGGACGATCACGAGCTTCTTCACCGACCCCGCAAAGGAGAAGTGGCTGAGCGTCGGGATGGGCCTCTTCAACGTGCATTGCGCCACGTGCCATGCCCGCGGCGGCATGGGACTTTCCGGGCCGAACCTCACCGACGATAGCTATCTCAGGATCAAGAAGCTGACGGACATCCCCGCGTTGCTCGTGACAGGGGCGGTGGCGGCGGGCATGCCCGCGTGGGAAGGCCGTCTTTCCAAGAACGAAATGGTGCTCGTCTCCGCCTACGTGGCGTCGCTTCGGGGTCAGAACCTCGAGGGCAAAGAGGCCCAGGGGACGATCATTCCCAGCTGGGATCAGGCGGGACGGTAAGAGCTCCGGCAGATCCGTTCCTTGGGGACCCTAGGGTGTGAGCACCCACGCTCCTGCATTCACTTGGCGATTGCCAGTGAGGGGTCCCGTTCGTGCGTCTGCGTCTGCGCTTCCATGCCGTTCAGGATGTGGCGATGCAGCTCTCGACAGACCGTGCGTTCGATAGGACGCCACAGGAGTCGAGCGTCGAGGAGTGGCTCGTAGGTTGAGGACAGCGTTACGCGAGTTCGGCCACCGGAGAGCGGTTCGAAACGGAAGGCGCCGCGGCGCAGGGCCACCGAGCGGTCCTCGATGCCGGATTGCTCGATGATCTCGAAGGCGAGGACGCGTCCTGGCTCGACCTCGGTCATGCGCTTGGTGATGTGGGCGCCCTCGTAAAGGCATCTCACAGTCGATCCGATCTGATCCTTGTGACCTGTGGTGCCGATGGGGGCGGGGAGGCTGATGCGCAGGAGGTG
>CALHGQ010000522.1 GCA_938030175.1 uncultured bacterium | reverse complement strand
ACTCTGACATGGGGTTCGGGCTGACCGACCCGACGACGATCAACATCGATGTGGAGGGTCTTTACTGGGCGCCCGCCGCTGGCAACGTGGTGCAGGACAGCTTCTCTTCCTACGAGATCAAGCTCTCGCACGCACGCTTCTCACCGGACGAGTTGATCGACCCGGATAGCCTCTTCCCCCAGTTCCCGAATTCCGGGATGCGACCCGCCTTTGCGGTGAACGTGCTGGAGGAGGAGACCCAAGAGGTGGTGCATCCGCGCCAGCTGGGGTACGCCATCTTGCCCGGGAACCTGACGACCGCGCCCTCGGGTACCAAGCTCATGCCGTTCCCCATGAACCGGGTGACGGGAGAGCCGACGCGAACGTTCACTTGGCGTGACACGACGAAGCGCCAGCGCAGCGGGATCTTGAACGGCGGAGTCGATAGTCCGGCCTACCTTCAGGCCCTCGGCCTCCCGAATACGCCCGTCAAGTACTTCCCTCCCGGCGAAATCCGGACGAGCGGGCTGCCCCTGATGATGGACTTCTCGGTCTTCGCAGACCCATTTGCCACAGGCCAGAACGCATGGGTTTTGAACCTGGCGGTGAACAGTTCTTCGCGCCCCTACTTCCGCGCGTTCAGCTCGGGCGGCGTCGACCAGTCCGGGCAGACGATCGTTGTCGACCCCGACAGTGAAACGATGGCGAACGGAGGCTTCAGCCTCGGCTCGAACCCGCCGGGGCTACCGACCTTCGGGCGGGACAACACCTTTATGCTCGGTGCCGTCGACTTTGTGGTGCGCAAGAGCATCGCGCACTCCGTTTGGATTGAGGTAGGACCCTCTGCGCCCAGCCGACAGTTCACGCAGCCCCTCGCCTCTGTTCCAGAAGAGCAGGCGCTTGGCACGGCGGTTTCCGTTGACGTGCGCGGCGCGACGGGGATTCTCTACGACAACTCAGGGAACCCTGCGAATGACAACGATAGCGACGAGAACGGAGTCGTTGACTACCTAGAGAGCTCGATGGGCCTCGACCTGTACGGCGACTTCTACAACGAAGACGACCAGATCGGCCTGAGCCACCGTGAGCTCTTTGAGAACCCGGGACTGACCTTCACGATCTCCCCGGCCGTTGCGAACGCTTCGGACTGGCGGGCTGATGTCAGCACGATCACGGGATCGCGCTACGTTCAGCTGCGTCTTTCGCTGGAGTCGGACATCGAGACCGGCGCCTCCGCTGCGGCGAGCGCGGTGGGCATCGCCTGGACGGAGTGATCCCGCTCGGCGAACGGCTCGATTGAAAGAAAAGGAGGCCGCTGTCCGAACGGGCAGCGTCCTTCTGTGCTTTCGAGCGACGCTCCTCGACTCAGAACTCAAGCCCGATGCGCAGGCCCAAGACCAAGGCGTCGCTGATGTCCTCTTCGCCCGATGGGTCGACGATCCACTGCACCTCGGGCTGGAACCAGATGCGGTTGGACCACTGCATGCGGTAGTAGCCGTCGAGCGCGAGTTCACTGGAGGGGGGGGCTTGGCTGCTCCGCCTCGGTGAAGTCCGCGAGGGACGCGTAGAGCCCGGCGCGGTCGAGGGGCCGATGGACGAAGGGTGCTTCCACGACGAAACCGGCGGCCGCGTGCTCGCTGATAGGGGACACGGCGTCGTCGGCCCATCCGTACTGGGCAAAGATGTAGACGTGGTGCCCATCGAGGCCTGAGCGCGGTAGGGACCGCTCCCATGTGGCAAAGACTCCCTCGGTGCCGTCCTCTTGACCGCCGTCGAAGCGCTCGAACAGGCCGGTGTGCTTCCACGCACCGACCGTGGTTCGGCTCTCCTGGCCACCGCCGTGATCGGTGACGACCTCCCACTGCAGGAGGTGCAGGAAGTCGTTGGAGAGATCGCTTGAGAAGAAGGTGGACGGTCCGCGGCGACCGGTCCTGATCTCATCGACCCCAAAGGACCCGTCGTAGAGCCCGTAGCCAAGGGTCGCTGTGGCGTCCGACCAAGGCGCCCAGCTGTCCACGAAGAGGTTCACCGACGTCGCTGGGTCGGGGTAGCTTGGGAACACGAAGATCGACGGGCTGAAGCCGGCCGAGCTGTGGCTGAAGTCGCCCGCGGCAGCCACGTAGGCGAACTCCGAGTTCGCGTCGAGCTTGCCGACTCTCAGTCGCGCGCCGCTGGCCGGGAAGAGCCGCTCGTAGGACAGCTCCATGATGTCATCCCGGTTCTCGTCGGTCTCCAGGTTGGAGTAGATCTGGTTGTCGCCCGAGTCGGCGCTGCCGCCGCTCTCCCCCCGAATGGACTGCGCCACAACGGTGACGGTCCCCGCGCCTTCGGAGTCGAGGAGGCCAGCGAGATCGACGCCCGCCGCAAGGGTCGTCAGCACCCGGCCCGAGTCGCGCCTGCGCACTCCTCCCGACGCGACGGTGTTTCCCTCGGCGATCGTCGACAGTCCGAGGCTCAGCCACGGGGGGAGGACGCCCTCTGCTTCCCCGCCGGCCTGCGCGCCCAGAAGAGCGTTGGGGCTACCGAGGGAGAGAATGAGCGTGAGTGCGGTCGGGTAGATGGGTTTTCCTCCGGCGCTCAAGGTCGAGCGTTTGGCGCGAGACCCTACCTTCCCGGGCCCTGCCGTGTCTTGGACGGGCTCACCGAATCCCAGCCTACGTAGAACGGCGACGACCACGCCCGCTCTCCGTCGGCCTGGATCAGCCGCACGAAGAGGTAGTCCGGTCGGTCAGGGCTGGGGCGCCAGGGCAGCGTCATCTGGAACTCCCGCTCGGACGACCCACGGACCGTCGTCGTGAGACCCTCGCGTGTCCAAACCTCGAGTCGGTCCCAAGGCTCCGTGCCGAGGGCCTCGACGGAGACGGCGAACTCCTCGGCCCTTGGCAGGTCAGAGCCCATCCAGTGGGCCTCACCGCCCTCTGCGCTCTTCGCGGTCACTCGGAGTTCGATTCGTGCCGTCGCGCCGTAGCACCTCCGCGCCTGGAGCGCGTCGAAGATCGGTTGACGATCAACGGCCTCTGCGCCGACGCCGCTCGCCCACACGCATGCGTAGGCGGCGGAGGTCGACAGGTGATCCGAGCTCGCGATGAAGCCGAGCTTCTGGCCGGTGGCGAGGGCCCTCTCCCGCAGCTCTTCCATAGAGCTGACGTCCCGGAAACCCTGGAAGATCTCAGCCACGGGGCGCATGAGGTCGTCGCGCTTTTCCCAGACGTTCCCGCAGAAGCGCTTGCCCGGGACGCCGGCGGTCGCGTGGGGG
>CALHGQ010000521.1 GCA_938030175.1 uncultured bacterium | reverse complement strand
ATGGCCGCTCGCGACATCCACGGACCCGAAGCCCCCTGGGAGAACTTCCGCGTCGTTGGCAAGAGCCACCGCAAGATCGACGGCATGGCGAAGGCCACGGGCGAAGCGGTCTACGCCGACGACATCCAGCTGCCGGGCATGCTGCATGCCAAGACGCTGCGGAGCCCCCACGCGCACGCAAAGATCCTCTCGATCGACACGTCCCGCGCCATGGCGCTCAAGGGCGTTCACGCGGTCATCACCGGCGCCGACCTGCCCATCAAGTACGGCGTCATCCCGTGGACCCCCGACGAAACGGCCCTCGCCACGGACCGCGTTCGCTTCATTGGCGACGAGGTCGCCGCCGTCGCCGCGATCGACGAGGACACCGCGAACGAGGCCCTCGAGCTCATCGACGTCGAGTACGAGGTACTCCACGCCTACCTGGATCCCCAGGAGGCCCTGGAGCGCACCGAGCCGACGATCCACACCTCGCGCAAGAACAACAACGTGTCGAAGCACGTCGAGCTCGAGTTCGGCGACGTCGAGGCGGCCGCGAGCTCCAGCCACCTCGTCGTCGACGGCGAGTACAGCTTCCATGGTTCCACCCACGGCGCCATCGAGCCCCACTGCGCGGTGGCCAAGGTCTCTCCGGAGGGAGTCCTGACCCTGTGGTCCGCCACGCAGATCTCGCACTACGTACACCGGGCCCTCGCCCGCGTGCTCGAGTGGGAGCCCCAGCGCATTCGCGTCATCCAGCCGTGCATCGGCGGCGCCTTCGGGGGCAAGTCCGACCCGTTCAGCCTTGAGTTCTGTGTCGCGAAGCTCGCCGAAGTCACGGGCCGCCCCGTCAAGATGCTCTGGACCCGCGAAGAGGTGTTCTACGCCCACCGCGGCCGGCACCCGATGCAGCTCAAGTACCGCACGAGTGCCACCGAAGACGGCAAGATCACAGGGGTCGACGCGAAGATCCTGATCGACGGCGGCTCCTACAGCTCATTCGGCCTCGTCACGACGTACTACTCGGGCCAGCTTCTCACCGGCCCGTACGACTTCCCGTCGTACCGCTTCAACTCTACGCGGGTGTTCACGAACAAGCCGCCGTGCGGGCCGAAGCGCGGCCACGGTTCGGTCCAGCCGCGATTCGCCTTCGAGTGCCAGCTCGACGAGGTCGCCAAGAAGCTCGACATCGATCCGATCGAGATCCGTCGCAAGAACTTCCACGGCGAGCACACGCAGACCGTCAACGGCCAGCGCATCACGTCGAGCGGCTACATGGAATGCCTGGACAAGGTCGAGCGCGGCTCGGACTGGCAGGCGCGCCACGGCAAGCTCCCCCAAGGGCGAGGGCTCGGCGTCGCAGGCTCGATGTACATCTCGGGAACGAACTACCCGATCTACCCGAACGAGATGCCCCAGGCGGGCATCCAGCTCAAGGTGGATCGATCGGGCCTTGTGACCGTGTTCAGCGGCGCGAACGATATCGGCCAGGGCTCGAACTCGGTCGTGCGCTACATCGTGGCGGAGGAGCTTGGCATGAACCCCGAGGACGTGCGCGTTCTCGCCGCCGACTCAGACCTCTGCCCCGTCGACCTCGGCGCGTACTCCAGCCGCGTCACGTTCATGGTCGGCAACGCCGCCGTCGACGCGGCGCGCAAGCTGCGCGCCAAGTTCGTCGCGGCTGCCGCGGCGGCCTGGGAAGTGGACGAGAAGCGCGTGCGCCTCATGGAGGGCCGCGTCATCGACCTGGAGGACACCGAGAAGGTGATGTCCACCCGCGAAGTGATCCAGCTCGCGGAGGCCAAATTTGACACCCTCGGCTCCACCGGCGCCTACAACACCCCCACCCTCGGCGGCGACTACCGCGGCGGTACCATCGGCGCGAGCCCCGCGTACTCCTTCACCGCCCACATCGTCGAAGCCCACGTGGACGAAGAGACGGGTCGCATCACGGTGCCGAAGGTTTGGTGCGCCCACGACTGCGGTCGAGCGCTTAACCCGCGGCTGGTGGCCGGGCAGATCGAAGGCTCTGTGTACATGGGCCTCGCGGAGGCGCTGATGGAGGATCACAAGGTCAACCGCTTCGGGCTTCACTCCGGCCCATCGCTCCTCGACTACCGTATGCCCACCGCCATCGACACGCCCGAGATCGAGACCTACATCGTCGAAAGCATCGACCCCGAAGGGCCGTACGGCGCGAAAGAAGCCGGCGAAGGCCCGCTGCACTCCGCGATCCCCGCGCTGGGCAACGCCATCTACGACGCGGTCGGCATCCGCCTGCGGGAGCTGCCGTTTACACCTGGGAAGGTGCTCGCGGCCCTCGCCGCAAAGCGCGAACAGGAAGCCGGCGGCGCCGCGGCGAAGGCCATGAACAAGAAGGAGGTCCTCTGATGCTGCGCCTTCCGAAGTTCCAGATGGAGGAGCCGAGCGACGTCGCTGGCGCCGTCGCGCTCATGACCGAGCACGGCGAGGACGCCATCGTCGTGGCGGGCGGCACGGACCTCTACCCCAACATGAAGCACGGGCTCTTCGAGCCCAAGGTCGTCGTCTCCCTCGGCCGCATCGACGCGATGCGGAACATCGAGAAGCTCGAGGGCGGCGGGCTGCGCATCGGAGCCATGGTGACCCTCGCCGAGATGGCCGCGTCGGAGGCCGTGCAAGAGCGCGCCCCGGCCTTGGCCCACGCGGCTTCCCTCGTGGCAGGTCCCCAGCTGCGCACCATGGGAACCGCTGGCGGCAACGTCATGCTCGATACACGCTGTCAGTGGTACAACCAGACCTACTTCTGGCGGAAGTCCCTGGGCTACTGCCTCAAGAAGGACGGCACTGTCTGCCACGTGGTGCAAGGGGGCCGCAAGTGCGTCGCCGCTGCGTCGAACGACACGGCGCCGGTGCTCATGTCACTCAACGCCAGCGTCACGTTCGCTAGCTCGGAGGGGACACGGGACGTTCTCGTCGACGAGATGTGGAAGGCCGACGGCATCTGGAACAAAAAGGCCGAGCGCGCCGAGATCCTCACGAGCATCCACGTGCCGGCCCAGGCAGCCGGGCACCGCGGCACCTACGGCAAGTTGCGCGACCGCGGCTCCATCGACTACCCGCTGTTCGGCTGTGCCGTGCGGCTCGACGTTTCCGATGAGGGCGTCGTCGAGGACGCAGACGTCGTTTGCGTCGCGCTCGTCGCCAGGCCGCTGCGGATCAAGAAGGTCGCGGACACGCTTCGCGGCAAGAAGGTCGGGTCAGAGGACTTCACCGCTGCCGTGCAGGAAGTCGCGGACCTCGCCCACGCCCAGGCCAAGCCCATGGACAACATCCCCGGCGAGTCCATCTACCGCCGCCAGATGGTGCCGGTCTACGTGCGGCGGACGCTGATGGCAGCGGCCGACGGTACGGGCCCCGTGCATCACGTTTAAGCGAAAAGAAGACGCCCGCGCACGGGCCCCGCTTGGGGACGACGTGCGCGGGCGATTCCTTGTGCGTCGAGCCGTCCCTACGGCGTGACGAGAACGGACACGGGGGCCGTCGCGACGCTGCCACCGACCAGCGCGCTGAACGAAATCTGGGTACCGATCATCGAAGCGAAGAGCCCTTGGCGCGGCGCGAAGAGCGCCTCGGCGCGGCCGCTCGCATCCAGCGAGCCGGCGTTGCCCAGGAAAGGAAGGCCACCGGGCCAGGTAGCGGTGAAGTCGAAGAAGCGGTCCGCGTTGAGCGGGACCATCGTGCTGCCGAGCACTTGCCCAGGGGAAGTGCCGCTCAGGCTGCCGAGCACCCGATAGGAGGAAGCCCCTGAGGCGCTCCCCAGGGAAAGATAGAGGGGAACGGGAATGGCCTCGCTCGAAGAGAGCGTCGTCCGGCCCGCGTGCAGCTCGGCGGGCTGAGCCGAAGTGAGGGACAACATGGGGTAGAGCTGCACGGGACGCGCACCGCCTTCCACCACCACGGCGAACTCCCCCGCACCCGCCATCAGCGTCGAAACAGCCTCGATGCTGTGGGTGCCATCGCCGTTGTCGACGTGGTTCTCGAAGGTCGCAATTCCGTCGCCATCCGTCTGGGTCACAGAGATGAGCTGGCCACCCACGGTCAGCGGAACGCCATCGACGTCGACGAGCTGAATGTCGAGGCGCGTCCGCGTCTGACCATCGGCCTGAAGGTTCGTGGCCCCCACCGTCACCGTGGAACGAATGTGATCCGGAACACCCACGAGAGCGGCGCGCCACGCCGTGTACTGATCGCGCAGAGCGGCGACGGGCTCCTGGGTCGTCGGGTTGCCGATGTAGTTGAGGCGCATGTAGTAGTCGCCGTTCGCGCATCCGTTGTTGGAGCCGCAGAAGTTGCTCGCGTCGCCGAAGCGGGCGATCGCCATGAAGGCGTTGTAGGACGCGTAGGTGAAGCTCGGCGGCGGGGAGCCGCAGGAGGTCGGGAAACTTGGGCTGCAGGAGCAGCGGCCGTCGCCACCGGCATCGCGAGCCGCTTCCATGGCCGCCATGATGCGCTCACCGAGATCGCCGTCCGTGGCGAGGAAGGCCGCTTCACAGTCAACGATGACGTTGCTGCCCGAAAGCACGTTGCCCTGAATGGCGTACTCATACTCGCCCACGATGCCGGTGACGCCGCCCGCATAGATGCCGTTGCTGGTTCCACTGTGCGTCACGGGGGGGCCGTCGAACGAGACGATGCCGAACTGCCGATTTTGGAAGCCGCCGTCCACCGACTCGATCAGGTCGAGCAGCTGCTGCGGCGTGGCTCCCCGCAGGGAGTTCCGGAAGATGATGCGACGGTTGCTCGCGTTCGGGTTGAGGGCCGACTGGGCAGCGCCCGCTGCGTGACCCACGCGGATGACCGGCACCGCCCGTGAGATATCGAAGTTCTGGATGCACGTCGACGTCGCGACGGCGAGCTCACCCGTGAGGCGGTTGAGCACGACGATGGACCAGGTCGCGCTCGCGGGCCCTGCGATGAAGACGGACAGCACGAGGGCCAGGAGGGCTCGGCCACCGGAAACGAGATTCAGGCCGGGGAGAGAGATACGCATGCAGTAAGAGTCCGCGAGGTAGGTGGATCCGTCAATCGAGATCAACGGCGGTAGGCCCAGGCAGGGTCAGGGCGCCCCAAGATTGTGCCATTCGGCAACACGCAGGACTGCGTTCCGAAGGCGAGTCAGCGTTTCGCTCTTGAAAGAACGCAGTGGGCACCGGCCGACGGCTCCGGCTCGGTACACCAGGTCCTGGCGGGACGAGAGACGCCCGCGCACAGCCCCCACCGATGGAGAGCCGTGCGCGGACGCCTTATGTGACCGTCGAGTAGCCCCCTAGGGGCCTGTCGCTGCCGCATCCTAAGGAGTGACGAGAACGGTGACGGGAGCCGTCGCGACGTTGCCGCCGATCAAAGCGCTGAACGAAATCTGGGTCCCGATCATCGAGGCGAAGAGCCCTTGGCGGGGCGCGAAGAGCGCCTCGGCGCGGCCGCTCGAGTCCAGCGAACCGGTGTTGCCCAAGAACGGAAGGCCGCCCGGCCAACTCGCAGTGAAGTCGAAGAAGCGGTCCGCGTTCAGCGGGACCATCGTGTTGCCGAGCACTTGGCCCGGGGAGGTGCCGCTCAAGCTACCGAGCACGCGGTAGGAAGAGGCTGCCGAGGCGCTCCCCATGGAGAGGTAAAGCGGTACGGGAATGGCTTCGCTTGAGGAAAGCGTCGTGCGACCAGCGTGCAGCTCAGCGGGGACCGCCGAGGTGAGCTCCAGCATGGGGTAGAGCTGCACTGGTCGTGCACCTCCCTCCACCACCACGGCGAACTCGCCTGCGCCCGAGGTCAGCGTCGCGACCGCCTCAATGCTGTGGGTGCCATCGCCGTTGTCGACGTGGTTCTCGAACGTCGCGATCTCGTCGCCGTCCGTGCGGATCACGGAGATCTGCTGGCCGCCCACGGTCAACGGAACGCCGTCCACATCAACCAGTCGAATGTCGAGGCGCGTGCGAGTCTGGCCGTCGGCCTGGAGGTTCGTGGCCCCCACCGTCACCGTGGACAGAACGTGATCCGCAACGCCAACGAGCGCGGTGCGCCACGCGGTGTACTGGTCGCGCAGGGCCGCAATGGGCTCTTGGGACACGGGTCCGCCAACGTAGTTGAGACGCATGTAGTAGTCGCCGTTCGCGCAGCCGTTGGCCGGACCGCAGAAGTTGCTCGCGTCGCCGAATCTGGCGATGGCCATGAAGGCGTTGTAGGACGCGTAGTTGAAGCTCGGCGGCGGCGATCCACAGGAGGTCGGAAAGCTCGCGTTGCAGGAGCAGCGGCCGTCGCCGCCCGCGTCGCGGGCCGCTTCCATGGCGGCGACCATGCGCTGGCCGAGATCGCCGTCCGTGGCCAGGAAGGCCGCCTCACAGTCGAGTACGACGTTGTTGCCCGTCAGCACGTTGCCTTGGATCGCGTACTCATACTCGCCGACGACGCCAGTGACGCCGCCCGCAAAGACGCCGTTGTTGCTTCCACTGTGCGTGACCGGAGGGCCGTAGAACGACACGATGCCGAACTGACGATTCTGGAACCCACCATCCACCGACTCGATGAGATCGAGCAGCTGCTGGGGCGTGGCTCCGCGAACCGAGTTGCGGAAGATGATCCGACGGTTGCTCGCATTCGAAAGGACGAAGGATTGAGCCGCTCCGGCGGCGTGCCCCACGCGGATGACCGGTACCGCCCTGGAGATATCGGAGTTCGCGATGCAAGTGGACGTTGCGACGGCGAGCTCCCCGGTGAGGCGATTCAGCACCACGATGGACCAGGTCGCGCTCGCGGGCCCGGCGATGAAGATGGACAGCACGAGGGCCAAAATGGCTCGGCCACCGGAGAGCAGATTCAGGCCGGGGAGAGAGGTACGCATGTAATAAGAGTCCGCTAGGTAAGTGGATCCGTCAATCACGATCGACGTGGGGGGCCCAAGCAGGGATCTGGGCGCCGTAAGAGTGTGCCATCCGGCGACTCTGCGAACCCTGCCGCGTGCGTAAGGCTTCCTTACCGACTAGCAGCCCGTTGAATAAGGCCGCACCATCCACCAGCGCCCCTCGAAGCCCTGACTGCGTTGCTTGAAGGGCCCCGAATAGCTCGCTATGGGGGGCTTCAAGCGCCTTGTCAGGACTCCGATGGACGCAGTTGG
>CALHGQ010000520.1 GCA_938030175.1 uncultured bacterium | reverse complement strand
GAGGGTACAGGACCGCGGCCCCACCTCATTGCTCATCGACACCTCTTTGCTCGCCCTTGAGCAGCGATCCGGCCTCTCACAGGCTCCTTGGGGCGCCTTTTGCGCGCCTGGCCAGCCTACTTGGTGAGGAAGTCGTCGCCTTCCCGGCGCCACCAGCTGCGCCACTGGTCGATCTTCTTCTTCATCTCCGCCTCGCGGACGGTGGGATCGAACCCGAAGTTCTTTCCGGTGATGGTCCGTAGAGCGTCCCTAGCCGCCTCTCGCACGGTCCAACGATCGTCGCTGAGGCTGTCAATGAGGTTAGGGACCGCTGGCTTGTATCCGAGGTCCCCGAGGGCCTGCACGGAGACCATCCGGACGAAACTGTCCGTGTCTTTGAGCAGCGGCATGATGAAATCCGCCACCGCAGGGTCGCCGGTCTCCCCGAGTTCCAACACGGCCGTCAGGCGCAGCGCTTCATCGGGGTTGGTCAGGTCGGGGATCAAACCCGCCCATGCGGCAGCGATGGCAGGCCCCGCGGCGGCGCCCGCCCCAGCCGCTCCGGCAAGGGCCCCGGGGTCGACGCCGGCTACGCCCATGCCAGCGGACTGGCTCGCTGCCGTCGCGCCAGCCTCTCGGATTCGCTCGCGCATCTCCACGAGGCTGTCCCCGTGGAACTGCACAACCTTCTGGAGACTGGCGACCTCAGAGTCGCGGCTCTCCACGGCCGTCTGCGCTTCGGCGCGTGCGACCACGAGCTCCTGTCGTACCCCGTCGAGGAGGGTCCGGAGCTCCATGGATCGCGCTTCCGCGGTCTCAAGCCGCGCGTGCAGCGCGGCGATCTCGGTCGTCGTCTCTGTGCGGACGCTCGACGCGGCCGCCCCCGCCGCCACCGTCGCCTCTTCGATCTTGCCCTGGAGAGGAGCGATGAGACCTGCACGCTCCGCCCGTAGCTGGTCCATCGCCGCGATGGACGCGTAGCCCGAGGCTTGCGCCGAGGCCTCGACGCCATCGAGCCGCTCTGCGAGCATGAGGCCGCCGGTGCCCAGGGCTGCGAGCCCCCCCACCGCTACGAAGAGCGCCGCGGCGCCCGCACGGGACTTTTGCCCGGTCGGGCTCTCCAGCACGGGATCAGGGTACGGGTTCTGCCGCGGTGCGGGCCCTGTGGCCGCGGGTGCCGACGAGGCAGGAGGCCCAGCCACTACCGCTGGCGCCTTGGCCTTGCCTCGCTTCGCGGATGGGGCCGCGGGCGGGGCCGCAGGCGCGAGCGTGCCGACACCGACGCTGCCCGGAAGCTCAGCGTGGTCGTGACGCCCCCCCCCACTCATCGCACGTTCACACGTGCCGCAGATGACCTTGCCCTTGAGCATGTAGGCCGTACCTGTCGCGAAGTCGGAGACGGGGACGGACTCGTTGCAGAGGTCGCAGAAGCGAATTTCCATGGGGTCTAGCGGGGTGTGGCGCGCGGGTCCGTGCGTCGGGAAGCGGATCAACGTCGGATGAGCAGTCTAGCGAGCAGAAGGGGTGCGTTCCGCTCTGCCGCGCCGGGAAGCGCCGCGGGGTCGACGAATAGGGGAGTCTCTGGGCGAAAGCCCCTGCTAGGGGGCTAACCGAACGGTGGATGAGCCCAAAATTGCGCCAGAAGCCCGGAATATGCCCCATACTACGTCCCCGGGCGCCGGACGATGGATCGGCTGACAGGAATCAGCCTCCGCGGGCCCGCCCTGTGCGAATCCCCGTTGGCGGCCAAGGGGTCGGTCCTGGAACCTCGGACCGATACCGCGACCCGCCTCCCCTACAGAGCTCGTACACAACGCCCCGCACACAACGGCAGCGACAACCACCATGGACTCCCTCCAAATCACCCCTGAATGCGCGCCGATCCTCGAGCGCATCGGTGAGGAGTTCTTGGCCTCGATCTATCGAGCAGCGACGATCCGCCAGCCGCAGAACGTCGAGGCCCTGGCAGAGCTCGGCCACATCTACACCCGACTCGGCCGCTACCAGGACGGACTTGAGGTGGACCACAAGCTCGTTGAGCACGAACCCCTCGACCCGACCGTGCGCTACAACCTCGCCTGCAGCCAAGCGCTGCTCGGCCTGCACGACGAGGCATGCACGACGCTGGAGACGGCCCTGGAACTCGGCTACAGCGACCTGCGCTTCCTGACGGAAGACGAGGACCTGAGCTCCCTGCGCGGCTTCCCTCGGTTCGAGGAGATCTTGAGCCGGATCTCCGCGTCCGATCCTGACTGACGTCTCCCGACGGTCCGCGCTGCAGTGGGTCTAAGCGCTGCAGTGGGTCTAAGCGCTGCGGTCACCATCAGCGCTGCCGTAGACGCCTCCGCGAGCGATGCAGCGCGGCGCGATGCCGCGAACGAAGAAGGCGCCGCCCACCCAAAGGTGGACAGCGCCTTGGGAGGAGCGGGTGGGCGAGCTACCGCTGAAGGAGCATGTCGCGGTCCATCTCGGACCACCACTGGCGCCAAGCGGCGACCGACGCCGCGCGTTCTTGTTCGGAAGCAGCCGCGTTGTACTCGATACCCGCGTTCGTTCCGCGGTTGAGGGCGGTGATGGACTGGGCACGAGCGCCACGGCTCGGGGACTCAAGGCCGTCGATCAAGACGGGGATACCGCTGTTGTCGCCGAGCATCAAGAGCGCGCGCGCCATCTCGTAGCGGTGCTGCTGCTTGGCGATGGAAGACATCGGAACCCTCTCACGCAGGGGAGAAAGGAGGCGAGGGTCTCGCTGGGCCGCGATCACCGACAGCGCGAACGTACGTTGCGCGTCGTCCGAGGAGCCGGCCATTTCGAGGAGCTTGGGATAGGCGGGCTCACCCACGCTTTGGAACCAGTCCGAGAGGCGGATGAAGTCGTCCTGCACGGCCATCTGCGAAACCTCCATCGCGTGCAACTCGATGTCGCGAGCCAGGCTGGGTGACGCCTCTAGCCAAGAGACTTCAGCCTCGGCGTCCATGCCGGAGGGAGCCGCTCCCTTGGTGCTCGAGCACGAGCCAGAGAGCAGAACGAGGCCGAGAATGCCCATCACCGGGCCGATCCAGCGCGAAACACGGCAAAGGACGGGGCAAAAGGGGCGAAGCGGTGCAGAGGTCATGGGAGACGAAGCAAATAGGAAACGGGGCGGAGGCGACCCGCGAGGGCGCCGTGCAATCTCCCCTACCATCGGCCGCCCATAGCCCGGCCTTGCCCACTCCCGCCTCCTATCCGCGACGACTCTGGAGTGCTGCCCCTGCAAAGAGCGCGCACAGGCCCGAAATCAGCAGTCCAGCCACCAACGGATGGCCCCGCTGGCCCTTCGGCGGGGTCGATGATCTCCCCCCAGCGCGGGCCGATGGCCCAGGACCACGCGCCCCTGGGTCCCCCCGGAGCGCTGCGGCAATGCGCCCCACCCCGAGGGAGCGCGCCTCGGAGGGGCCTGGGGCCACAAGCCTGAGGGGACCGGCCACGGGCTTGCGACCGGGCCCAGCCTCCCTGATGGACAGAGAGATCGCGGTTCCAGCGGCGAGCGCCTCCACCTCGCGCGGCACCTGCACGAGGCGGACGGCCCGGGGATCTACGGCGGACGGAGCAAAGTCCAAACGGGCCGTGGCGATCAACCCACCACCCATGCGCTGGCCATCCTCGTCGAGGCTCTCCCCGCGCTCAAACTCCCCAACCAGATCGGCTGGGGCATCGATCGGGAGCGACCCAATCCAAAGAAGGGGCCCTTCCCAGCGGGTATCCGACCCCACAACGGTGCTCGGGTCGTGAACCCAGGCAGCAGTGGCCTCTTGGGGTGGATCTTCGTCCACGAGGTCTCGATCGGCATCGTCCCGTCGACGCGCAGCGTCACGGAAGAACGGAGCGAGCCAGCCGCTTCGGTGACGGAGTTCGCTGGCCCAAGCCCAAGCGACCGGCGCCCCCTGCAGTTCTGCGCCGGGCTGGTCCGCATCGGCCTCCACGAGAGGGACCGCCAACCCAACGGTCAATCCGCGGCCGCGCTCAGCGGCCGCAGCCAACGTCGAAGTTCGGCCCGCCAAGGTCAACGACTCGGACACGAGCTTCCCAAAGCCGACCGCTCCCTCCGTCGGTCTCGCCGGGATCGCCCCCTGCAGGAAGACGGGGTCCATGCTGGGGATGCGTCCCAGCGCTGCCTCCAGCGTCGCTCGCCAGTTTTCGTCGACATCCGACGGAAGCTCGTCCACGGGAGCCAGGCGTGCCCCCTCAACCAGGCGAAGATCGAGGAGAGCTTCTCTCAGCCGGTCGATCAGTCGCCCGAGGTCTTGGACGAGCACCACCTCCTCGCCCTTGAGCAGGAGGCCCTTCAGGAAGGTCACGCCGCGCTCGCCCCCCACGTGAATCACGACCAGGTCGTCCCGCCCCGCCGCGATCTTGCCCCTTGTCATCTTGCGACGTCCCGCAAAGGACTGCGTTTCCCCGTCGCTGATCAGCACGACCAGGCCGTCGTTCACGGGGCGCCCATCCGCCCCTGGCTGGCCTGAGTGCTCCCGCGACTTCCGCTGGCGCGCGAGTTCGAGTAGCGACAACACGATGTTGGTCGCGCCCCCCGGCACGTCGAGGCGCAAGAGTCGCCGGATCTGATCGGAGCGCGACCCCTCCTCGCCAGCAGAGAGCTCCCGATCCCCAATCGCCTCGAGCCGGAGCTCCTCATGCCCCACGGTGTCGGTGAAGAAGCGCAGTGACAGCGTGTCCGTAGCGGGCACCCTTGGGATGAGTTGGCGCAGGGCCGTGCGCATGCTCATCCACCTCTCCCCCTCCATACTGCCGGACCCATCGACGAGGAAAACAATATCCCTCGGCGGCTTTGGATCGACGTCGGGTTCCAACGCGGCCAACTGCGAGAGCGCACCTCCGTCCGTTCGGGTGAGAGGCCACCCGGCCGAGTGCACCCAGCCGCCGCCCCACGTTTCCACGAAGCCTTGAAGCGCTTCTTTCGGAAGGCTCGCCAACGGCAGCTCGATCGTGACCAGCGCGTCCGGGCGTTCCCCCGATGCCGGCGCAAGGGCCGTCCCCAATGCCTCGGGCGTCACGCCGACGAATTCGATGCCGTCGAAGGCTGTCCCGTTGAAGAACGACGTGGCCGAGCCCAAGGCCGTTCTTGGTGCGCAGACAAGGACGCGGACCGGATCCCCGACGGTCCACCGGGCGGTGGCGATGTCGTTCTCCGGGAACGGATCCTGGGCCACGCCGCTGAGGCGAACGTTCGCCCGCAGCGATGCCGAGCCCAGCTTCTGGCCGGGGACTTTGAATCGAGCGCGGAATGCGCGACGGGAGCTCGACCCGTCGGCCGCAGCTGACCCGGCTGCGGCCCACGCCGTCTCTGGGATCGCGACCTCCGCTGTGCCGGTGAGGATCGTGCCGCTCAGCAGGAGCCCATCGCCCTCCGGCGCCCCTCCGGAAGCGCCCCGGTCCGGCCCTTCGAGCTGCCTGCCGCGCGTCACTGAATCGGTACCGGTGACCTGCATCGACCAGTCCACGAGAACCGTCGCGCCAGCGGCGAGGGACGGCCCTACGAGGGTCAGGTCGAGCTCGATAGGGACCGCCACGTCCGGAGCCACTCGGGCGGGGGAAATCGTTCGGGTGACGCCAAGGTCGACGCTTGTGAGGGGTGGCGGTGCCACAAGACGGACGGTCCATGCGGGATTGCGCAGGAGCGCAGCGCTCGGGTCGTCGCCGGTGGGGATTCCATCCCCCAGGACGATGATGGATCCCGGTGCCCGGCCTGGTTCACCCAGCAACGCTCCCGCGGTTCGGGCCGCCCCCGCTAGGTCGGTGACGGTGTCCACGTCCGAGGACTTCAGCCACGTCTTGGATCGCCTGCGCAGCAGCTCGAAGAAGCTCAACGCGTCCGTGGGGCCCGCGCGCCGTTCGACCACCGAGTCGAAGGTGACGAGCGCGACTTCGTCACCACGCTCATCAGCGGCTCGCGCCTCCTCGCCAATGGCGCGCACGGCCCAGCGTCGCCACCCTTTCCGCGCGCGCGTCACGCTCGCCGAAGTATCGACCAGGATGGCGGTGACCGCGGGCCGGTCGTGGGCCTCCCCAAGCGCTTCGGGTTCCGTCCGTACGAACCATGCGCCTAGCGCAGCGATCGCGAGGAGCGCGACCCCAAGCTTGATCAAGTCGAGGCTGAGCCGCGGCCCCATTAGCCGGCGACTTCGAGGGACTCCGAAGTGGACTTCAGGCGCGCCGCCGACTCGATCCAGCCGCCACCAAGCGAGAGGTCTCCGCCCTTCCCCGTGGCCTCGTCCAGCTCGTAGAACGCCGCGCCTTGACCGGGTGCGACGGCCATCTGTGCCTGATCGAAAGTCACGACCCCGCGCTTGCCGGTGGCGTCCAACTCGACGGTCGCGGGCGCGGCTTCGTGTCGATAGCGAACCTGCACGGCGCACCGGAACGAACCGCCGAGCGGCGCATCGAAGCCGAGCCAGTTGAGGTCGTCAACCACCATCGATGGCGCCTTGCAGTCGTTCTCCGTCCCGACCACAACGAGTCCCTCGTCAGGGTGGATTTCCACGACGTACATCGGGATGCCCACGGCGACGCCGTGGCCCCGACGCTGGCCGATTGTGAAGTGTTCCGTGCCCTCGTGGGTGCCGTGATCCTTGCCGAAGACATCGACGATGCGGCCCGGGTGCAGCTCGACGCCGCGCTCCTTCAGGAGTCGGCGGTAGTCATTCGAAGGAACGAAGCAGATTTCCTGGCTGTCCTTCTTCGCGAACGTGCGAAGCCCGGCGGTCTCCGCCATCGCGCGGACCTCGACTTTCTCAAGGTCGCCGAGGGGCGTAGCAGTGCGCTTGAGGTCCTTCTCCTTGACGGGGAAGAGCTGGTACGACTGGTCCTTGGTACGGTCGACGCCGCGGCGCAGTCGCACGCGCCCATCCTCCACCGACACGCGGGCGTAGTGCCCCGTCGCGACGCCATCGCAGCCAAGCTGCTCCGCAAACTCCATGAGCTTGCCCATCTTCAGATCCCGGTTGCAAACGGCACACGGGTTCGGCGTCCGGCCCTTCCCATACTCGGAAACGAAGTAGCTGATGACGTCCTTGAACTCCTCGGACAGGTTGATGGCCTGGAAGGGAATCCCGAGCTTGGCCGAAACCATGCGGGCGTCGCGGGCGTCCCCCAAGGAGCAGCAGGACTTCTTGGAGACCTCAGACTCCTTGATGTCCACGCCGTTCCGCATGAAGAGGCCCACGAGGTCGTGACCCGCTTCCCGGAGCATCCAGGCGACCGCAGAACTGTCCACGCCGCCGCTCATGGCGACGACGAGCTTTTGGGAGGGTGAGAATTGAGTCCGCATTCGAGGGAGGTCCGCCAGGAGAATGTCCACGCAGAGGGGACCGCAGCTTTCGGGGGAGACCCCATCCTAGTAGGCTCCCGCAGCGAAGTTTGCCTCCCTTCCGGGTCGCAGAGTTTGAACGCCTCGACAAATTCCCCGATTGGACCCGCGTCTCCGGCCTGCCCGGGGCCTTCGGGCCTGCCGGGCCCCCCACGCCCCAGCATCCATGACCCCCTCTTCCATCTCCCTCGACGGCTCTACGATCGCTGTCGCCGCGCCCTCCGCCAGCTCCTTCGCCTCGGTGGTCGAGACCTCGAGCCAGGGGGAGAGCGCCCCGGGTCCGGCGACGCCCGGCCCCGCCACGCCGGGTCCCGCGACTCCGACGGGCTCGACGATCCCCGCGACGCCGGATGGGACCACCGCGGCCGCGCCCCAGGGGAACCCCTTCCAGAGCCTGATCACCTTCGCCCTGATCGGCGCGGTCGTGTGGTTCTTGATCTTCGCCCCCGAGCGCAAGGCCCGGAAGAAGCGCGAAGCGATGCTCAGCGCCGTCAAGAAGGGCGACCAGATCGTGACGACCGGCGGGATCCACGGGGAGGTGGCCGACGTCAAGGAGAGCACGGTCATCGTGAAGGCCGGCGATACGCGCCTGACGTTCTCCCGGGCCTCCATCCACGAGATTCGTCAGACCAAAGACGACGCCGCCGCCTCGGAGTAGCCGCGCGTCGGCTGGTCCTCGCGCTCCTCGTGCGCGCCGCTCCCACCGCGTTCCTCTCTCGGCTCGTGGCCTATCGGCCCGCCGCAGGCAAAGTGGCTCCGCTCGAAGCCCGGCTCTCTACGGCCGAGCTCGGCGTCCTCGGTGAAGAGCTCGCGGCGCGCTTCTTGCGTTGCCGCGGCTGGATCCTGATTGGACGCAACGTCGCCGCTGACGAAGCCGAGCTAGACATCGTCGCGATCGACGGCCACACCCTAGTCGTCGTCGAAGTCAAAACCGGCTGGTGCCCCGCCGACACGGAGACAAGTCGATGGCCCCAAAGTCGCCCCGCCGACCGCGTCACTAAAACGGGCATCGCCAGGCGCCTGCGGGCCGCGGGGCGGCTCGCCCAAGGCGCCGGCCTTCACCGGCGCCGGGTCGATACGATGGAAGTCATCGCAGGCCGCGGTCCCACGGCCGAGCTCTTGCATCGCGCGGACGTCGCGTCGTAGGACGGCCCCCCATGAAAGAGGCCGCACTGAAAAGCAGAGCTAGCCAGCAGCGCCCCTGACGGCGCTGACCGCGTTGCTTGAAGAGCCCCGAATAGGGCTGCTGGCATGGATCTGCGGCTACTCAAACAAGATTCCAACAGCGCTAGAGAAGTTGGATGTCGCCCCAGCCGGGCCGGCATCTCGATACCACAGCTGGAAGTTGAACGTGTCTCCGGGCATCGCCGCGACCTGGGTGGGGCCTGACGGAGTGAAGATCGGGATGCTCGATAGGTCAGGCGAGTAGGTCAAGGTTCCGTCGTTGCCCGTCAAGGTGGCCACGCGGCCGGTGTTCTGGGACGCGAGGCAGTAGCGCCCCATGCTTCCCCCGGGGAAGAAGACGATGCCCTTCTCCATTGAAACGGAGAGGATGGCGAAGGAGGGAGCCGGTAGCTGGGCGCCACTGAGCGTGAGATCATTGGCCAGCGCTTGGAATCCGGACGGGCTGGTTGCCGTCAAGGTCGCAGGCACTCCGGTTGAGTTGGGAAGACCTACGCAGATCACTCCGCCGTTCTCTGGCGTTCGGCTGTAGATCCTGAGCGATGTCGCGGCTTCGTCCATCCCCGGGCTGAAAGGAAAGGGGCTCGGCGAGATCGCCGCGGCGATCTCATCGAATCCGTCGCCATCCAGGTCGCCGGCGTCGTTCACACGGCCAAAGAACTCTCCCGATCCTGGTGGCAGGAGATCGAACAAGCGTTCCCCCGTGCTCGCCTTGCAGATGGTGTATCCGACGCTCCCGGAGAATGGGATTTGCTCACTCCACCGCACCGCAAGCTCGTTCGCACCGTCCCCATCGACGTCGCCGATGGCCTTGACGTCCCAACCGTACCCGCTGACCGTCGTCCCAGCGGCAGCCTGCGTCGCGCTATCAAGATCCAGGGTCACAAGTACGTTGCCGGTAGTAGGCGAAACGATCACCGCTCTCGACAGGTCACTGATCGCGAAATCGTTGACACCGTCCTGATCCACGTCCCCCACAGCGGCGAGGCTTGCACCCCAATAGTTGGGGCCCGGTAACGACCGCTGTGCGAGAACGCCGCCTAGGCGTCCGGAGATCACCAGGTAGCCGTCGAACTCGGGGCAGCACGAAAGGAAGCCCGGAATTCCGACCACGATTTCTGGGCTTCCGTCGCCGTTCGTGTCGCCGATCGGCGCGACGGAATAGCCCATAGATGGCCCGCCTGTCTGCGAGAAAAAGCTCCCTTGCCGGAAGAACCGGCGCGCCCCCGTCCGGCCGGAGTAAACGCTGATCCTGCCGCCGAAGAAGCTCGATGAACTCCCAGGAGCTCCCACAGCGATGTCGTCATGCCCGTCCCCATCGGTGTCCCCGACGCCTGCAATGGCAAAACCGAAGAGCGGATCGCCGGTGGGAAGTGAAGCGCCGTCCCAGCTCCACAGCTCCTGGCCCGTGGCGCCGGCAAAGGCCCAAACCGTCCCCGGCACTTGGCGCACATCCGAAACCAGTACGTCTTGCACGCCGTCAGCGTCCAAGTCACCGGCCGGAGCCACCTGCTGCCCGAAGAAAGCGTGCGTGCTCGCAGGGACAAACTCTAAGAGCTGCGCACCCGTCGCACCCGACACGAGGTCAACGCGACCCATGCCCCCAGCGCTCGGCTCCATGGCCCGCGCGATCACGAGGTCATCGATCTGGTCTCCGTCGTAGTCTCCGATCGTGCAGAGAGTGCTACCGGGGACTTCATCGAAGACACCTTGGGGCGCGAAGGGCGTGGCGAGGCAGG
>CALHGQ010000519.1 GCA_938030175.1 uncultured bacterium | reverse complement strand
CCGCGTGGTGCCTGGCCACGTCGTCGACTCCAGGACCACAAGGGCTCCCGGGGAAACGAACTCGGCGGCGTCGGTGGCGGCCCTTCGCACGGCGGAGAGGTCAGGCGAACGATCGGAACGCAGCGGCGTGGGCACGCAGATGATCGCGACGTCGCAGGTCTCGAGCGCCTCCGCCGAGGTCGTCACCGTGGCGTTGCCCAGGAGATCGACGAACGCGGAGGGCAGGTGGCTCAGGGGCGACTCCCCGCGGCGCAGCTGGTCGATGCGCTCCTCCGAGGCGTCGATCAGGACAAGCTCTAGTCCCGTGCGTGCGAAGAGCGCAGCGAGCGGAAGGCCCACGGCGCCCATGCCGATGATCCCCACGGTGCGGGGTGCCGGGCTCTCCGGCTGGTCCTTGAGCTCGCTTTCCATCTGTGCGTCTGAGTCCACGCGACGAGGTACGACCGGGAAGCGATCGATCTTCCCGGCTCAGTCCACGTTCCTTAGTAGGCGAGTGCCCCGAAGGCCTTCATGAGCCGATCCTCGTCACCGGGGAGCAGCGCCCGCGGATCGAGATGGACCGCGTCGTCCTGGACCCGCACGAAGACGGGCGGCTCGCCTGCGCGGAGGCGCGTCGCGAGATCATCGGCCGTGTGACCGGACCATTCCACGCGCACCGCCTTGGTGGGAAGGAAGACGGTGGGAGCGCTGCCGCTCCCCGGCTGGGACTCGGAGTCCACGGCCTTCGCTTCAAAGCCGTTGAGGGCGGACAACGCGGCGGCGATGCGCTCGGCGATCGGAGTGAGCTCCGCCACGCTCAGGTGCATCAGCCTGCGCGAAGGGATCTCGTCGCCGCGGCCCGCCGCGAGGAGTTCCAGCGTGGCTTCGAGGCCCGCCAGCGAAACCTTGTCGAGGCGCATCGCACGATAGATGGGGTTCTTACGCAGCGCACGGATCGCGGCGCGCTTGCCCACGAGCAGCCCGGCTTGGGGTCCGCCGAGGAGCTTGTCCCCGGAGAACGCGATCGCATCAACACCGGAAGCTACCGCGTCGCGCAAGACTGTCTCGTCGCCCACGATGTCAAGGGACTGCGCACCCTCTGCCTCCAAGCGACCGGACCCGATATCCCAGCCGGTCGTGATCCCGCGCTCCGCTCCGAGGCGCGCCATCTCGGCCGCGTCCACTTCCTCGGTGAAGCCCACGACGCGAAAGTTGCTGGTGTGCACCTTCATCAAGAGCGACGTGTCATCGGTGATGGCATCGGCGTAATCAGAGAGCCGCGTTCGGTTGGTCGAGCCGACCTCCACGAGCTTGACGCCCGCGCGCTCCATCACCGCGGGCACACGGAACGATCCGCCGATCTCCACGAGCTCGCCGCGGCTTACGATCGCCTCGCGGCCACCGGCGAAGGTCTGCATCATGAGGAAGGCGGCGGCCGCGCAGTTGTTCACCGCGATCCCCGCCTCGGCGCCGGTGGCGCGACTCAAGAGCCTGCCGAGGCGCGCGTCCCGCTCGTTGCGGCGTGCGCTAAAGCGGTCCATCTCAAGGACGCAGTAGCCCATGGCCGCCGCGCGCATGCGCTCGGCCACCTCCGGGTGCACCGGGGCCCGTCCGAGGTTCGTGTGCAGCACGACACCCGTTGCATTCACCGCTGAAACCACGCCGCGCCCGCGCTCGATCGCGCAGGCGGCGAGCAACCGGGCCACGAGCTGTCCCCCCTCGATCTCCGCCTGCACGGCGCTGGCGTCGAGCTTGTCCTTGCCGATCCGCTGGCGGAAGGCGTCCATCTCGTTGGAAACGACCTCGGCGAGCACCGCCCGAGGGATCACGCGAGGGGCGTCGCCATGGGTTGGGGCCTGAGCCGAATCGAGGGCAGACTCCAGGAGCCTCAGCGCCTCATCGACGGACGGAAGCGCCCGGAACGGGTTGTCCCTCGGGGACGACGGGTCGGAAGACTTGGGGCTCTTGGGGGTCATGACCCCGTGAGAGTAGCGGCTGAGCCTCGACGGGGCCCGCGCGAACTCGCCGGGGAAGTAGGTGAGGAGGAAACTCTTGAGACAGGCCGGCCCATGGCTGATAACGTAAGGACATGGTGTTTGTTCCCTCTGCGTCGGGCTCTGCGTCCGCTGCCCACGCCCGCGGCCCCGCTTCCGACCTGCCCAGCCACTGGAACCTGCACCAGCCTGACGTGGATACAGTCCTGCGCCTGGCACGCTCCGAGCGCATCCCTGAGGTGCTCGCTCAGCTGGCCGTCAATCGCGGCCACACCACGGCAGAAGCCGTCCAGGCGCTCCTCGCACCGTCCCTCCACGGCCTGAACGACCCCGCGGGCCTGCCGGATATGACGATCGCCGCCGAGCGCCTCGAGCGGGCCGCAAACGCCGGCGAGACCGTCCTCATCCACGGTGACTACGACGTCGACGGGGTGAGCGGCACCGTCCTCCTCGTGCGCTTCCTCCGGCACCTCGGCGCCAACGTCGAGTGGCACATCCCCCACCGGACGCGCGACGGCTACTCCTTTGGCGACCACTCGGTAGCCAAGGCGAAGGAGGTCGGCGCGTCCCTCGTGATCTCGGTGGACAACGGCACCTCGGCCAACGAGCCCATCGCCGAGCTCAAGGCCATCGGTATCGACGTCATCGTCACCGATCACCACGAGCCGCCCCCGGGGGATCTGCCCCCGGCCCTCGCCCTGGTGAACCCCAAGCTCCCGACCTCCACGTACCCGTTCCGCGAGCTCTGCGGCAGCGCCGTCGCCTTCAAGCTGGCGTGGGCTGTCTGCCAGCGCATGAGCGGCTCCGACAGGGTGCGACCGGATCTCCGCAAGTTCCTGTTGGAGGCCCTCGGCTACGTGGCCATCGCCACGGTTTGCGACGTTGTTCCGCTGATCGGAGAGAACCGTATTCTCGCCCACTTCGGACTGCGCGCGTTGGCCGAGTCGCCGTCGGCCGGCATGCGCGCGCTACTGGAGCGCACCGACCTGACGGGTCGAGCCCTCACTGCCGAAGACGTCGGCTTTCAGATCGGCCCGCGCATCAACGCGAGCGGCCGCATGGATAGTGCGGCTCGCGCCGTCGAGACCCTGCTCGCTGACGACGCGCCCACCGGCCGCCGCCACGCCGAGACGCTGGAGAAGCTCAACGACGAACGCCGGGCCGTCGAGCGCGGCGTCGTGCAAGAGGCCGTCAAGGAAGCCGAGCGCTTCGCCGACCCGGAGCAATACCCCGTCATGGTCCTCGGCGGCCAAGGCTGGCACCCCGGCGTTGTCGGCATCGTCGCGTCGCGCATCGTCGACCGCTTCCACCGCCCCACGCTCATCATCGGCGTCGACCACCAGGGCATCGGCCGCGGCAGCGCCCGTTCGATCCCAGGCGTCAGCGTCCTCGACATCATGCGCGGCGGCGCCGACCTCTTCACCCGCTTCGGCGGTCACGAGATGGCCGCCGGCTGCGAAATCGAAGGCCAACGCATCGACGAGCTACGGGACGCGATGATAGCCCGCGCCAAGGAGACCCCGCGCGAGCAGAAAGTCACGCCCATCGACATCGACGCCGTGATCGACCTGGAGAGCTTCGACGAGGTCCTGATGTCCCAGCTCCTGCGCCTTGAGCCCTGCGGCCAGGACAACCCCGGCCCCATCCTGATGGCCCAGGACGTGCGCCTCGAGGAGCCGCCGCGCATCATCGGCGCGGACAAGACCCACATGATGCTCCAGATCCGCGCGGGCCGATCCGTGTTCAAGGCGATGGCTTTTGGCATGGCGAATCGCGAACCGGAACTCCGCATGACGAAGCCGCTCGAGATCGTGTTCAAGCCAAGGCTGAACCACTGGCGCGGCCGCGTGGAGCTCCAGCTCGTGCTGGAAGACTTCCGCTGCGGCGAGTGAGCTTAGCGGTCGGACTCAGTTCGCGGAAACAGCGTGGCCTCGGCCCGCTGGATGCGATCTTCGAACGCGGCGGGGTCATGCATCTCGGGCGCGAGCTCTCTTGCCCGCTTGAGGTGAGATCGTGCCAGTGCCTCGTTGCCGTCACGGGCCTCCTCCGCGGCGAGCTGCACACGTGCCGTCTGAACGGGGAAAGAGCTTTCCCCAGTGATCGCCCCTGAAAGCTCGACGAACTCGGCATAGCGATCGGCTGCCTCGCGGTGGCGCTTCATCGTGGCGAGCACACCTGCCAAGCCTCGCAACGAGGCCAGCGTGTTGTGGTTGTCGAGTCCCAGCAGCTCTTTCCTACCTTCGTAGGCGGCCGTGACCTCGGCCAGAGCTTCATCGAGGCGACCCGCACTCTCTAGCCAAAGCGCGAGGTTGTGTCGCGCCATGTGCACGAAGCCGCCCGATGCGTCCGCCGAAGCGTTGAAACGCTCGATCGCTTTCCGGTACAAGGGCTCGGCCTCTGCGTTTGCTGGCGGAGGCAGGTCGTGTACCACGTAGGCGAGGTCGTGGGTCATCGACGCCACCTTCATCGTACCGCTGCCATACGCCTCGATGGTGCTCTCGAGGGACGCGCGCAGGATCGCCACGGCCTCCTCGGGACGCCCCATTCCCGAGAGTGCCATGGCGCGACCTGAGTCGATCTCGCGCAAGTACACAACTTCTCGGCCATGGCGTTCAACCGCCATGGCGCGGGCCTCGTTGAGCACAGCCAACGATTCCTCGAGGCGCCGAAGGAATCGAAGCGCCCACGCCTTCTGGACTCGCATTTGAATCGCCACGAACGGCGGCGCATGGGACTCGAGCTCGATGAGCTCGTCGAACAGCTCTAGAGCCTCCCTAGCTCGCCCTGAGTACGCGAGCGCCGCGGCGTTGTGCACCCGGCAGGTGATCGTTCGATGATCCAGCTCGCCGAACGTCTCCGTCAGCATCTCGAGCGCTCTTCTGCGCAGCTCGTTCACTTCCTCCTGGTCCCCTAGATAGCCCGCCGTGACGGCCATGTTCGAGAGAGCGTCTGCAAGAAGCTCGGACGGTCCCAGCTCCCGCTCGCGAGTCGCCACCACCTCCTTTTGGAGCGCGTACGCCGTCTCATGCCGCCCTTCCATTTGATGAACGCGTGCCACACGCTCCAGGGTCTGGGCGTACAGCAATGACTCCTTGCCAAACTCCGCCGCGCGGATCTCTAGCGCTTCGTCCAGGAGCGGCGCCGCGCGGCTGGCCATGCCTAGGTCGATCATCGTCTTGCCGATCGAATTGAGGAGCCGCGCCCTTTGGACCGGTCGCTGCTTGAGCTCGCCTTCAATACTGTCCGCCGCCCGCACCGCCATGTCCGACAGGGAGATGTTGCCTTGCTGCAGAGGATCGGTCTGCGCAAAGAGGCCCTCCATGAAGGCGAGTGCCTCGTCCGCAGCGGCGACCTCCTCGTCGCGCTGCTCCAGCAGGCTGGAGGTCTGTTTGAGAAGGACCGACACTGCGATGAGACCGACGGCCAAGGCGATAAAAGCGGCAGCCAGGCCTGCGACCAGTCCGCGGTTGCGCCTCGCGAACTTTCGCAGCTGGTAGAGCGAGCTGGGCGGCCGCGCAAGAACAGGCTTGTCGCCCAGGTAGCGCTCAATGTCACGGCGAAACTCCAGCGCGCTTCCGTAGCGTTCGCCGCGCTCCTTCGAGAGCGCCTTGTGAACGATCCAGTTGAGATCGCCGCGCAGGCGCGTATCGATGCGACCCAGACTCGTTGGCTCCTCCTCCACGATGATCCGGGCGGCCTCGACGAGCGTCCGCCGCTTGACATCAAAGGGCAGCTGCCCGGAGAGCAACTCGTACGAGATCACGCCGACGGTATAGACGTCGGCGCGCATGTCGACGAGAGCGTGCGCCCCATCGCTCGGACCATGTTCCCGCGCTCCTGGATCGACCTGGCCCGGGTTGATTTGCTCCGGGCTCATGTAGCTCAGGGTCCCGAGGACCTGGCCGACGTCCGTCACACCCGTCATGCGTGTGCTATCGGGGTCCGCAATGCGCGCGATGCCGAAGTCTAGCACCTTGACCTCGCCCTCTTCGGTCACGAGGACGTTCGCAGGCTTGAGGTCACGATGAACGACGCCCCGCTCGTGGGCATGATGAACGGCGTCCAAAAGTTGGACCACCAGCTTGAGACGCCCGGCGTAGTCAAGCGCGCGGCGGCTCGCGTAGTCGACGATCGGCTCGCCGCGCACGAGCTCCATGGCGATGTAGGGCCGCTCGACGCCGTTTAGATCGACCGTGCCAGCCGCATAGATGCGGGCGACGCCGGGGTGCTCGATCAGGGCGAGCGCTTCGGCCTCGCGTTGGAATCGTCGCAGGTGCTCTTCGGTGACAAAGCCCTCCCGTATGAGCTTGAGGGCAACGCGCCTGCGCGGTGACTGTTCCTCCGCTTCGTAGACGATCCCCATGCCGCCCTCACCAAGGACGCCCACGATCGTGAAGTCTCCCACCGATTCAGGAACCGTCTGGGCATCTAGACTCCGAGGCATTGGAAGCTCCCCCAGATGCTTGGCCGCCGGGTCCTCCAACGCGTTGGCCCCCGCCTCTGCTTCCAAGAGCGAGCGCACCTCCTGCACAAGCTCGTGGTCGTCGACCTCAGCCAGCGCGGCGTCACGCTCCGCCTCTCCCAGGTCGCAGACGCTGTCGAACACCTCCTGGACCCGTCGATGCCGATCCGCAGCGCTCACGAGCCGCCTCCCATGCGTTGGAATAGCCACGCCTTCGCAAAGCGCCACTCTCGCGCCACCGTGCGCGGCGACACCTCCAGCGCGTGGGCAACCTCGTCCACATCCAGCCCCGCAAAGAACCGCAGCTCCACCACGCGGGCTTGCCGCTCGGACACCTCGCGTAGCTCGCCAAGGGCGTGATCGAGCTCGACCACATCGACCTCTTGGGCATGCCCAGCCGCCACGAGGTCCTCGGCGACCCCGAGCGTCAAGCCCTGGGCGCCGCCCCCTCGCTTGAGGCGTTTCTTGGCGCGCGCATGGTCCACGAGCACCTGCCGCATCACCTTGGCGGCGAGGCCGAGAAAGGGCCCTTTGTCCTCCGGGATCTCGGCGCTACCGGCGAAGAGGCGGAGCCATAGCTCACCCAGCAGGGCCGTGGGCTGCAGAGTGTGCGAGCTGCGCTCGTCATCCATAGCGGCAGCCGCGAGCCTACGGAGCTCGCCTTGGATCTCGAGGAACAGCTCCTTCGAATCACGCGGGGACGAGTCGTCGGGCATGGGTCGAGTATAGGCACGTATCGGGACAGTCAGGGGGAACTCCATGTGAGGGAGGGCGTCAAGGGGCACCGCTGACCGCCACAGGAAGCGACTTTCTTTCGAATCTCGATTTCCGTGGCAGTCGTGCCGGACGCTCGTCGCCCCCGGCTGTGGAGGCCAATCCGGCCCTCCATCCCATCCCTCCAACGGAGACAGCCATGAACCTTCCCCTTACCGTCACTCTTGCGGGCGCGGCTCTTTCGGCGCTCGCCGCGCTCCAGGCTCCCGCAGCCGCCACCGCGTCCCCCCAAGCGACCGGCGTCAGGACGATCGAGCGGATTCCCCTCGTGCCGAATGCCGGTGGGCCAGAGGTCAGCCAAAACCGGTATAGCCCGGACGATTTCGGCTACGTGGATCCCAACCCGCCGGGCTACCACCCCTTGGGCCAGACAACGACGCGTCTGATCACCCGCGATGAGATCTTCATCGCCCAGCCCGACCGCGGCGCGACCAGCGCCGAATCCACGCTGTTCGATGACGCACGGCTGGGACATGCGGACCTTGGGCTGAACTACGGCCTCGACGGTGCCCTGGTACGTTCCAGCGTTGCAGGGAACCTCGACGCCGACGCTGCCGACGAGCTCGTCGTCCTCACCCAAGGCCTCGACCGAGACCGGTTCCACCTGGCGGTCTACGACGGCGCAGGCCAGCAGGGTACGCCGGCTCTCCAGCTAGAGATCTTCCGACCGTTCGATGAGGACTGCGTCGAGGGCCGCGTGACCCTCGGCGACGTGGACGGTGACGGCCGCGACGAGATCCTCGTGGCTGGGCGCCCGGGCTACCTCAGTGAGACGCACAACGGAGGGTGGGTCCGCGTCTATGACGACGTCGTAGATGGCGGCGCGCTCCTCTTCGAGACGCCCTACGGTTTCCTCTGCTCGGACGTTCAAGCCATCGCCGCCGACATCGATGGCGACGGCGTGGATGAGATGGCCATGTTTGGCGAGAACGCCATCTACGGCCAACTGTGGATCTTGCCTTTCGACGACGCCGCCGCGGACGTCCCCTTCGCCCAGCTTGGCGGCTGGATGTCGATGGAGAGCCTGGGTTCGGAAAAGATCCAAGGCCGCATCGTCGCAGGGGACTACACCGGCGACGGCAAGGATGAGCTGGGCGTTGTGTCCATGGTCAGCCGGAACGAAGGCAGCCAGCAACGCCTCACGATGAGCCTCCACTTGACGGCCTTCAGCGACCAGGGCTTCACGTCGCTGCCACGCCTCTACAGCGACCGGGGCCTCCACGCCCAGGATCAAGCGGCCGACCTGCACCGCGCTTGGGACGCGGTGAACCGCCGCGTTGGCGGTGGAGCTCGCGACGAGATCGTCACCTTTGCACTCGAGCCGGGGGGCCGGTTTCGTCCGGACTCGTTCAGCTTCAATCCAGGCTCGAGCGATTGGACGATCAACCCGCCAGGACCTCCCCTCACTGCCCCCGGCCCCATGGTCGTGACGATCGAAGCAGGTGATGTGGACGCCGACGGCGTCGAGGAGGTGGTCGTAGCCACTCAGTTCGCCGTCGGCGGGCAAGCCCTCCTGCGGTCCCGTGTGTTCGACTGGTCGTCAAGCGGCATCAGCCAAACGCTCCTCGCGGAGCAGAACAGCCTCAACAACAGGCTGTACCCGCCAACGGTCGCCGTCGCCGACGTCGACTTTGACGGACTCACCATCCAGGCCACCGGCGGCCAGGAGATCACCCTCGCGGATCCCATCCCGCTCGTGCTCTTGACCGCTCCGCCCACCAAGTCAGGGATCGATCAGAACTACTCCGCTTGCACGACGTCCTACAAGAGCTCGACCACCAGCGAGGTCAGCCTCGGCGTGACGACCTCGACCGCGATCTCTTTCTACTCCGGCGTCACCACCGGGCCGCTCTCCGACTTCGCAAGCGCCGCGGTGACCCAAAGCCTTGAGACCGAGTTGACCAAGAACGAAGTCACCACCTCGAGCACGACGACCTTCCGGACCAACGTGGCAGGCCACGCCGAGGACGTGATGGTCTTCCAAGGCACGCTCTATCACGGATACGAGTACGAGATCATCAGCGCTGGTGACCCGGATGACGTCGGCAAGCTCCTCGTCATCAGCGTCCCGGTGGGAACACGGGAGTACCAGTGGTCCGCGGATCTGTACAACCAAACGGTGGAACCGGCCCATCGCATCCCGTCGATCCTTCGCCCCCACACCATCGGCGACCCATCGACCTACCGCACCCAAGCGCAGCTCGACCTACACCGCGCCCCCTTCGTCGGATGGCGCGACCACTCCGCCGAGGTCGTTCCCCAGAGCGGTCAACGGGGTCTTGGATTCGCGCTCACCGAGCGCCAAACCACCGAGGAAGAGCGCTCGATCTCACTCGGCGTCGACGCCGACTTCAGCGTGGGCTTCAACGCCTTCGGCGGCAGCTACTCCGTCACAAGCGGATCGATGGTTTCCGTCAGCGTTGAGGAGACCGCGGAGTACGCGGGCAACCTGGGCGCGATCAACGATGTGAACGACTACTTCAGCTGGCAGTACAGCACCGGCCTCTGCATGTACCACTACGGCATGGACGCCGTGACCCACGAGCCCCTCGCTGGTGCCACCCCCTTCCAGGTCGTGACGTACTGGGTGGACCCGTTCGGCACCGGGTACTGATCCCTACGCGAGGTCGCTGCGCGGCCCCCAAGGCTCGGGGCGCCCTGGGGGCCCCGGGCTTCCCAAGCTGCCCATGCACGCAGCGTCAGCATCCCGCCCAGGACCCCTTTGGAGTCCGCCTCCCGCCAGTTGGAGGACGTTTCTCTAGCGAGTCCTGCGTGCTGCACACAATATGCAGGGCATGAAGATACTTCCCATCACACGCTGCTCGCACGGCGTACTCACCCTCGGAGCGGCACTCGCATTCGCCGCTCCTTCCCTCGCACAGTCGCAAATCTGGATCAGCGAACGGCCGACGCTGAGCCTTGAGGTGGCGACCAGTGTTTTGTCGAAAGGGAGCGCAGGTTCGTTCCTCGCCGGACGAGACTCCGTCCAACTCTTCTCTTCGTCCGACCTATGGATTTCACGCCACGACGCGGAAGGGAATGAGCTCTGGCTTGAGAGGTTCGGCACCTCCGCCTCCGACAACCTCACCGCTATGGCGAGCGACGGTGGACAAGGGGCCCTCGTCGCGGGGCACACGGAGGGGAGCTTCGGCGGTGCAGCGACGAACAGCGTCGACTGCTGGCTGGCGAACTATGACGCGTCGGGGAACCAGGCTTGGATCAAGCAGTTCGGGTCTGGTGAGATCGACAACGTGCTCTCGGCTAGTAGCGACGGCAGCGGTGGCGTCTATCTCTGCGGCACCACGTGGGGCGACCTCGGCGGCCCCAGCGCGGGCATGAGTGACCTCTGGGTCGGGCACTTCGACTCCCAGGGCGACCCGATCTGGATCCAGCAGTTCGGGACTTCAGAGAAGGACTCCGCGCAGGCCGTCGTCGCCGACGGCCAGGGCGGCGCGTTCGTGGCTGGCTACACTGGCGGCGCATTCGGTGGCCCTTGGAACGGCAGTTCGGACGTCTTTCTCATGCGCATCAACGGCGGCGGCATTGTCTGGTTGACGCAGTTCGGAACGTCCGGCGCTGAGAGTGCGACGACACTGAGCCTCGACTCCGCCGGCGGCGTCTTCGTGGCAGGGGGCACATCGGGCGACCTCGCTGCAGCGAACGCGGGACTGGGGGACGCCTGGTTCGCGAGGTTCGATGCAAGTGGCACGCAGTCCTGGATTCGCCAAGCGGGATCGCCCGGCAACGACGCCGCCCAGGCGTCCGCACCGGACGGAGCCGGCGGATTGTTTGTGAGCGGTTCCGCAGCAGGCGACTTCACAACGGGTGCCTTGACACTGATCCCCAGCTGGATCGCCCACGTCGACCCCAACGGCGACACCATCTGGCTCCAACCGTTCGGCGAAGAGCGGTCGCAGCGAATCGGCCCCATGGACTCGAACGGACCGGGAAGCCTTCTGCTTGCCGGCATCATCCGGTCGCCCTCCGGCCCTAGTGTTGGCTGGGAGGACGCTTGGATCGCTCGCTTCGACGACATCACCACGGAGCGGTACTGCGGCGCCGCGGCGCCGAACTCCACGGGCTCTGGCGCAACGACGGACGCTACGGGCAGCAACGACGCTTCGCTCAACGTGCTGTCCCTCCAGGCCAGCAACCTCCCGGCCAGTACATTCGGCTTCTTCGTCACGTCGCGGACGCAGGGCTTCGTCGTAGGGCCTGGCGGTAGCCAAGGCAACCTGTGCCTCGGGGGCGAGATCGGGCGCTACGTCGGTCCGGGACAGATTCAGAACTCGGGCGCGGCGGGTACGTTCGAACTTTCCATTGACCTCACGGCCATCCCGTCGCCGAGCGGTTCGGTGCAAGGCTTCCCCGGCGAGCTCTGGAACTTCCAGGCCTGGTATCGCGACGCCAATCCAAGCGCGACGTCGAATTTCACGGAAGCCATCGGCATTAGGTTGCGCTAGTCACGGAGTCGACCCATCCCTTGGGATGGGTCCACTGCGCCTTGACACCAAACTCTAGTCGGTTCCCCCGTGCGATCCCTTGGGATTCGATCGAGCCCGACCTGGGTATTTTGTTCGGGCGGGTGCGTTCCCACACATGCTTCTGATCGGCCAAACGGACCTCAAGCCTAACTACGCCCTTCGAATTGGACCGTCTTAGAATTCTCCGACGTCGACTCGCCGACGCTCCCCCAAGTCGCTTACCGCTGGAACAAGACCCTGCGCTCGACGAACGACTGCTCGCCTACCTCCATGACTGCTGAACCTGCCCAACCGAAGAGCAATCGACTCGCCCGGACTTCGATCGTATTCTTCGGCACGATCGCCGTGGTGTTGCTCTTCCACGCTTTGGGGATCCACCTCTCAGACTGGGCTCCGCGTCTCATTCCCGAGAGCGCCACACCCAACCAGAGGCTCCTGCACCAGGCGGGGTTCTTGCTCGCCACGATCTGGGGCTGGCGCGCCGCGATTCTGATCCACGAGGCAGGCCATGCTCTTACGGGGTGGAAGCGAGGCTTCGAGTTTTGCTGCATCGTGACGGGCCGCTATCTGATCCATCGACCGGACGGTTCTCTCCGCATTCGAAGACAGCGCGAGTTCGCCTTCCTAGGTGGATTTTACATGCCCGCCCCGAAACCCGATGCCTCAAGAAACGATCTGCTCTGGCTCCTCGCCGGCGGTCCGATAGCCAGCGCAGCGTTGGCACTCTTCGGGCTAGGTATCGCGTGGTACATGGGACCCCAGTCCGGTCACGTCGGCGCGGTAGCGAGAATGGCCCTCGGAGTCACCGGGGCGATCTCCGCGCTTCTCTTCGCCTCCAGCGCGTTCACGCCAGCGCCGCCGAGCGGACTCGTACAAGATGGCGCTCGCATTCGAATGCTCTGGAACGACGACGTCGCTGTGGCCTCAGAGCTTGCCGCTTTGAGACTCGCTGGATTCAAAGGTCGGGGCGTCCGGCCCCGCGACTGGTCACCAGAGGTCATCGAGCAAGTGGACGCCAAGGGGACTGCCAGATTGAGGTGGGTACGAAAAAACGCGGAAGTCGCCGTCTCCCTCGATCGCGGCGAAGCAGCTCAGGCCCTTTCACAGTCAAAAGAGCTCATGGAAGAGGCTGAATCGATGACACTCTTGGAGAGAAAGGGATACGCACTCCCTCACTCCCTTCTCCTCGCCTACGTCGAGGGTGACGGACCGAATGCGAGGAAGTGGCTCGAATTGTCGCGTGGCGGCTTTGTCCAAAGCCACGCACTTCTGCGGGCGGAGGCTGCGGTACTCAACGCGGAAGGTGCCACCGAGGAGGCTCTCTCTACGGTCGAGAAGGCGCGCACGGCGTGGGCAGATGCGCTGTTCCCCGTGACGGATGGAGACCGCGACCTTGTGGCCGCCGTGGAAGCCGAGATACGTAGCAGCGAAGAGCTATCTGCTCGCGCGACCTAGCGACATCCGAGCCATGCGGCTCACTCGCTATAGCCCATACTCTTCAGGCGCTCCCGCATCTTCGGATCCAAGCTCGCCTCCTCGCCGCTCTTGAGCGCGTGCAACCCTTCGCGAACCACGGCAAGCTCGGCCTGCATCGCAGCCAGCCGCTCGGGCTCCACGCCGGCGACGTCGTTGCGTTCCAAGGGATCGCTCGAGACGTCATACAGCCGCGGCGCCTGGCCTGCGACCTCGATGAGCTTCCACTCGTCTCTCGTCCAACTTGTGAGTGGGTCGGCCCAGAAGTTGCCGTGGGCGAGGGTTCCGCGCCCGGCGTCGGCGCCGTCATTCCCTGTGGCCAGGGGCACAAGGCTCTGTCCCACGTACTGTTTGTCGAGAGCGATGTCAGCCAGCTCGCAGAGCGTCGGCGCCACGTCGATGTGGCGAACCGCCGAGCGAACCGTCACCTGCGCGGGCAACCGGCCCGCCGCGCGCACGATCAAGGGCACGCGCACCAGCTCTTCGAAGAGCGTGTGCCCGTGCTCGAAACCCTTGTGGTCGTAGAATTCTTCGCCATGGTCGGAAGTAAAAACGGTCACGAGCTGCCCTGCCGGAACGCGTGCCTGCAGCCCATCGTCCAATCGGCCGATCTGCGCGTCGAGGTACGCGACCTCACCGTCGTAGAGGGCAGAGGCTCGCTCAAGCGTCGCCTGATCCGGCGTCAAGAGGCCGTTTCGAATCGCCACCATCTCGTCGCGGGTGCCAAACGTCCAGTCGGTCTCGCGGTCTTCCGGCTTAGCCCATCGCTTGCGCTGTAGCTCGGGCGGCGCATACACGCAGTGCGGGTCGAAGTAGTGGACGAGCAAGAAGAACGGCCTGCCCTCCCCCTTGCGCTGATCGATCCACGCGAGTGCCGCGTCGGTCGTGACGTCTGCGGGACGCACATCGACGTTCGACTCGTAGCTCACGTTGTCGACCGAGTGGAAGTCACGCGTGACGCCGTAGGTGCGAGGTTCCAGGAAGTCGACGTTGACGATCGCATGGGTGTCGTACCCCGACTCCTTGAACCGAGCAGCGATGGTCCTCGCATCGTCGCTGAGCTTCTTGAAGTTTGGGAG
>CALHGQ010000518.1 GCA_938030175.1 uncultured bacterium | reverse complement strand
GCTGGCCGTGACCGTGACGCCATCCTCGTGGCGCAGGAGGTTCTCCAAGAGGACTCGCAGCGCAAACGGAAGCCGCGAAACGGCGTGTCCCTTGGACTCAAGGGCAGAGAGGCGAGCGATCTTATGGCTCTTGCCGGCGGCTTCGAACGAGCCGCGGCATTGGAAGGTGTCTTGCATTTTCGAGGCTCCAAGGGCTGATTTCGGGCCAGCAGTCTAGCCGAATGCCCCTTCAGAGTCCCGCTTCATCTGCCCGTAGTGGCCTCGGGCAGACACTTGGGGAAGAGCGGGGCACGCCCCACTCACCCCCGGCGACTAGCGCCGGTTGCCGGAGCCCACACCCGGCACCGCCAAGGGCTCCGAATCGAGCTGCATGGCCGGGGGCACATCTTGGCCTTCCTGGACCAGATGGAAGAATCGCGGACTCACCCGAATGCCGCCGTCCTGGAGGCTTTGGGGAAGTCGACCCAGCGGGTCCCGCGGGACATCGATCACCGAGCCCACGAGGAGCCCATCGCTCACTCGGAACAGCCCGGATCCCTCGCCGCGGAGGAGAGACTCGCGGACGAACAGGCGCCCCTTGTCCTGGGCCTGCACGAGCATGCGAGAGCGCGCGTCCAGGACGCATCGATCTAGCCAGACCTCGGCGCCACTCGACACGAAGATCGACCCGGCATCAAAGAGGGAAGCGCGCGCGTAGAGCCGGCTCTCCAGGATCAGGCGCACCGCCGTCGCGGGCGGGCTCGCGGGATCCGCGCCGCCAAGCTCGCACTCGATGACCTCGGCCGTTCCGTCCTGTAGATGGATCACCGTTCCCATCCCGCGGAGCTTGCAGCCGAGGGTCACGACGTGGCCGCCATCGAGCACCGTCAGGGCGCCTCCTTGGGCGTGATCCACGATTAAGTCCTGGAGCACAACGTTCTTCCCGTACACACGAAGGCCAGCATGCAACCAAACGGGGCCGTCGCCCTTCGCGATCAACCGGACGTCGTTGCAGCGAATCACGAGCGACGTCGAGCCCAGCCTGGACTTGCCCGAGCCCTTCGGATCCTCCGCCCCATCGGTCCAACTTCCGGCGCCGAGCACGATGTCGACCCCGGCGTCACCCGTGAGCTCCGAAAGGAGCGCGCTGAGGTCCCCGAGACGGTTGCCCTCTAGCTCGATGCGCTCGCGCACAACGGCGTCTGCGCTGGGTGTCGCGAGCCTGCGATCCGAAACGGAACGCCAGGCTTCCAGCGTCAAGTGCGCACCGGGGAGCAGCGACTCGGCCGCCGCCAAAAGGACGGAGTCAGCCCCGGGGGCACGCGCTCGCTCCACCAGCCGTAGCACGAGCTCGGCCGCAGAGGAGTCGTAGTCAAAGAGCCTGGGCTCGCGGATCCCAAGGCTGTCGCCCATGGCTGCTTCTCGTTCTGCGTCTCTGGCCGCCTCCGCACCATAGATTCGAGTCAGCTGCTCCGCTGGCGCCAGCGCCGCATGGAGCCGAGCGAGTGCGGGGCCGAACTGCAGGCTTGCCAGCTCGGGTCTGGCTTCGAGCTGCCAACGGAGCTCCTCCGCGGTGCCGGGCTGATCGCCCCACCCAAAGTCGAGGCGTTCCGGCGAAGATCGACGATTCGGGGGCAGCAACCAAGCCGGCCCCTCAGGTTCGAAGGAGGCGAGCGACGGGCGCAATCCGACTTCCGAGGCGATCCGCGCCATCCAGCGCACGCCTTCGTCGGGGTCAGCCGTAGCCACCGCTTGGGCCCATGCGAGCGCACGCTCGCAGTCCTCTGCCACCGTGCCGCGCGGACCGCTGCGGGCGCCGCCGCGGGAGGCGAGGTCGATCGCCTTGAGGAGTCCATGGGCACGGGCTCGCGCGGTGTCGGCGGTCAGGCCAGGCGGGATGTCACCCAGCCACTGATCGATCGGGTCGCGGTCCTCTTCACCATTCGGCTCAGCCTCGACGCCGCCCGTTGTCAGCCGGCGGCCCCGGAGTGATTC
Source organism: uncultured bacterium (assembly GCA_938030175.1). Classification (GTDB taxonomy): domain Bacteria; phylum Planctomycetota; class UBA1135; order UBA1135; genus Saltatorellus. The sequence goes on along the minus strand of CALHGQ010000518.1, from coordinate 3,823 downwards.
CAACGCAAGGGCACGGAGCTCGGAGCCGAGCCGAACGCCGGCTCCACCCCGCTCATCAAGCGCACGCAAGAGATCCAGGGCGGCCAGGCCGGCGGGGGAGCCGCCGGATATTTGAGCAAGCGCTTCGAGCGCTGGTCGGGCATCGTCCCCCATCGCCACCAAGAACGCGCTCGCCTCCATACGATCACGGAAGTCCTCGCTGCCAAGGTCCTCGAGTGCGTCATCGAGATCCGCGAGGCGCAACTCGGAGCTGCTGCCTGCGGAGAGGACGTCAAAGTGCTCCCCTGGCGAAGAACTTGGACCGAACGGGATCTGATACCTCAAGCGCAGGCGCACGATGGCCCGGCGCTCCGCTCCGTTCGCACGGAACGCGTCGTCGATGTCGAACGTGGTCGTCCCAGGACCGGTCGCTGCGAGGACTTCCCATTCGCCGGTGCCGACCCGGGGCTGGTGCTCGAGCTGGAAGGCGACGTCACGGGGATCGACGCCGCTGCCCAGTTGGGGCGGCGCGAGGGACAGAATCAAGCGTCCCGAGCTAGCGCTAGGGTCGCTTGCGGCTTCCACCAGCGTCTTCAGGGGCGCCACGGGTGGACGTGGCAACAGCCCAGACCCGTCGTAGCTCAACTCGCGACGAAGGATCCAGCGCTCGGAACCGAGCTCTTGAATCGACATGCGCCCGGCGAGACCGTTCGGCAGAAGGAAAGGCACCTCTTCACCGTCTCGGACGCGCACCGCCTTAACGGGGAGCCACGAGGGGTCCGACGCGTCGGGCAGTCGCCAGCTTGACTGATCGCGGTGCTCCGCCTTCAGGGCAGAGCCCAACCGAACGCCTCCTTGGGGCTCCAGCATCACAGAGCCCGGCGCGGCTCGAATGAGCTCGATGTGCGCGTCTTCGCCGCCCCCGACGTCAAGACCTGACACTAGGTTGACGAGCGAGCCCGGATCCACTTTGGCGGCCTCCTCGCTGAATCCATGGGCGCGAACCATGTCGCCCATCCGGCCGAACTTCAGCGGTCCTGGGGACGCGCCCACTCGCGTCACCTTGTACTCAAAGACGGTCGCAGGTTCATCGCGACCGGTTGGATCTTCCAAGCGGCAAAGGCCGTCCGCATCGGCGGCGACGTTCTCCGCCAGCATCGACCACGCGCTCGCCCCCACGCCGCGGCGCTCGACGGAGTAGCGCGGAGCGGCCAGCCCCGTGTCGCCTTCCCCAGCCATCGAAAACGATGCCCAAGAGATCTCCGTGCCGCGCTCCGCCACGAGCCCAACGGGATCTCGCCGCAGTTCCTCCACGTCGCCAGCGCAGGTCGCGACCTCCATTCGCGCGGAGTCCGAGCTGACCTCGAGGACGCGCACGTAGCACCAGCCCTGGGCCGGATCGCCTTCTCGCCAAAGGATGAATTCAGCGCCGGGGCCAAGCAGCCCCAGATCTTTTGTGCCGCCTGCGGCCTCCGCGGGCCCGCGCACGAGCAGCGGAGCTGAACGGAGTCCTGGCTTGGCCCGCACGGAGACCGCCAGCGCGGTCCCAAGCCGAAACGGCGCCTGGATCCCACCGGGCACCATCGTCCCCGTTTGCAGAGTGGCGCTGGGGTCGACGAGCAGCGCCACCTTCTCACCGAGCAGCACCATCGTCTCCCCGACCGCGAGCGTCTCACTGGGTCGCCACGAGACGGGCGCGCTCGAGGCCCTTTCCACACCTTCTGCGGAGTCTTGCCCAAGAAGCGGCACCTGGAGACCGTGGGCCGGCGCGGCCGTCAAGAACCCGCTCATACCGAGACCTATGAGCACACCGAGGACACGGTCCGTGCAGGGGCGATCGTCCCGGATGAGGTACCTTTGGCGGGGATTCATAGCCCAAGCCTACCCCGCCCCCACAAGGGCGGTCGGGAAGTCGCCGACTCTCAAAAAAAGCCGTTCTTGGGCCTCTGAGGTTCCTCCAGGGCCGCCTATTATCGGAGGGTCCGGGCGGCAAAAAGACGCTCACGGGCACGTGTGGGGACGTAGCTCAGTTGGTAGAGCGTTGCGTTCGCAATGCAAAGGTCAGGGGTTCGACTCCCCTCGTCTCCACCACTCTTGCCCTCGCCGGCTTCCCTTTCGCCGGCTCTCCTTTCGCCGGGCGGCCGCCCTAACGTCGACGCCGCGACGGGGCAGACGGAACGGTGCCTGCTTTCACGTCGCTCTCGAAGCGGTCAACCGTGCGCAGGATGTCGCGCCCGAACTCCTTGAGCTGCCAGGGCTCGAGGCCTTCGATCGATCTGAGCTGATCCTCGGTGGCGGGGCGTGCCTCGGCCAGCTTGAGCAGCACGTGCCGGTTGATGAGATAGGCCGACTCGATGCCGAGTCGCTCGGAGGCGACTTTCCGAAGCGTCTTGAGTCGGTCATGGAGCTCGGATTCGATCTCGTTGAGCTGCCCCATGTTGGCGCGCTTAGGGCTCATGGGCAGGCGCTGGATCGGCCCCTTGCGAGCGGCGCGCTCTAGGGCCCGCTGCACTCGATTGCCAAGGCGACCGAGGACCTTGGGGGTCACCCCTTCGACGCGCAGAAGCTCGGCCTCGTTACGGGGCCTCGCCCGCGCTACGTCGAGCATCGGCTTGTTGCCCAGGATCCGGAACGGCGGAAGGTCGTAGCGCTCCGCGAGCTTTTGGCGCACGGCGTAGAGCTCCTTCAGGGCGCTGATGCCCTTGGGGTCGAGGGATCGGGCCCCCTTGATCTTGACGAAGTCGTTCGGGTGGGACTCGGTGGGCGGCGGCTCGAGGGCCTCCAAGCGGCGGCACTCCGTCTCCACGATCATCCGGCGATCCTGACGGTCGAGCTCCTCCTTCTGCTCGTGCATGAGCGGCAGGAGAAAGCGAGTGTCGAGGCGCGCGTAGGCGATCTGCTTGGGCGTCAGCGGGCGCTTGGCCCAGTTGGAGCGCTGCTGGGACTTGTCGAGCCGGACGCCGAAGCGGTCGCTCAAGACAGCGGCGAGGCCCGGTGCGGAGCTGCCCAGGACCGCCGCCGCGACGCGCGTGTCGTACAGTCCGGCGAAGCTAAACCCGTACTCCCGCCCGAGAATGAGGACGTCGTACTCGGCGTCATGGAAGACCTTGGTCTTCGTAGGATCGCTGAGGATGGGGCCGAAGTCAGCCAGGTCGATGTCCCCGAGGGGGTCGACGAGCCAGTCTTGGCCGCGGGCCGTGACCTGGATCAGGCACACCTTGTCCCGGAAGCTGTAGAACGAGTCGGCCTCGGTGTCGACGGCGATCTCGTCCTCTTCCTCGAGAACGTCGAGCAGATCCTCGAAGTCATCCTGGCTCTCCACCAGGATCGGTGGAGGGAGGTCTTCGATGCGGACGTCCATGGGGGCACTCTAGCGATGTGTAAGCCAGCGAATCAACTCGCGCAGGCCTCTTGCGCCTCATGAAGAGCGCGCGAACCGACCGTGACCCTCGCTTCGATCGACATCCAGCGATGACCGGGGCCAAGGGCCACCAGCTCGGAAGAACCGACAAAGGGAAGTCTGCGGAGGCCGGCTCTTGGGAGGAGCTCTCGGGCTAGCTCTGAGGCCAATTCGCGGGGCCATTCTGTAGGCCAACAGCCCGCAGCAGAACCCAGGACCACGCCTCAGGATTAGCGCTTCGCGGTCGCCCCTCAGCACCCGGTGATTCTCAAGCCCTAAAGGGCGAGACCAACGTCAGGCGGTGGAATGGCGAGGATGACGGGACTTGAACCCGCAACCTCCGGCGTGACAGGCCGGCACTCTAACCAATTGAGCTACATCCCCGCTCGGGGGGCCGGATTATAGCCAGGCTTTCACGTGCAGCCAGCACGCAGAGCCGAATCG
>CALHGQ010000517.1 GCA_938030175.1 uncultured bacterium | reverse complement strand
CACCCTCCGCCCAATCGCCGCCGCCTTCGCGGCCGCGTTCGGCGAGGCCTTCAGCAGCTGCGTCAGCAGCAGGAAGGCCTGAGCCATGGCCGCGATCACCACCACCAGCCGCGGCCCCGCCCGCGCCGAAGCACGGCCCTTCGCAGGGACCATTGTCGTCAAGGTCGGCGAAGCCTCCCTGCTCAGCCTGACCTCGGCCGAGGCGCGCGAACTGTCCGAACACCTGGCCGTCTGCGCCGACGCTATCGACGAAGGCGCGACCGAAGTCGCCACCATCGACCGCTCCAAGCCGCTGGCGCTCCAGCAAGCGGTGGCCCCATGAGCGCCGTCATCCTCCAGTTCCCGACCCGGCGCGTCCGCGCCAAGGCCGTCGCCGACGCCGTGCGACACGCCGCGCTGCGGCTCGGATACCACCCGCACAACGCGGACTTCGCAGCCATCATCGCCCGGCGCGACTTCCTCGAAGGCCGCAGCAGCGCCGCACGCGCTATCAGCGACATGGTCGACGCCCTTAGCACCGCCATGCGCCTGATGCGCGCCAAAGGCGGTGCTGCATGACCGCCAAGGCCGATGCGCGCATGAACGCCCTCGGGCGATTCGAGAAGGACACTGCCGAGCACCAGATGGAGGTGCTGCTGGACAACGGCATCTATCGCCATCTCCGGTTCAAGCGCCCGGGCAGCTACGCGTTCTCGTTCGACGTTGTCACCTGGCCCGGATACCTGGCGATCAGTGGCGACATGGGCGACTCCATGTTCACCCGGCTCTGCGACATGTTCGAGTTCTTCCGGTGGAAGGCCGACGGGGATGAATCCGGGCAGCTGCGCATCAACCCCGGCTATTGGGCCGAGAAGTGCGTCGCCAACGACGGGGACAAGCGCGAGTTCCGCACCGATCTGTTCGAAGCACTGGTTAAACAGCGATTCGACGAGTTCATCGATGAACACCGCGATGACGACGACGGCGAGCCGGCATGGGCACCGCAGCTTTGGGAAGAACTGCAGGATGAGGTTCTCCACATAGGCGATGAATCCGTTGCAGAGGCCATTGGCGCGATGGATCGGTTTGAGCCGAGCAAGGATGAGCCCTTCGCGCGATTCCGATTCACGGATGCCTGGGAGTACGGCAACCAGCTGCAGGACTACACCTTCCACTTCTACTGGCGCCTCTACGCGATCGCCTACGCCGTCCGGGCGTACGACGGCCGGAGAGTGCCGGCATGACCGACCACGACTTCTTCGCCGCCATGGCCGTCGGCATCCCGCCCATCACCCCGCCCGTCAGCCCGGCGCCCACGCCGGCCGAGCCCACTGCCGAACAGGAGAGCGAGTAATGCGCCACCTGGCCCTGCCCTTCTTCTGCGTCGTGTTCCTCGGGGTCGCCCTCGGCGAAGCATTCGCCAACGGCGTCAGCTCGCGATTCGGCGCCGCCTTCCTGGTCGCAGCAATCCTGTGGGCCGTCATCGCCTACATCGAGATCCGCGCGGCATATCCACCGTTCGCCGCGGCAATGAGCCGCCGTCGCGAACAACGGCGGGAAGGCTGGAAGCCGCCCGTGCGGAACCCTGGGCCGCCAGCCGCTCCAGTCTGCACCGACGACACCCACTGATCCCCTGCCCTGCGCTCCCCCCTGTAGCGCAGGGAACCCGCGCCGGCCGGGTTCCACCAGCCGGCAATCCCTTCCAGGAGTCCAGCGTGCGTAACCAGCTCGACATCTTCGACCACGACCCAGCCCGCATGGCAGCGGCGAACCGCGCCGCCGCCGAGCGCGCACTGCACGACGTGCAGTTCACCGCCACCGTCCGGCAGGAACGACACGAGTTCTACCTGGGCGAAGCCGAACGCTGGGAACACCTCGCCGCGCACAGCGCGCGCTCCACCAACAGCAAGGACATGCAGGCATGAGCAACGACAACAAGACCCTGGCGGACGTGCAGCCCGGTGGGAGGGTGAGGCTGGCCACTGTGCTGTACGACCGCGCACACGACCTGCTGGGCGATGCATACAACGCCGGCACTCACGGCATCGGCTACAGCCAGCAGGCCATGGAGCTGCACGACGCGATCATCCCCGCCCAGCCCTCCCCGGGTGCCACTGCGCTCGGCCTCCCGATTGTTGTTGATCCGACTGTTCCGCCGGATACGTTCGAGGTGAGGCAGCCCTCCCCGGGTGAAACCCTTCCTCCCGAAATGCGCCTCGGCTCGCCGGACTATCTGGACTACCTCGATACCGAGCCCTCCCCGGGTGGTCAGGATGCGCGTGAACTGCTGGCAGCCGAGTTCGACAAGAGCGAAGTGACCGCTGCGGCTGCACGCCGCCTGCGCAACCACAATGAAACCGCAGTGGAAGCGGCGGCCTTGCGTGTCATCGCCGCCCGCCAGCCGGTGGGGGAGCAGCGTGCAGCGCTGTGGATTCAGTTCGCCGAGAACGGAAACATCCGGTTCTGGACCAAGGACCAGGATCGCGCACTGGCAGAGTCGTTCCTGCACGCACGTCCGCTGACCGCCTTCTACGCGTCACCGCAGCCGCCCGCGCAGGCCGCGGACCTGGACAGTCTGCTCCCAGCCGTGCGCATGCTGGTCGTCAGCGCTCGCACCTCGGGCGGCACCGCGGGGCGCGACACTCACCTCTGCGAAGCGCTTGACCGCGTAGAGGAACTGCTGCCGAAGTTCGACAGCCAGGCGGTGGGCAAATGAGCCGCGCCCCTGTCGTCTACCGCACCATGCGCTGCTCGATCCCCGAGGGTGGCGAGGTAGTGCTGCACGTGCCCGAGCATATCGGCGTCGAGTCGCTGGACATGGCGGCCGAGTGCATCGCCATACAGATGCGCGGCTTCAAGCGCCTTGCCGAGATGGCCGAAGTGGAGGCGCAACATGGAGGCCTCACCCATGGCTGACCAGCTGCTCACCGCTGCAATGGTCCACCGCGAGGTTGGCCGGCAGCTGGCCAGCATGTCCGGGGTCGAGCTCGACTCGATCGCTCCCCAGGATGCTCGTCTGTGGGAGGCCCGAGGCCAAGCGCTTCAGGCGCTCGCTACCGGCGACATGGACGCCGCGCTGCGCACCATGGGTATGGTGTCCTCGCGAATCATGGACCGAGACGAAGCGTGGGAGATCGCATCGAACGCGATAGCCGTCCGCATTGCCGCCAGATGGACGCCCGAAATGCTGGACAGCTGCACCGAGGCAGGCCGCGCGCCGTGTGGTCGCGGCTACTACCTGTTCTGCTCCGGAGCCATAGCGGTCTGCTACTTCCCGATGGTCTGCATCACCGACATG
>CALHGQ010000516.1 GCA_938030175.1 uncultured bacterium | reverse complement strand
TCGGCAGTCCACAAAGAAGGCCACGAAGAAGTCCACCAAGAAGGTGACGAGGAAGGCTTCACGCAAGGATTCCTCGGGACGCCGAACGCGGGCGCAGGCAGGCACGGAGGAGCTCGTCATCGTCCCTGTGCGGAACATGATTCTCTTCCCGGGGGTGGTCCTACCCCTGATGCTTGGGCGAGAGCGTTCCGTGGTTGCGGTTCGCGCCGCAGTGGCCGAGGAGCGGGAGATCGGACTTCTGCTCCAGCGCGACGAGCGCGAGGAGACGCCAGGGCCGAACGACCTGTACTCCGTGGGTACGGTCGGGGACATCATGCGCTACTGGACCGCCCCCGACGGGCGGCACCAGGCGATCTGCCAGGGGCAGTCACGCTTTGAGATCATCGAGTACGTGGCCACAGAGCCCGTGCTCATCGCTCGCGTCCGTCGCATCGAAGAGGTCGAGCGCCCCTCGCGCGCCCTCGAAGCACGCTTCGTCGCGCTCAAAGCCCGCGCTCAAGAGGTGCTGGCCATGGCCCAGGGCACCCCGGAGGACCTCGAGCAGGCCGTCCAAGGGATAGAATCGCCGGCGATGCTGGCTGACCTGGTCGCGACCTTCCTGGACATGCCTGCCCAGGAGAAACAGGAGCTGCTAGAGACCTTCGATCTCAAGAAGCGTCTAGACCGGCTGCTGGAGGCGTTGGGTGAAGCCCACGCGGTGCTGGAGCTCAGCATGAAGATCCGGCACGACACCAAGGAGACGCTCGACAGCGCCCAGCGCGAGTACTACCTGCGCGAGCAGCTGCGACAGATTCAGCGTGAGCTCGGCGAGGGAGACGACTTGGTCTCCGAGATCCAAGAGATTCGCAGCCGAGTGGATGCTCTTGACCTCCCGGAGGAAGCCGAACGGGAGGCCAGGCGCGAGCTGCGTCGACTCGAGCGAACGCCAGAGCAAGCGAGCGAGCATTCCATGCTGCGAACTTGGCTGGAGGTCTTCACGGAGCTCCCTTGGAACACCCGCAGCCGCGACCTCGTGGACCTGGGGCGCGCCCAGGAAGTGCTTGACGCGGATCACCACGGTCTGGAGAAAGTCAAGCGCCGCATCATTGAGTTCCTTGCGGTCAAGAAGCTCAACCCCGAGGGCCAAGGGCCCACCCTTTGCCTCGTCGGTCCTCCGGGCGTGGGCAAGACGTCCCTCGGCCAGAGCGTTGCCCGGGCGACGGGTCGCGAGTTCGTGCGCATCAGCCTAGGCGGCGTCCACGACGAGTCAGAGATCAGAGGGCATCGCCGCACCTATGTGGGGGCCATGCCCGGCAAGATCATTGAAGGTCTCCGCAAGGCGAAGACCCGCAACCCCGTGTTCCTCCTCGACGAGGTCGACAAGCTCGGCCAGGGCATGCACGGGGATCCGGCCTCTGCGCTTTTGGAGGTGCTCGACCCAGCGCAGAACGGCACGTTCCAGGACAACTACCTCGGCGTCCCTTTTGACCTGTCGGAGGTCCTCTTCATCGCCACCGCTAACGTCGAGGAGCGAATCCCGCTGCCCCTCAGCGACCGGATGGATGTGATTCGACTCGCCGGCTACACCGCGGAGGAGAAGCTGGCCATCGCCCGCGAGCACCTGTTTGGGCGCCAGCGGGCCGCTGCGGGTCTGAAGGCCTCGCAGCTGCGCATGTCGGTCGCTGCGCTCCGAGAGATCATCTCGGGCTACACCCGCGAGGCGGGCGTGCGCGAGCTCGATCGCAAGATCGCTGCGGTGTGCCGCTTTGCGGCGACCAAGTTCGCGGGGAGGCGCAAGAAGCTCATGTCGATTGGGCCAGCCGAGGTGCGCGACATCCTTGGTCCCGAGCGCCGCGAGCACGAGGTGGTCGAGCGAACGGCCCAGCCGGGCGTGGCCACGGGGCTTGCGTGGACGTCCGTGGGCGGGGAGATCCTGTTCATCGAGGCGGCCTACACGGAAGGCAAGGGCGAGCTGCGCCTGACGGGTCAGCTTGGCGATGTGATGAAGGAGAGCGCCCTTGCGGCACAGACGCTCCTCAAGACGCGCGCCGAAGCGTTTGGGATCGACAAGGAGCTCATCGCGAAGTCCGATGTCCACCTGCACATTCCTGCCGGGGCTGTTCCAAAGGATGGTCCCTCAGCGGGCGTGGCCATGACGGTGGCGCTCGTGTCGCTCTTTACGGGACGGCGCGTGCGCAGCACCGTCGCGATGACAGGCGAGGTCAGCCTTCGAGGACGAGTCCTTCAGGTGGGGGGGGTCAAAGAGAAGGTGCTTGCTGCGTTGGCCGCTGGCATCAAGACGGTGCTGCTTCCGGCGAAGAACATGCCTGATCTGATCGAGCTTCCCGAGTCGGCGGCCTCGAAGCTCACGTTCCAGCCGCTCGAGACGATCGAAGAGGCCCTTGGGGCAGCTCTCGAGCCCAAGGGCAAGCGGGCAGGTTCGAAGTCATGATGGCCCTGGCCGGGCTGCTCTTGTTGGTAGCGGCTAATCCGGGGGCTGGCACGGCGGCGGCGGCGGCGGCTGCGCTGGCTCCCTCGCTGGGCCCTTTGCTGGGTCCCTCGCTGGGTCCTGCACCGGCTGCGATGCCAGCTGCAGTCCCGGCTTCCATTCCGGCTGCAATCCCTGCTGGGAGCTCGGCCGCGGCGGCTCCCCGCCACGTCGGCTCCTACTCACTCTCAGAGGTGCACATTCGGCGAGATGCTGTCCAGCTGCAGCTTCGGTGCCAGGTCCTATCGCTGGGGGAGGTCATCGAACCATTCGATCCTGACCTCGACGGCGAGATGGAGGAGGGCGAGCTGGAGTCCAACAAGGACCGCATTGTGGCCTACGTGGCAGATCACTACCGGCTCTTCGCGGGCGGGCGAGACGCTGAAGCCCCGGAGGCCAACGCGACGTCGCTGGAGCTCTTGTCGGCGACCGTCACCGAGGCGCCGATGGCCCTTGACCCGCTCAACGAGATCTCGGAGTGGCTCGACGTTGTCATCGACTACTCCGTCGCCGATCTCGACGGATTTGAGTCCCTGGGGATCCGGATGGACCTCTTCTATGACACGAGTCCGCAGCACCGCGATTCGGCTGCGGTGGTCTGGAACGGGCTAGAGCTCGGGGCGTGGCAGTTCGCCCAGGGCTCCGAGTCCCAGGTCTTCGCCGCAACGGATGAGATCATCGAGCGGAACGTCCGCCCGCTCAAGCGCTACGCCAAGACCGGCTGGGAGCGCGCGCCGCAGCTGCTCGATGGGGTGCTGCTGACGCTGCTCTTCGTGCTGGCGGCACGCTCCCGCTCGCGGGCGTCAGGGCTCATCTCTGTGGGCATCTTCGTAGGGCTCATTGGGGTGGGGCTCATAGCGGCTCCGATGGCGAACCTTCTGCCGGATCACGTGCGCTTCCTCGAGATCGCGGTACCGCTCGCGCTGGCCTATGTGGGGCTGGATGATCTGCTCCACGGTCGAGGCCGAACGCGTATCCTGGAGCCAGCGGTCTTTGGCCTCGCCCTCGGCGGCCGAGAGGCCACGCGCCTAGCGCCTGAACTGGTCCGCGAGGCCGAGGCCACATTACGCGAGTCCCTGGTGGGCACGGGGCTTGGTCTTGGTGCCGCCCTGTTCTTGTTCGCGATC
>CALHGQ010000515.1 GCA_938030175.1 uncultured bacterium | reverse complement strand
GCGGGGGCCTCGCGCGGGAGCGCGAGAGCCCCGGCGTTCTGCGGACGCGCGGGACGGTGCGGGTCGTGGCGGCTTCGGGGGGCGCGTGAGGGGGTCTTTTTCTTCGGGTGCTGTGTTGAACACCCAACCGAAGACGGGGATCTGTGCACTCTCGGATTGGGGCCGCTCTCCCTTCGCGGATGGGGGTAGACTTCTGCCCCGGGCATTGAGGCCCGGTGTCATGAGCACATCCAACGCCCCCCCCAGTGGAGACGCCTCGGCGGCGAATGCGCAGGCCCAGATTGAGCTTCACCGGGCTCTCGCGCCGCGCTACGCCTACCGCTACTCGTTCAAGTTCAGCCGCCTCTTCCAGGAGGAATGGCACGCTGAGATGATTCGGCACGCGCCGAAGTCGTCGGAGCGGTTGCTGGATATCGGGTGCGGGACGGGGTTCTTCCTCGCCGAGCTGGAGGCCCAGCGGCCTGGGTCCGTGGGGTTGGATATCAGCCACGAGATGCTGAAGGTGAGTGAACAGTACGTGCCCGGCGCGCGGTTGGTGACGGCGGACGCGGAGCATATGCCGTTCAAGCCAGCGTCCTTCGACGTCGTGTTCTGCAAGGGGAGCCTGCACCACATGCGGGATCACGTGGGCTTCTTGGAGAGCTGCAACAGCGTTCTCGCGAACGACGGTTTGCTCGTGATGAGTGAGCCCTGCAACGACAACCCGATCATTCGATTCGCCCGGGCTGTGATGTACCGGAAGAGTCCGCACTTCGATGTGGGCGATCAGGGCTTCACGAGGAAGGGCATCGTGGAGCTGACGGAGCGTGCGGGCATGGAGGTCTTGAAGACCAAGAAGTTCGGCGTCCTCGCCTACGTCTTCGCGGGCTTCCCTGATCACCTCGGCATCCTGCGCTTTATCCCAGGCGCGGCATGGATCACGAAGGGCTTCATCGGCCTCGACCGGCTGCTTTGCGCGATCCCTGGGCTCTCACTGCTTGGATTCCACGTGCTGGTCGTGGCAAAGCCCAAGGGGCGCTGAGTCCCTCCAGGGCCCCGTGGGGAAGATTTTGCGGCCTCGGCCGGGGATACCCCTTGGGCGATCGCATCGCTCTGGTCGATAGCTGGGGTGTATGTGCGGCATCTTCGGCTCGATCTCTGTGTTTGGCGACACGCCGGATCTGTGGGACTCGGACGTCGCTCGGATCCTCGATGCGCTCGATCATCGAGGCCCGGATGGCCGCGGCACCTGGGCACGGGATAACTTCGTCCTAGGGCACACTCGCCTCGCCGTGCGGGACCCCAGCAGCCGCGCGGCTAACCAGCCCCTCGTCACTCCCGACGGGCGGCACGCGCTCGTCTACAACGGCGAGCTATACGGTGAAGTCGAGCTGCGAAAGCGGCTGGAGCCCCTTGTTCTGCGGGCTACCGGCGGGCGCGGATTCGCGACCACCTGTGACGCAGAGACCGTTCTTTGGGCCCTCGCCCTGGAGGGCCCCGCGGTGCTGGATCGCCTTCGCGGCATGTACGCGCTGGCGTTCGTGGATCTCAAGCAGCGAACGATGCTCCTCGCCCGCGACCCGATGGGCGTGAAGCCCTTGGTTTGGGCCCGCACGGAGACGGGCGGGCTGGCCTTCGCCAGCGAGGCCCGAGCGCTGCTTCAACACCCCGGACTCGTCGCTCGACCCGACCCGGCCATGATCGGCGCCTACCTCATGACCAGCCGGCGGTCCTTTGCGGGTCGCACGCTGTTCGACGGGGTGGGCTCCGTGGATCCTGGCAGCGTCCTGCAGATCGACCTCGCGTCCCCCGACCTCACCCCGACCGAGATCGCGAGCGGCGCTCGATTCTCGCGTCCAGTGGGGGAAAACACTGCAACGGCTGCCGAATGCGCCGAGCTGGTCGACGAGTCGATTCGCGCCCAGCTTGTGAGCGACGTGCCCGTCTGCGCCTTCCTGAGCGGTGGCCTCGACAGCGCGATCCTGACCCACGTGGCCGCAGACGAGAGAGCTCGCCACGGCGCGTCGCCCCTCGCGAGCTGGTGTGCGAGCGCGATTGAGGGGGGCGTTGAGCTCGGCCCCGATCCCCCCATGGCCCGCGAGTTCGCGGCGGTGCTTGGGTCCGTGCATACGGACGTCCATACGGACGAGCCAACGTACATGCGAGAATGGCGCGAGCACATCGCGCACCTGTGGCAGCCGCTGTCCACGCCCAATGAGATCGCCATCTCGGAAACGGCGCGCGCCATCCGCGCGGCAGGAGCGATCGTCGCTCTGTCCGGCGAAGGGGCCGACGAGCTGTTCGGCGGGTACGACGGTGCGCTCGCAGCCTACTGCGCCCACGCCTCGATGGAGGACGCCCCGATGGACGCGGCGCGTTTCCACCTGGAGATCGGCTCGTGGGTTTCGCCGGCGGCACTCAGCCAAGTCATGCGCGGTCCGGACACCGACGAGATCAGCGACTACCTCGTCAAGACCCACTGGGCGGCGTTCGAGTGCGCCAAGGCCGAGGCGGGCGCCCACGGCACCGAGCTGGACGCTCACCTCAGGCTTCAGTGCTCCATGAACCTCACGCCGCTCCTCGAGCGTCTCGACGCGGCGCTCATGCGCCACGGGGTGGAAGGGCGCACGCCTTTCGCCGATGAAGCCGTCCTGGCCTTTGCGGAGCAGGTGCCGTTTGCGGCGAAGTTCGAGGCACGTCCGGACGGTGTCCATGCTTCCAAGAAGATCCTGCGTGAGGCCTTCCGGCCGCAGCTTCCCCAGGCCATCGTCGATCGGCCCAAGGCATCGTTCCCCATGCCGTTCGAGCGTTGGTCGGCCCAGGCCGCCCGTGAAGCGGTGAAATCTCCGTTCGTTCAAGAGTGGATTCAGCCCGCCGCCCTCGCGGCTGTCGCCTCCGATCCGGTCAAGCACTGGAAGCTCTCATGGCTGATTGGGAATCTCGGCCTCTTCGGTGAGGCCGCCTTCGGGGCCGGGGCCTCGGATCAACGGATCGCTTCCTAGGGTAGATGACAATCCTGTCGTCTTGGCGCCGCACGAATTCGCGGGGTGGCGCGGGGCCTTCGCGCTCCGCAAAGAAGCGACTTCGTTTATGAAGAGCGAAGAGAGCGTGCCCCTGATTCGTCACAGCTAACGGGCACGCGCCTGAGTTAGGGCGATCCCGCACCGGGAATGCCCGATGCTGCCCTTGGACCGCCGTTCTTGCGGTGAGCCAACTGAACGAAGGTTACCTATCTGTCAGTAGCCGCGGCGGGACCCGTGTGCTCACCTAGCGGCCAGAAAACCGGAGCGTTCGGCTCCCGGGTCCCCCAACTCCCCGTCTATTGCGATGACTGTTAACCTCCTCGAACTCGTTCAATCCCAGCTCTCTGGCTCCGTCATGTCCAACCTCGGTGGCGCCCTCGGCACCGACAAGACTGAGACCGCTAACGCCGTGGCAGCAGCCGCTCCGTCCTTGCTTGGGGGCCTGATGAAGCAGGGCTCCACGGACGAGGGTGCGGGCGCCCTTGGCTCGATCCTCGACAAGTTCGACGGCGGCATCTTGGACAACCTTGGCTCCATGTTCGGCGGCAGCAAGCAAGGCGGCATGATGGACCTCGGCGGCAACCTCCTCGGCGGTCTGTTCGGTGGGTCCCTCGGGAAGGTCACCGACCTCCTCGCGAAGGCCACCGGCCTTGCCGGCGGAAAGGTCGGCTCGCTCCTGAAGATGCTGGCGCCCGTGGTGTTCGGCGTCCTCGCCAAGCAGAAGGGCATCCTCGGCCTCGGCGTTGCCGGGCTGGCCAAGCTCCTCATGGGCCAGGGCAAGTTCCTCAAGGGCATGATGCCCGCCGGCATGGGCGAGACCCTCGGCATCAACAGCCTTCTCGGTGGCTCAGAGGTCAAGGCCCAGGCCGCTCCCCAGCAGTCGGCTCCGCGCCAGTCGGCTCCGGGTTCCAAGGGATCGCTCCTCAGCAAGCTCGTCCCGCTCGCGCTCGTCGCCGCGGTCGGGGTCTTCGCCTACAACAAGTACGTGGCGAAGAACGACGTCCAGGCGTCGGACACTGGTGCCGCCGCGATGAGCACCGAGCTCGGCGATACGTTCGAGAACATCTCGTCGTCGCTCGGCTCTGTCACGGATAAGGCTTCCGCAGAAGCTGCCCTCCCGAGCCTTGAGACCGCAGCCGCCGGGCTTAGCGGCATCGCCACCTCGGCCAACGCGCTCCCCGAGGCTGCCCGCGGGCCGCTGCGTGCCGTCGCGTCGAAGTTCTTGCCGACGCTTCAGACCACCGTCGACAAGATCATGGGCTTCGGCGGCGTTCGCGAAGTTCTCTCGCCGATCGTCGGCACGATCCTCGAGAAGGTGAAGGGCCTCGCGGGCTAGTCACCGCTTTGGCTGCTAGGGGGTTAGCCGAAAAGTGAAGGCCGCCCGCGTCTACCTTGTGGTGGACGCGGGCGGCCTTATTGCGGTTTCTTCGTGCGGGTTCGGGGGGTCGCACGGGGCAACGTCCCCTTTGGCTGAGCCCTCTACTCAACCGTGATGCGGACCCAGTCAGACTTGGCGACACCGGTCGGAACGCCGAAGTCGCGGATCCACCACTGGGCCTCGTAGCTCAGGCCAACCAGCACGGGGACAAGCGCTTCCTCGTCGGACCAAGTGATGAAGCCGCCGTCTGCACCCACGCCCGAGGTCGTCTGAGCAAAGGGCAGTCCGTTGCGCAGGTCCATGGTCGTAGCGCCCGCCGGGATGTTCTGGAGGTTGACCCGCAGAACGGCGAACGTGTCGCCCAGCATGTTGTAGCCGCCGACGCGGAAGCCGCTGTTGCCTTCTTTTGGCGGCGACGTCGCGACGATCTGTGGAAGGAAACCGCCGGTACCAGCCTCGGCGCCGAAGCCCATGGGGAGGGGGTTGCGATTGCCAAGCGTGCGCTCGGACCAGAGCGTGGGGCGATCGAATGGCGCGGTCTCATTGGCCACGCGCGGGTCCGTCAAAGTGTTCAGGAAGGCGATGATGTCGCCGCGCACGTTGTTGGGAACCCGCAGGTTGTCGAGCAGCTGGTCCTTGTTGTTCGTGAAGTCGCCGCCCTCGTCGTTGTAGAAGTTCAGAACCTCCAAGAGGTTGTCGACGTTGTCGCCACCGGTGTGGAAGAAGCGCGTCCGCAGCGCCACGTTCCGCAGCGACGGCGTCTTGAACTGACCGCGGTGGAGAAACTCGCCCGTCACGCTTCGGCGGCCGTCGTCTTCCATGACCGGACGCAGTCCGAGGTTGTGGAACTCATCGTCGGAGAAGAGCGTGCCCGAGTGGCACTCATCGCAGCGCGACTGCGGGCTGTTGAACGCCGCGCGGCCGCGGTTCTCGGCCAGGGTGAAGTTCGCTTGGTTGCGCATCACGCGGTCGAACTTCGACTCGTCCGGCACCAGCGTCCGCTGGTAGGCCGCGAGGGCGAAGGCGATCCGCACAGGCGTGACGTCGGTCGTACCAAAGGCTGCCTCGAAGAGCTCGGGGTAGGTCGCGTCGACGGCGAGCGCGGCCGTCATGTCCGACGTGAGGTTCGTGGCCAATGCCATCGGGCGCATCCCAGCGATCTTGGCCGTGACCTCCGGCCACGTCCGACCCTCGTTCGCCATCTCCACGTCGGAGATGATCGGGTCCAGCGACTGGCTCTCAAGGGCACCGCCCTGGGGGATGATCAACGCGCCGGAGACCGGATCGTTGAACTGCGACGTCGCGCGACCGTCCCAGAAGAGTTCCTGGAAATAAGCTGCGGCGATCATGCTAGGCGTGTTCCGGTTGGTCGACTGCACGCCGAACCCGAAGGTCGGGTCCGCGGTGAATTGACCCAAGCTGTTGCCGCGGTGCACGCCGGGCGAGCCATGGATGTCGTCGTCCGTGCCCATGATCCCGTCCGGGCCAGGGTGCGTGGCCGTGTTCGTGATGCGGGCGTCGGCTCCGCCGTGGCTCGGCTGGTGGCACGTTCCGCAGGCGATCGTTCCGTCGCTCGAGAGCTGCTCGTCCCAGAACAACATCTTGCCGAGGACGGCCTTCTCCGCGGTCGTGGGGTTCTGCGGCGGCGTCGGTGGCGGCGGGAGCGCGCCTTGGGGCGCTGCGCTCGCCGTGCTGGTAAGGGCGAGGAAAACGGTGGCGGCGGCAACGCGCGCTCGAGACGCCGGGAAGGGTTGGTTTGTCATGGTCAGGTGAGTGCGGGGTTGGGTCACGTAGCTGGGACCCGTACAGGGTCGTCCGCTCCCCGGGCCTGTGCAACTTGCCCCTCATAGCGCTCTCATGGGGGTCGTCAGGCGGCGTTAGCGGTTTGTTCGTTGTTGTCTGAACCAGTCTCGCCTGCCTTCCGTTGACAGCCCAGCCAACCTGTCCCATCCTCCTCGGCCCCGAATCTGCGGGAGTTCCTGCGTCACCAGCCCCAAAGGGCTTGCTAGCGCGGGCGTAGCGCCCCTCGCCGTCTTTGGTCCGGGGTTTGATCCCACCAGGGCTTCCCTAGACCCACCAGCCGGAGTCGCCTGAGAGTCCCAAACTGACCCTCGTCGATTGCCCCCGTCCTTTTCTCCATGCAAAGAGCCGCAACCGCCCTCGTCACCCGTGCCGTCTACACCACGGCAGCCCTGTCCCTCCTGCACGTCGCCGCTGTCGCGACGCCCGACAGGATCTATCAGTCGGACGGCTCCATCCTTGAGGACGTGACCATCGTCAGCGAGGGCCTCAGCACGGTGTCCTACAAGCCGTCTGGATCCAAGAAGGAGTCCACCGTGGACTCCGAGCTTGTTCTCGGCGTCGAGTTCTCCAGCAAGCCCGAGGAGATCACCCTCGCGGACGTGGATGCCAGCCAAGAGGGCTTTGGCAGCGCGCTCGCCGGGATGGAGAACTACCTCGAGAACCAGGGCGACAAGAAGGACAAGAAGTTTCCGTGGGCCCCGAGCTACGCGCGCTATCGGATCGTCGAGCTCACGGCCCTCATGAACAACGTGCCGGCCATGTCGGCCGCCGTGGACGCGCTCATCGCCAAAGACGGTGACTCGCGCTACGTGCCCCTCGCGATGATCGCAAAGATCGACCGACAGATCGCGAACGGCAAGCTCGCAGAGGCCAAGGAGTCGGCGACGGCCTTCAAGAACCTGATCACGGAGAAAGGCCTCACCCAGCGCTGGAAGCTGGAGCAGGAGCTCCTGGCCCTGCGTTCGGATGGGTCGAAGAAGGGCGCTGACCTCGAGAAGGAGCTGCTGCGCGTTTCGAAGGCCGCTGCGGTCTTCCCGACGGTCACCAACGCCGCCGACGTCGCCGCCGCAGAATCGATGCTCTCTCGCTCGGAGTTCGCGTCGGCTGAGGAGCTTTTCCGCGGTGTCACCGAGGATCCCAGCGCAGACAACAGCACCCTGGCTGCCGCCTGGACGGGCCTGGGCGACTGCCTCTATCGCCGCGCCGAGGCCAAGGTGGGCTCTGACGACGAGGGGGCGATGGCACTCTTCGCCGAGGCCCAGCGCGCTTTCATGCGCACGGTGGTCAACTACCGCTTCCAGTACGTGCACGTGGCCAAGTCGGCGTTCTACGCAGGCCGGTGCTTCCAGCTCATCGATGCCGAAGGGGCCAAGGAGAAGTCCAACAAGCTCTTCTTCTTCGTGATGCGCACGTTCAAGGGGTCGAAGTGGGCTGATTCGGCCCGCGACTTCCAGCGCAAGAACTGAGGCTGGCCTTGCCGGGAACTAGCCCGGAAATCGACACAGCGGAATCCAAAGCGATTCCAAGGACCTGCATAAGGCCGTTCCCCGATTCGGGGGACGGCCTTTTGCCATGTCGCGCCCCGGACGCGGACGGCCTGTGGGCCAAGTCGTGGAGGATGGGCAGGCGGAGGCGCGAGTCAGGGAGTTATCCGGACTTTGGAATCCGCCGCGGATAGCTGAGCTGTCCACACGGGAGAGGGGTGTTACCCGAGGGGCTCGCAACAGTGTCTTGTCGACTGCAGCTGGACGCGGG
>CALHGQ010000514.1 GCA_938030175.1 uncultured bacterium | reverse complement strand
ACGCGGTTCAACGACACGCTCCTCGTGGTGGCGGACTTTGTGTTCCCGTCGGCTGGCAACGGTCGCATCATCGGTCGCTTCTTCAACGGGTCGACTCTTGCTGCCCTGACGGGCGATCGCAACATCAGCGACGTCGGGTTGAGGAAACGAGAGCCGGATGTCGGGGGAACCAGCAGCCTGCTGCCGTCGGGGACCTCGTTCTGTGTGGTTTGGTCGACGGATCTTGGCGCGGCTGGCAGAAGGATCAACTCACGCCTCGTGGATATCTCGTTCAGCGGCCCGATCGCAGAGGTGCAAGGCCTCTCTGCCGTGAGTGATCGCGAACCCGACATCTCGAACAGCGCCGACTCATCGGGCGGATGGATGATCACCTTCGTGCGCGACGGCAACGGTGATGGTCGGGGCTCGATCCAGGGCAAGTACGCCCCCGCGGGCGGTGGGTTCAACAGCGGCCCTCCGTTCGAGATCGCGAGCGGAATCAACTTCCGCAAGCCGAGCGTAAGCACGGCTTCACGCATCGCCACTCCGCTTGGGGCGGGTGATCCCTTCTACGTCGCGTACCAGGAGTCCTTGGGCCCGAGTGAGTTCGAGGTGTACACGACGATCGTCCATCAAGGCCAAGCGATGAACTCGCTCATGCTGAAGGACCAGGAGGTGGTTAGCGTTCAGAAGCAGCAGATTGAGCCAGCCATGGCCTGCACGGGGCTCGGGTTTCTCCTGGCCTTCGGCAACTTCGGTGTGCTCAGTGCTACCGCCCAAACGATGACGTCAGGTGGCATCACCGACAACCTGGCGGGGAGCTTCATGTGCTTCGCGGAGAGAGACGAGAGGATCAGCCAGCCGACCGCGGTGAACTCGCGCTTTTCCCGTATGGCGTCACGCTACGACAGCAACGCGCTGACGGCTAGCTCTCGCGCAGCTGTCATCCACGAGTTGTGGCGCGCCGACGGCACGGTCAGCATCGCAGGGGCGATCGTGGAGAGCCTCCCTTCGAACGCCGATCCGTCGGATGTGCCGATGAGCTTTCAGTTCTGCTCCACCAACCCCAACTCCGCAAGCACGGACGAGCGCGGGTCGTGGACCTGGATGTCCGGCACGCAGGACGCTGTGTCTCCGAAGACCATCTACTGCCGAGATATGCCGCCAGCGTCCCTCGGCTACCTCCTGACGTCACGCAGCTTCGGGTTCATTACGGCCCCGCCGGGCAGCCAAGGGCTCCTTTGCTTGAACGGCTCGATCGGGCGCTATGCCGGGTCCGTCCTTATCAGCAGTCTGGACGGGAGCTTGGCCTTCGAGGTCGACCCCACATCGCTTCCCCAGCCCTTGGGGTCCCAGGCTGCGTTGCCGGGGGAGACCTGGGCCTTCCAGTTCTGGCATCGTGACTTCAACGGTGGCGTATCCACGTCGAACTTCAGCATGCCCTGCCGGGTGACGATGCAGTAGAGGGCCGGGGGGGGCGGTCGATGGCTCGCCGTGCGCGAGGAGGGCCTCGGAGGGGGAGGAACACTCGCGGCGAGCCCGTCCGCACCTCGGCTCCGGAGATTTCTTGACCGAATCCCGTTGATGGTGAGGCGGGATCCGCAGTCCAGCGGTGGGGGCCCCTTGGGCCCCCGCCCATCTCGGCCCATGCCGTTGATCCACCAGCCCCCCATCACTGGCCGCTCGAGATCTCGAAGCGGCGCCCTTGCCATGACCATGCTCAACCTCAAGTCCAGCCTATTGACCTCCCTGACCCTCGGCGCTTCCCTTTGCGTCCTCTCGGCTGGCTGCTCCATGACCCCCCCGACCCGCACGCCCTACGCGGGGGCCGATTCCGTTGGACAGATCAGCCCGGAGATGCTGGTCGGCTCATGGGACGTTCGAGTCCTCAACCCTCTGGAAGGGGAGGAGGGCAACCGTACCGATGTTCGCTACAACTCGGACGGGACCGTCGTGATGAATAGCAGCAGCAACAACGAGGGGATGCCCCTCGCTATGCGTATGACGGGTCGCTGGAGGATCGAAGGCGACATGGTGATGCTGACGATGGAGTCCATCGAGGAGACGAGCGGAAGCGCGATGGCGTCATTCCTGATGCCGATCTTGAACTCGTACAAGGACCGCGCCAACGGAAGCGCCAACGTCTACGAGTCGGGCGCCGATCGCTTGGTCATGGTCACCACGGAAGGCGGGCAAGCGCAAGAGCTCACCCGCCGCTAGAGGATCAATCGAACTGAAGGGCGACGCCGTTGGTGAAGTTCGAGACCACCGTTCCCGCCACAAAGTCCCGGTGCCAAAGCTGGAAGTGCCAGGTATCCCCAGGCAGCGCCGCCACCGTGGAGGTGGGCTGCGGGATGACCTGGGGGTCGATGACCAGTGAGATGGTGCCGCTCGTGCCGCTGCTCTGAATGAAGTTCGAGTAGCGGCCGAGGGCTCCGCCGATGCAGAGCTTGCGCAGACCGCCGGAAGCAAAGACGAACGAGGCGGGTGAGTCTCCGACGATGAAGTATCCAAAAGCGTTGAACGGGAGGTCCGAGGCACGCAGCGTCTTGAACGCGGTCGTGGACGTCCCTCCCTCAAGCTGGATGAAGCCGACGTCGTCGGTGCTATTGATGAAGCCGAGGCAGTACTGGCTGCCCTGGGAGTAAGGGCGGTCGGCCGCGATGGTCGCGGCGGCGATGAACTGCTGGCCCATCGGCATATTGTCCTGCACCCAGGCCGCCGCAACGGTCGGGTCCGCGGTCGCCCCGCCCGAGAACTTGGACACTAGCACCGGCTTGCCGGTGGGCGTTCCCGTGCCCGTAGCTCCAAGAATGAGCGCGCGCTCCGTGATGCACAGATCGCCGTCGAACGTCACGTCGAACGTGGTGGTCCGTGCCTGACTGGTGGACTCCGACGGACGCCGCTCATGGTAGGCGACGACGAAGTCATTCGAAGTCGTCGAGAGGCTCGGCCCTGATCGCAGGTTGGTGAAGAGAGCGCGCGACTCGCTCTGGCGAAGGAAGTTCTTCCGCTTGAGATTGGCCCCGCGCGCCACGAGAACGACCTCGGTCGGCGCGCTCGCGGCAGCCGTCGAGTAGGCCACCGCGTAGGTCGGCTGGATGCCTGGCAGCAGCAGCGCATCGGAAACGTCGATGCTCCCGAGCGACGCGTTGGGGGATACGGAGTCTAGGGTCGCGGGCGGTGTGATGAGGCTACCCGCCCCCGAGACCTGCGCGATGCGCAGTTCGCGCTGACCGCCTAACGCTTGGTTCTGGACAGCGTAGGCCACTGTCCAACGGTCGACGGCACCTGGATCGCCCGCGCTCTTGGAGACCTCTGCTTCGTAGACCGTGTTCGTGGGCGCGGCGTCCAGTGCCAAGAGGGCCCCTTGGGATCCATCGCCAGCGATGGGGCGCGCGAAGAGGCCCGCGGAGCCGGAGCTGAACTCGCGTCTCCAGCAAACCATGTAGCCAGCCGCAGGGGCGGGGTGGAAGCTGCCGCCCACGTCGGGCTCCAGGCTGATGTGACCCGGTGACACGGCGTCGATGACGATCGGAGGGCTGAGCGCTGCGGTGGCGGCATCAGCCAGCCGGCCCACGATTTCTGTGCCGCCAGAGGAAGCCTCTCGCTCTGCAACGACCAGGAAGGAGCCGTTGCGTGCCAGGCCCGCGATCGCCGGAGCCGTCCAGTCTTCGTCGGTCATGTCGATGAACACGCCGCCGAGGTCGACCCCGCTCGCAGTGGTCCTTGAAACGTAGACGTCTGTGTCTGAGCCCGAGAAGGGAACCTCGTAGGAGTAGGCGAAGGAGTCGGTCGCTGCGTCGTAGGCGGCGTCAAGTTGCCTCGGTTCGCTGGTGGGTGAACTAACGGTGAAGGTGCTCAGGAGCGGATCGACGATGACTTGTCCGTGGGCCTCCGCCACGAAGGCCGCTGGAACGACAAGCCGAAGGTGCCCGTCCTCCCATCGCATCGGGAGGTCGATGCGACCGCCAGACGGGCTGATGGCCACGGCGGAGCCGTAGTTCATGCCCCCTTGCGGACCTTCGAAGCGGAGACCGTTGCTTGCCCATGAACATTCGAGCTCGGTGTCGATCGTCAGGTCGACGACAAGGTGGCGATCGAGGGGCAGTCCCTCGAATTCGAACGACTGCTCGACGGAGCTGGCGCGAAAGTCGTAGTGGACGCGGACGCCAGGACGGGAGATGGTCACGCGATTGCGCGCGCGCTCGACGCTCGCGTGTGCATGTTCGTCCGCCGTGAGGCGAAACCCGACGGGGAAGTTCCGGCTGACTTCGGAGCCGAGGAACGGGATGTAGCGCATCCCCTCGGTGCTCACAGACGCCTTGTAGGTCAGTCCGCGTACCCACTGGGTGCCGTCTATCGAAGCGAAGACAGGCTCGAAGAGACGAGGGCCGTGCGAACGTGTGAGTTCTGGATCGGGAGAGGAGAAGGCGGCGGTGGAGAGCGCGATGAGCGGGACGAGTGGCAGTGGTGTCATAGGGCAGAGTTCCTTTGGGAAGAGGACCATCCCTCTTCCTCTGCCAACCGAAGACGGCGACCCCGGCCCTTCAGGATCGTCCCTTTTGTGGGGCGACACTTGGCGGCACCGGCCTAGTCGTCGACCGGGCTACCAAAGGCTCTGGGGCTCTTCCTTGTGGCCAGGCTGGGCTCGAGTGCTTTCCCGTCCGCAGCGCCGACCTCAACCCCTCGCTGGGGGGCGGTTCACCTGCCGGTGTAGAAGTGGGCTCGGCTGGGCCCCTCGCCCGCCGAATGCCGGTGGACCTCTGGTCGGTGATCCAGGCTGGATTCTCCGCTCACCGAACCCTACCATCACCCTAACGTGAGGGCGCCGCGCGGGCGGCCTTGGAGGGGCAGGTAGACATATGGTTGGAAGCGAAGAGAACATCGCGGCATCGGTGCGAGCCGGCGGCGAGCGGCGGGCGCGCGGGGCCGGCAGGCGCGGTGTGGAGGCAATCGTTGAGCGGCTGCAGAACGAGGTGCCGTGGAAGCAGCGTCTCGTTCACTGGCGAACGGCCGAGGCGCGGCCGGGTCGGACCATGGCGTGGCCGGCGCAGCTCGACCCTCGGCTGGTGGAGGTGTTTCAATCGCGCGGCATTCTGGAACCCTTCGCCCATCAGGCCCAGGCGATCGAGGCGGCGCTGCGCGGTGAGGACGTCCTCGTGGCGACGCCCACGGCGAGCGGCAAGACGGTTTGCTACACCGCACCTGTCTTGCAGTCGCTCCTGGAGTCGGGCGGGAGTTCACGCGCACTCTTTCTCTACCCCACCAAGGCGCTGAGCCAAGATCAGACGGTGGGCTTGACCGCGCTGGTCGAGGAGCTGATCGAGCGCTATCCGGACTCCGGGGCCAAGGACTGGCACGCGTTCACCTACGACGGCGACACGCCGCCCGCTGTTCGGCGCACGCTGCGCGACCGGGGGCACATGGTGCTCACCAATCCGTACATGCTGCATCAAGGCATCCTGCCGAACCATGCGAAGTGGGCGGAGCTCTTCCGGGATCTGCGCTACGTCGTGGTCGACGAGGTGCACACCCTTTCTGGGGTCTTCGGCTCCAGCGTGGCGAACGTGCTGCGCCGGCTCCAGCGCATCGCCAGGCACTACGGCGCGGATCCAAAGTTCCTGGCCTCGTCCGCGACGATCGCCGATCCGAGGGCCCACGCCGAGCGGCTCTTTGGGCGCAAGATCACCGTGATCGACGAGGACGCTTCGCCCGCGGGTAAGCGCATCTTTGGGGTGTACGAGCCCGAGATCGTGAATCCGATCGCAGGGCTGCGCGCGAACGCCCTCGAGGAGGCACGCGAGCTCGCTCGTGAGGTCACCGGCCCTGGGCACCAGACGATCTTTTTCTGCGCACGCCGTACGGCGGTGGAAGTCCTGACGCGCTATCTGAAAGAGAACGCGCAGCGCTTGGGGCTCAAGCCTTCCGAGATCCGCGGCTATCGCGGGGGCTACCTGCCGAACATGCGCCGTGAGATCGAGTCGGGGCTCAAGGACGGCAAGATCAAGGTGGTGGTTTCGACCAACGCCCTTGAGCTTGGCGTCGACATTGGTGCGCTCGACGTCGCAGTGCTCGTGGGGTACCCCGGGAGCCAGGCGAGTTTCTGGCAGCGAGCCGGGCGAGTGGGGCGTCGAGGCAAACCGAGCCTGGTGATCCAGATTGCTCGCTCCGAGCCCGTGGATCAGTTCCTGGTCCATCACCCAGAGTATCTCTTCGAAGCTCCTCGGGAGAAGCTGGGCGTGGACCCCGACAATTTGGTGTTGTTATCAGAACACGTAAAGTGCGCTTCGTTCGAGATGCCCTTCCATGCCCAAGAGGACGAGGACGGCGAGGAGGAACTCGCGGGGGAACCTGAGTTCGGGACGGCGCCCCACGTGCCGGAGATCCTGGACTACCTCAGCGACGAGTCGGGGTTTCTGCACCGGCGCCAGGACACATGGTTTTGGATGGCGGATGCCTATCCCGCCCAAGACGTTTCCCTGGCGGGCGGTGATATCGACAACGTGCTCATCCTCGAGGCCGGCACGGAACGGGCCATCGGCGAAACTGACCGGGAGTCGTCGATTACCACCGTTCATGAGGGGGCCATCTATCAGGTCCAGGGCGTGACGTGGCGGGTCGAGCGATTCGACTACCACAACCGCCGTGCGTACGTGACGGAGGTCGAGTCGGACTACTACACGGATGCGCAGACAGACACCGAGGTTCGCGTGCTTCGACTGGAGTCCAGGCTCATGCGGACCCGTTCGGCGGTGGCGGCCGCCTCTGGCCGGTCGCCAGAGCCCCTCGAGGTGGGGGTCACGGATGAGGCGCTCAAAGACGAGGACCACAGCGCCTGGCGCGGTGAGGTGCACGTGACCACCGTGGCGACCCTCTACAAAAAGATCCGGTTCTACACCCGCGAGAACGTCGGGTCCGGGGACATCGCGCTTCCTCCGGAAGAACTCGACACGGAGGCGTTCATCCTGACCCTCTCCGAGGCGACCGCGGACGACCTTGGGTTAGCGGGGGGCGACCGCGGAACTTCGTGGCGTGCACTCGGTGAGCTTATGCGTCGTGTCGCGCCGCTCTTCATTCGCTGTCAGCCATCGGATCTCGGGCTGTCGGCCCAGGTGAAGTCGCCGCACTTCGGAGAGCCGACGATCTTTCTCTATGACCGCGTCCAAGGCGGGGTCGGGCTCGGCGAGCTTCTCTTCGGTGCGCATCGAGCGATGTTTGTGGCTGCGCTCGACGTCGTGACACGCTGCTCCTGCGAGATCGGTTGCCCCGCGTGTGTGGGGCCGGTGGCCGAAGTGGGACCGCGGGGTAAGGAGACGGTGATCCGGCTGCTTGAGCACCTTGGCCAAGGGCCGGCACCGGAACCCGCAAGCCCTGAGGTCGACGGGGAAACAGACGGGCCGTCCACTTCGGATGAGGCAGAGTTTGGACCGCTTCCGCGGGGTGCAGCTACCGAGGGCCTTTAGGGCTTAGGCCATGGCGAAGAGTCCCTTTCAATCCAAACTTGCGCGTCTTCGCCGTGAGGGTGCAGCGCTAAGTGCAGGTTCCCGTATGAAGGAAGCTGCGGAGCCGCAGGCCGGGCCGCAGGCTGCGTCTGCGGCCGGGCCTCCAGCTGGGTCTCCAGCTGCGCATCGAGCTGGGTCTCCCACCGGGCCGCCCGCGAAGGCGTCTGTCGCGACGCCCCGGCCTGCAGGATCGAAAGCAGGGCTCCCCGCCTGGGTCGGGGATCGCCTATCAAGGCGCGGCGCGACTTCGATGGGCGCGACTCCCCACATCCCGATGACGCCCGACCTCCAGCGCATCGCGGACTCATGGGAAACCACGGTGGGGGACCCGTCGGAGCTCAGGGAAGTCGCACGGGCCGAGGGTTCGTTCGCCGTCCGGGAGCAGCGCATTGACCTTGCCCCGGCTGCCGACAGCGAAGCGTTTCTCCATGGGGACTGGCGTCTTGACGAGGTGGACGGGGCAGACCCTCAAGCGATAGCGCGCCTTGCGCGGGACGAGGCGCTCGCGGGCCTCGACCTGCGCCGAGCGATCTACCTCGATACCGAGACGAGCGGCCTGTCCGGCGGCGCAGGGGTCTATGTCTACATGGTGGGACTCGGCTGGTTCGAAGGGGACGTCTACGTTTCCTGGCAGAGCTTCCTGCGGCACCCCGGCGAAGAGCGGGCGATGCTGGCGGAGGTCGCGGACCGGATCCGGTCGCGGGATTCGGTCGTGTCGTTCTTCGGCAAGTCGTTCGACCGGCACCGCCTAGAGGACAAGATGCGGATTGCGAGCGTCGAGCCACCTTTTGAGGGGCGCCCGCACTTGGATCTGTATCACCCGTTCAAGCGCCTCACCAGCGGCGCGTTTCCCAACGGCAAGCTGCAGACCATGGAGCGCGAGCTGCTCGGGTTCCGGCGGGCGAAGGACCTTCCCGGGAGCCTCGCGCCAGCGGCGTGGTTCGACTACCTGGCGGATCGGCCCCATCGGTTGGAGGGCGTCTTTCTTCACAATCACGAAGACGTGCTGTCCCTTGTGGCCTTGGCGGCCTTCCTCGGGCGCGCCGTTCTGGAAGAGCGCGTTTCCGGCGAACCACTCGCGGGACCCCGTTGCAGGCGCGCGGCGGCGCTGGCGGAGACGGCGATCGATCACGGGGAGCGCCTGCAGTGGGCGGAAGAGGCGCTGGCCCGGGACGCGCAAGGTGCGGACCGTAGGCGCATGCAGCTCCTCGCGGCGGAGCTTCACCGTCGGGCCGGGAATCTCGATCGTGCACGTACGGCCTATCGTTCTGCGCTCGAAGAGTGTTCGGACGATCGGACCGCGGTGGATCTCTTCGCCGGTGCCTCGATGCTCCTAGAGCACGGATTGGGGGACCATGTGAATGCCCTCGCCATGGCTCAGCGTGCCCATAAAGTCGGCCTGCAGAAGGGACTCCCAAAGGGTCTGCAGGCCGCGCTCGATAAGCGTGTCAATCGCCTGACCATCAAGTCTGATCTTGACGGTCCGACGAGCGACTAGTTGACGATGTTCTGACTCGTGAAAGTATGGTTGGGGAACAACGCGAGCGCGTTAGGGTTGCCCAAACGCTCTATCAAGATCTCGGTAAGGATGTCTCGGTAGTCGATGCGGACCGGCAGAGCAAGATCGTCCAGGATGGCGGGATCGAGGCCGATCCAGTCGTGGATCACCTGACCGCCGTTGACGTTGCCGCCCATCACAAGCATGCAGCCGCCGCGGCCGTGGTCGGTGCCGGCCGACCCGTTCGCATCGACTCGCCGGCCAAACTCGCTCTGGGCCACGACCGTTACGTTGTTCATCACGCTCCCAAGATCGGTGCGGAAGGCCGCTAGGGTCTGGCTCAGCTCCTCCAGCATCCCCGCGAGCTCGCCGTCGATGGGGCCCATGTTGTCATGATGATCCCAGCCGCCGCGATCGATCTCGATGGCCTCGACGCCAATGCCAGCCTTGATGAGGGCCGCCGCGGACTTGAAGCGGTTGCCAAACTCGGTGTCTGGGTACACAGCCCCTCCGGAGGGAGCGTAGTTCTCGAAGTCGATGCTTCCGAGAACGTCGACGGTGTCGAGCGTAGCCTGGGCAGCGCCTTTCAGTGGTTGCGCCTCCCTTGCGTACAGATCCTCAAGCACCGCACGGCGCGCCGTGGTAGAGCTTTGGTAGCCCGCAAAGTCGAAGTTCGACAGGTCAGGGACGCTCAGGGTGGCGGGTGCGCTGGCCATGGTCAGCGGGAACACGTAGTCCACGGCTGCGCCCCGTAGGGGCGCCAGCGGATCGACCGGTGCCATCGAGGCCAAGTGGCGACCGAGCCATCCGCTCGTGACGACCGCCGCCTGCTGGTTGGGAACGCCGCCTTCGATGAACTTCATCGCGTCGAAGTGCGAGCGTGTCGGGTCCGTGGAGCCGGCTGTCTGGATGAACGCCAGGTCCCCGGACTGATAGGCCGGTAGCAGCGCGCTCGCTGCCGGGGCAAGGCCGAAGAAGCCATCGAGGTCCGTGACGCCCCCCGTCTGACCCGGCGCAGGCAAAGCGAGGTTACCGCGCTGCCATGCGTAGTCTGGGTCCGCGTGGGGCACACAGAGGGAGAGTCCATCCATGCCGCCGCGCAGCATGACAAAGACGAGGACATCCCGCGTGGGGCTGCCCGAGGCCGCGTAAGTGACCCTCGGCACGGCGAGGGAGAGCGCAGCGGCTCCCGCCGCCCCCCCGGCTCTGGGCATTCGGTTTTTTCCGCCCCCGAGGAACGACCGGCCCACGGCCTCTATCCATCGGCGGCGTTCGGCCTGTACGAAGTCTGGGCAGCCCCGGTGCGTGTCGGTCACGGAGTCGCTGTTCGATTCTGGTGTTGGTTGCATAGGTTTCTCCTTGGCGCCTGGGCGAATCAATAGCGGCCGAAGCCGGGGCTAGAAGCGACGAGCTCAAAGGCCTCGCCAACGATCTGGTCGGTCGGGTTGTTGAACGTGTCGATGTACGCCTGGATGCGACGGACTTCTCGGGCGGGCATCGTCCCGCCGGTCAAGAGGTCCGCGATGCGCTGGGCCCACCGATCCTTCGGCGTCCCATTCAGGAGTGCGCGCATATCCGCGTTGGTGTGATCCGTCGACCACTCCCAGCCCTGCCCAAAGTTGGCGGCCCGTTGCCAGCGCGGCATGAGGAGGCTCGCCCAAGCGCCGATGACGTCGGGGTAGCCGTTGGGGGCTGGCCACTGATACGGAACCTGTCCGGTGCCGAAGAGGGTCCAGATCGTGTCGCCCGAACGGGGCAGGTCGATGCCCGTGGCCCTGAAGAACGAGACGGCCCAGTGGAACGGGCGCTTGAACTTGGGGTTGCGCCAAGGCTCTGCTTGCTGGATCGAACTTCGGCTCAGCAGCAAGCGCACGATCTCCTTGATGTCTCCGTCCGTGGCGACCCAGCGGGCCTTCGCCGCGGCGATGACGGCGGCCGGCGGCGCGTACCCGAGGAGCCACTTCGCGAGCTTCGTGGTGACGAAATCGATCGTGCTTGGGTGGCTCGCCAAATGGTCGAGGACGGTCTCCGCGTCGGACATGCCGCCCCCCGCGGGGATGTTGAGTCCGAGGACCTGCTTCGGGCCCGTGTCGTGCTCCCAAGACTTGAATCGGAAGAGGCCGTACTGGGTCGTGGACTCCCAGATCTTCCAGAAGTTCCATCCGGTGAAGCAGCGAGCGAGCTCGCGTACGTCGTTCTCGGTGTAGGGACCCGTCACCCCGAGTGTGTGGAGCTCCATCACCTCGCGCGCGTAGTTCTCCTGGGCCGCTCCGACGATGTTGGTGTCGTTGTCGAGGTAGGCGATCATCGCCGGGCTCTTGGCGGACGCGTGGAGGAGGTCCCGGAACTTCCCAAGCGCAAGGGAACGAATGACCTCGACGTCGTCGACGAGCTTGAGCGTCCACAGATCGTCGTCGGACCCGTACACGTTGAAGTGGTCGGTCCAAAACTCGACGATTCGCTCAAAGAGCTGTCGGTTGGAGAAGGTTGCCCGGAGCAGCCGAACGCCACGTCCTTCGTGGGCGATCTCCCAGTCGGGCTTGGTCGGGTGCATGCGCATCTCGGCCGCCGTCTGGCCCAGCCACTCGAAGCTCGCGAGTTTGCTCTCCAGCTCGGTGTCGTCGATGAGCTGCGGCTCAAGCTGCCAGTCGACCCAGCCCTCCACGCCCATGTTCTCCATGTCGCGGATCATCTGGGGCGTGACACCAAAGCTCGCGCGCCCCAGGATCCAAGGGGTCCAGCGGGATGGATCCATGTCCATTCCCTGGGCGGCTGCGTTTTGTGTGACGCTGGCCGCGCCGGCGGCTGCCGCGAGTGCAGCGCCTCCACGAAGGACGGCGCGTCTCGTGGGCGGCTGCGACCCTGGGTGCGCTGCTCCCCCTAGCTCAGGGGTGGGGAGACTCAGCTCGGATCCTTGGCTCGGTTCAGAACGCGGACAACTCGTCATGGGAGACCTCTGGGCTAGCGGGTTGAAGGCGCCGACTGGTGCGGCGGTACGTGCTAGCAAAGGGGCAAGGACACGGTCTTGTCCAGATGAGTTGTGACTCACCTTCTCTGGTGGCACTCCCTACCGCGAAGCTGTTGGCCAATCAGAGGGAACATGGCGTGAACTCAGCGCCAAGTTGACGCCGTTCGAAATTCCCCTTCATGAAGGCCCTTTCGGGCACACCCCAAGGGCGCGTGATCACTTGCGCGCGGCGAGGAACGACTTGATCCCCATGGGGAGCGCCAAGCGTTCTTCTTCGAAGACTCTTTTCGCTAGGGACTCGACGGTGTCGTCTGGCTCGACGGCGCACCAGCGCTGGAGGATGATGGGGCCGTTGTCGTAGACCTCGTCCACGAGGTGCACGGTGCAGCCGGTCACCTGGACCCCGCGCTCTAACACGGCGCGGTGCACCCTGGATCCATAGAAGCCTTTGCCGCCGAATGCGGGCAGTAGCGATGGATGAATGTTGATCACGCGGCCCGCGTAGTCCTCCGGTATCCAAAGCTTCTTGAGGAAGCCGGCCAGCACGACCGCGTCCGCGCCACTTTCGCGGACGGCGTTGAATAGCCGTTCGCCGTACGCCTGATCGGTTTCGCCGGCGACCGGCTCGATCACAAGGCTGGGCACTTCGCAGCGTGCCGCCCGCTCCAGCGCTTGGACGCCGGGGCGGTTGGAGACCGCCAGGACCACGTCGACAGGGAAGTCCGACTCGGGGCTCTTCGAAAGCTCGGCGAGGTTCTCCAGGTGCCGTCCTGTGCCGGACACAAGCACGGCGATCGACGCGCGCGTCATGCTGGCGCTTCCTCTCGACGGGTGGCCACGAGGGGTCCTGCTTCGCGCGCAATGCGGGTCACCAGGGCATCGAGGCTCGGCGCGACCCGCGCCGCACGCTGAACGATACTGGCCATCGCGAGGCTCTCGCCCGCGACGTCGGTGACGGCGGTGAGGGCGAGGACGCCCAGCCCAGCGTGGGCAGCGGCGATGAGGGGATCCGCGAGACGCTGCACGGCCACACCGGCTCCGGCGTGGGCGTAGGAGCGAAGCTCCGCCGGGGTGGAGAGGGCCGGTCCGAGGGTGCACGCGGCGATCGCGTCGAAGAGCCCTGTTCGCTCTTGCTCGGCCAAGCGCTGGGCAAGTGCGCCCAGGGCCTCATCGTGAACGCGCGTTTGATCCGGGAAGAGAGGCCCGAGTCGGCTGTTGCCGACGCCGAGGAGCGGAGTGATGCCGGAGAGGTTGATGTGATCCGTGACGCGGACCAGGGACTCAGGCTCTAGTGGCGTCGGGCCTCTATCGGAGCCAGACGGCGGCGTGCCGCCATCGAGTGCCGTGCCGGCGGACGTATGAACGACGAATTGGGCGCCGGCTGCGGCAGCGAGCCAGATCGGGAACGCGCGCGCCCAAGCAGCATCGGCTTCGCCCCGGCGCGGGGCGTCCTCAAGGATCCAAACCGCGGTCGTCCCCACGCGCCCTGCGAACAGCGTGGCTCCTCGGAAGGTCGCGGGTGTCCCATCGACGTCGGCGAGGTCCAGCTTGACGCCTTCCTCAAGGGCCGCGACGAGCCCGCTTGTTCCGGTGGCGGAAAAGAGCAGCACGTCGGGGCTGGGCGTGCCCGCCGAGCGGACAGACGCGAGCGCCGATCCGATGGAGTCGTCCAGCGAGGGCTGGGAGGCGACGGTGCCCGGGTTGCCGCCGCTAGGGTTCTGCACTTGGTCGTTGGACGTCATAGGTCGATGGCACACCCCGCGGTGTGCCGGTTACCGAGAAGGGTTTACTGATTGCCCCCGGAGAGCATCATGACAAGCCACGAGTCGCGTCGCTCTTCGAGGAGGCGCTCGAGGCGTTCGGTGCTGTCGGCCCACTGTCCTTCGTCGCGTGCGATGAGCGCCTCGGTCAGCATGAGGGCTGCGGTGCGTTGTTCCGCGACGACTCCGGTCAGCGTTCGATCATCAAGCGCCGCGGTGAGCTCGCTTCCCAGCTCTTCTTGGGTGTTCGCCGCCCACTCATGGGCCTTGACGAACGGCTGCGTCAGGACTTCCGCGTCGGCTGGGCTGACGCGCATGGCTGTCGCACCCAGCGCGGGCTCCAAGTGATGAAGGGTTTCGAGGGTGGCGCTCAGCGCGAGCAGCGCAGCGATGCCGCGTGACTCCTCCGCCGTCCAGTCTCGCTTCAGCCGCCCAAGGAAGAGGTTTTCCAGCTCGGCGGTGTGCCCGGCCCAGCTCGAAAAGCTAACGTCCGTGGTTTCTCCGCCGTCGCTGATGCTCAGAGTGTCGCTCTTGACGCCGACGATCTCGACGCTACCGGAGGAACCCGGGCGCGGATCCATGACGCTGCGACGACGCCAGCCCGGAGAATCCCAGCCGGCCACGAGGCCCTGGAGCGCCGCGTTCGCGGCCCGCATATCGCCCGCTCGATCCTGGAGCAGCGATCGAAGAGGCTCCTCGGTCGTCATGGTCACGGCCGCTTCCAGGGTCGCGGCTGCCGCCGTCATGTCGAAGCTCGCAAGCTGTGCCTCTAGCTTGCTCGCGAGCATCTCGCCCACCTGGGCGCGTTCCTTGCGAAGCCGGTTGGCCTCAAATTCCGCTTCGGACCCAGCGAGGAGGGACAGTCGGGCGCTTGCCGTTTCGCCGAGGACTCGGAACTGACCCACGGACTGTGGCACGGACTCTCTGCCAAGGATCGCAGCCTCTTCGACCGTCGGCATCGCTGAGATGGCAACGAAGGCCTCCAGGGCTTCTTTCGTCCCCGAAAAGCTCCCGTCGCTTGTGGCCTTGTCGGCGGCTGCGAGCGCGGCCTCGCCCGCCGTAATCCCTCGCTGCATCACCTCGTCGATGAGTTCGTTGCGCGCCTTCTGAAATCCGAGGTCGGCCTCAAGCGATGGGTCAAGCACGACGGCTTGCACGGCCTTGATCGCCTCGCCGGGAAGGAACGGCGTTGCGTCCAAACCAGCCGCCGCACGGACCGCGGCGATCGCGTTCGTGCGGGCCTCGGTAGCCGAGGCCTCGCTCGCGGTGGCGGCGGCGCTCGCTGACTCAATCTCGCCTGCTTCGGTCATCGCCTGCGTAGCGACGTCGGTACCAGCGAAGGACTGGGCGAGGGTGCGGAGCCGTGCGGCGCGGTCTGTCGGCGCAAGGTTCTCGTCACCCAGCGCGGCGTACGCCGCTTTGGCCTGGAACTCGAACGACTGTTCGGCGCCCCCGCTTCCCTGGGAGCCGGGCTGATCGATGGACCCGTTCTGCGCGAAGCCATCGGGGGAATTGGACGCTCTACCCAGTTCGCCTCCGCCGGCCAAGTCGGTGTTGATCCCGGTGGATCCTGGATCGCCCGATGCCTCGACGCCCGTGGAGCCGGGCCGGCTTGGGAAGCCGTCGGGCTCCTCTGGCGATTCCTTGTCGCCGCCTCCGAGCGCCAGCATGGCCGCGGCTCCGATTGCCAACAATGCACCGCCGCCGATCAAGAGCGGCTTCGGGAGCCCCCCAGACTTTGACCCGGGCACCTCAGCACCTCCCACCTGGCCGCCCGATTGGCGGAGGCGCTCGATCTCAGCCAGCAGGATCGCCGCCGATGGGTGCCGGTCCGCTGGGTCCTTGGCCAGGAGCCTGTGCACCGTCGCTGCCATGGCCGCGGGCAACCCGGGGACGCGCTCCACCAGCGGCGGAGCATCGTCCTGCAGGGCGGACCGAAGGATCTCTCTCGCGCCCTTGCCCTCGAACGGCGTGTGGCCGGACAGAACACGGTAGGCCGTGGCGCCCAGGGAGTAGAGGTCGGACGCCGCGGTCGCTGACGCGCCTCGCACCACCTCGGGCGCAAGGAAGTGCGGCGTACCAAAGACCTTCCCGGCCTCGGAGTCGACGCCCTCTTGCTCCACCTGGACGGCCAAGCCCAGGTCAGCGATCTTCGTGACGCCGTCCTTGTTGCGCATCAAGTTCTCGGGCTTGATGTCGCGGTGCACAATGCCGCTCGTCTCTGCGTAGACGAGGCCAGCGGCCGCATCGCGGAGGATCTCCAGCGCCTCCTTCCACGGGATCGGGCCGCTCTTCTTGAGCTGTTCCTCTAGTGAGCTCCCGTCCATGTACTCCATCGACAGGAAGTGCTGACCTTCCTCTTCGCCGACGTCGAACACCGTCACGATGTTCGGGTGATTGAGCCGAGCCGCGGAACGAGCTTCATCGCGGAACCGACGCACGAAGGTCGCGTCCTTCGCCAGGTCGGTCTTGAGCACCTTGAGCGCGACGCGACGGTCGAGGCTCGTTTGGACGGCTAGGTAGACATCGCCCATCGCGCCGCGGCCAAGGGGCTTCTCCAAGCGGTAGCCGCCGAGCTCGCGGGTGCGGGGCCGTTTCGCGGGTGCCTTGGCGCCCTTGGGCGTCTCAGGCTTCTTAGGGCGGGGCTTCGGATCGGGGGGCGTCGGCTTCGCGGCGCTCGCCGCGGCAGGCGCAGCACTGGAAGCAGGCGAGCGGCCCGGCGTAGCGCCCGCAGCCTTGGTCGCGGTGGAGAAGATGCGCAGCTTGCGCGATCCGATGATCACCTCGTCTCCATCCTTGAGCTTGGCTGCGTCGACCTTCTTGCCGTTGACCATCGTGCCGAAGTCGGAGCCGAGGTCCTTGAGCGCCCAGCCCCCCGCCTTCAAGCGACCGATCGTGCAGTGCACGTCGGCGACGCCTTGACCCGTCACTAGAAAAGACGCGCGGTCAGCCGAAGAGCCAATGACGAGGCGCCCCTGCCGCGGCAGCTCCGCGGGTGGAACGGTCGTGTCACTGGCGCCCCCAGGCGCGAGGGCTTCGATGAAGAGAGCGTCGCTCATCGGGAAGGATCTTGGGAGGAAGATGGTTGGAGGTCTTGCCCTCCATCGGATAGCCCGGCGAACAGAGCGCTGCCGATTCGGACGTAGCTAGAACCGTGTCGAACAGCGGCCTCGAGGTCGCCGCTCATGCCCATGGAAAGAAGGCAGCGACCGTCCATGAAGGCATCGGGTGTGGAGGACTCGAGTTCCGCCGCGAGCTGTGCGACGTCTCCGAAGACTTCATCGACGGTGCGCAGTCCCCGCGCGGGGCCCATGGCCATGAGGCCAGCCACGTGAAGGTGCTCGCAGCCGCTGAGCTCCTCCAGCACGGGTGGTACCTCCTCGGGCGCCAGTCCGTGCTTCTCGGCTTCGCCGGTGAGGTTGACCTCCACGAAGACCTCCACGCTGCGCTGCAGCTCTCCGGTCAGCCTCGCCACTGTCTTCGCAAGACGGAGCGAATCGATCGAGTGCAGAACGTCGGATCGCTCGATGATGCGCCGCGCCTTGTTGCGCTGGATGTGACCGATGAAGTGCCAGCGCGCCGCTTGGCCCGCGCTCTCGAAGGCCGTGCGCTTCTGGTTGAGAACCTCCGCGCGGTTCTCCCCAAGTTGGGCTGGCTCGCCCATGTGGCCCGCGAGCGCTAGCGCAACCGGTGGCTTCACGGTCTTCGTCACGGCGATGAGGGTGGGGGCGGAACCGCCGCTACACGCCGCCGCGATCCGACTCTTCACCGCGCGCAGATTGCGCTCGAGAAGGTCCAGAACAGGGGCATCAGATCGAGATCCGCCAAGATCGCCAGAACGGGACGAAGACCCAGCCCCCTCGGGGGAAAGGTCTTCGGCTTCTGGTGGGCGTGGGGTGGAGTCGATCACGGGTCGGGCAGCATAGCTCCCCTGACCCCCTTCGTCACCGCTCGCGGACCCCTTCCAGGGTCAGCTTGACACGCTTCTGCGTCGTATCGCGAACCTTGCGCCCGTCGGCGATGCGGATCCCTGCAATCCAGACGATTTCGCCGGTGCTTCCTGAGACGACGACGGGGACGTTGCCGCGCTCCTCCCGGGGGATGCCAATGTCGCTGAGGAAGCGTCGAAGCGGCTTGTGTCCGGGGGCGCCGAGGCCGCGGAAACGATCGCCTGGGCGGCCGAACCGCACTTGGAGGTCGCTGAGCCCGTCGGCGTCGATCTCGACACGCAGTTCGTCGGATGCCACCTTGGCGCTGGCGTCCACGACGCTGGCTTGGATCGATCGACCGTCTGGGAGCTGGACGGCGCCTGGAATGCCGAGGGAGAGGCAGACTCCGGCGAGGTCGACGGGTTGCTGCTGCGGAGCCGGAGGTTGGGCCTCCGGAGCAGGGTTCGCTTCGGTCGACGAGGGCAGGGCCTGGGGTGCAGCCTGCTCGGTCAGCGCGGGATCAACGGCGGGTCGCGGAGCCGTTTCGAGCTCAGCGGCCACGGGCGCCTGGGCCGGCTTCGCCTGGATCTTCGTTGCAGCCTTCGGCTCAGCCAGAGCAGCACCGCCACCCGACTGGGGCGAAAGGAGCTTGGAAGGAGGGGTGAGGTGCACCGCGTCGGACTGGAGCTGCATGGTCCAGCCTTCGTGGATCTCTAGACGGCCGTTGCGACCGTCCGTGAGGTCCTCTGCCAGGTTCTCCACGACGTGGCGCGCGGGCCGTTGGCCCGTGCCTTCGCCGATCAGCCGCCCGATCGCACGCTTCATCAGCGTGGGGGAGAGGTCCTCAAGGGCTTCGCGGCGGATCGAGCCACCGAGGTCGGGCATGGAAGCCGAGCGGCGCGCCGCCTCGAAGGCGACGGGCTCCCAGGAGATGTGCGAGGTGCGATCGGCGAGCTCGTCTTCGAAGGACTCGACGGCACGGGCGAAGTCGCGCAGGTTCTGAACCCCTTCGTCGCCGCACTGGGCGGCGATCTCGGGCAGGACCTGGGAACGGACGCGATTGCGGCTGAACGCGGCGGACGAGTTCGAGAGATCCTCGCGCCAATCGATTCCGTGCTGGCGAAGGGTGCTGCGCACCTCTTCCCGTCGCATGCCGATCAGCGGGCGAAGAAGCCGAAGGGGGCGCTCGGTCTCGGCGGAGAAGGCGCCCGGGCCCAGGATGGTCTCCCGGCGCAGTCCGGCGAGGCCGGGCATTTCCGTGCCGCGCATCCAGCGCATGAGCAGTGTTTCCACGGCGTCATCCTCATGGTGGCCCGTGAGGACCACCGAGATGCCCGCGTTCGCGGCCTCCTCGGCCAGCGCCTTGTAGCGTCCCTCGCGTGCCCTGGCCTCCAGGTCGCTCGCCTCCGGGTCGATTTCGACCATGCGGCGGGCGAAGGGGATGCCCAGCTTCGCGCACAGGCGAGCGCAGAACTCGGCGTCCGTGGTGGACTCGTCGCCGCGAAGACCGTGGTCGATGTGGATCGCGAGGGCCCTGGGGCGGGGCTCGGAGCGAGCGATCATGGTCGCCAGATACACGCTGTCAGCGCCGCCTGAGAGGGCGATGGCGACCGGGGTCGTAGGCGGTAACTCCAGCGGTCGACCCAGGCGAGCCCAGCGGCTTGCCCAAAAGGATCCGCCGGCATCGTTGCCAAGCGGGAGCGTGTGGTTCTGTCCGGTGCCGTGGGCGCCCTGGGCAGGATGATTCGATGCGTTTCCAGTCACGTTGGATAGGCAGCCCGAGCCGCCGGGGTCGCATTGTTCGGAGAGGGGGGCCTCAGTGCCAATGAATGGCGCTGATACTAAGTGAGGGTGCGGTTGGGAGGTCCGCGCAGAAACAAGTTGGTTCGCAGCGACGGTCTTCGCGCGCGCCTGGGCGCCAGTCATGGGGGGAGCGGCGGGGGGGCCGCAGACTGGGGAAGATCGTGTCAAAGGCGGCGCAGATGTGGGGGCACACCGCTCCCGCCGTTGAACACATCGGTGGAGGTACGTACCCTCTGGCCCCTTCTCTTGGGATTTCTGCCGATCGTTCGATTCGTAGCGCTTTCGCCGAGCGCGGTGTCGAGTGTTGTGCCCTGCCCCTGGGGTCGTCCGAAATACGCTCACCTCGAATTGCATTGCATTTCGGGTCACCTCCTTCTCTCCTGCCCCGACGGGGCACACTCAACTCATTTCCATGCGCATTGCGATCAACGGCTTCGGCCGCATCGGGCGGAACGTCTTCCGCATCATCGAGAACACCGCGGGCGTTGAGGTCGTTGCGATCAACGATCTCACCGACGCCGCAACCCTCGCCCACCTTTTGGAGTACGACTCGGTCCATGGCCGTTTCGACGGCAAGGTCAAGTCGACTAAGGGGGCTATCACGGTCAACGGACGGAAGATCGCCATCACGTCGGAGCGCGACCCGGCCAACTTGCCCCACGCCGCCAACAAGATCGACTTCGTCGTCGAAGCGACGGGCGTCTTCGCGACCCGCGAGGCCTGCACCAAGCACCTGGACGCCGGCGCGAAGAAGGTGCTGCTCACCGTGCCGCCCAAGGACGAGATCGACGCCATGATCGTGATGGGCGTCAACCAGGACAAGCTCAAGGGCGACGACCGCATCATCTCGAACGCTTCGTGCACGACGAACTGCCTGGCGCCCCTCGCGAAGGTGCTCGACGACGCCTTCGGCATCGACCACGGCCTGATGACGACGACCCACGCCTACACGAACGACCAGCGGATCCTCGATCTGCCCCACGGCGATCTTCGTCGTGCTCGCGCGGCAGCCGTCAACATCATTCCGACGTCGACGGGCGCCGCCCGCGCAGTGGGCAAGGTGCTTCCGAAGCTCGCCGGCAAGCTGGACGGAATGGCCATGCGCGTCCCAGTTCCGGACGGCTCGGTCGTGGACCTCGTGGCGCGTCTGCGCAAGCCGGCGTCCGTCGAAAAGCTCAACGCGGCCTTTGCCGCGGCGGCCAAGACCCCCGCGCTCCGCGGCATTCTCGAGTACAGCGAGAAGCCCCTCGTCTCCAGCGACATTGTCGGTAACCCGCACAGCTCGGTGATCGACGGCCTTGCGTCCATGTCGATGGACGGTGGCAAGACCGTGAAGGTGATCTCCTGGTACGACAACGAGTGGGGCTACTCAAGCCGCGTTGTGCAGCTCATGAAGTTCGCCCACAAGCTCAAGCCCACGAAGAAGGCGGCAGCCAAGAAGGCGCCGTCCCGCAAGCCGGCCGCGAAGAAGCGCAAGTAGCCCGCAACGGCCAGCACCTGAATCGACCTCTGAATCCCCAGTCAGCCATGAATCTCGACGTACCTGATCTAGGCCAGCTGGGCGATCTCAGCGGCAAGCGTGTCCTCGTTCGCGCGGACTACAACGTGCCGGTGGACAAGGAGACCGGAGCCATCACCGACGACACGCGCATTCGCGCGGGGCTCGGCACCCTCCGGAAGATCCTGGCCGCCGGCGGCCGCCCCGTCGTGCTCGTGCACTTCGGACGGCCGAAGGGCCAGGTCGTTGATTCTCTGCGTGTCGGCGTGATCGGAGAGCGTTTGAGGGAGCTCTTGGGCTCTCCAGTGCTAACGCTCAAGGAGAGCGCAGGTGCCGCGGTCGAAGAGGCTGTGGCGTCGGCTCCTGAGGGCACGACCGTCCTCTGCGAGAACGTGCGTTTCCATGCGGGCGAAACCAAGGGCGACCCAGATCTCGCCCAAGCCTTCGCGCGTCTCGGGGACGTCTTCGTAGGCGATGCTTTCGGCGCGGCCCACCGGGATCACGCGTCCGTGTCGGGCGCGGCGCGCCTCTTGCCGTCCGCTGCGGGGGACCTCCTCGCCGCCGAGTGCCGTGCGTTCTCCAAGGTCCTCACGGAGCCCGACAGGCCCCTCGTGGCCATTTTGGGGGGCGCCAAAGTCAGCGATAAGCTGACGGTGATCGACAGTCTCCTCGACCGCTGTGACGCTCTGCTGGTCGGCGGCGGGATGGCGTACACCTTCCTCAAGGCCC
>CALHGQ010000513.1 GCA_938030175.1 uncultured bacterium | reverse complement strand
GGATGATCTGAGAACGCGTCATT
The DNA here is from genome assembly GCA_938030175.1 of uncultured bacterium. Taxonomy (GTDB): domain Bacteria; phylum Planctomycetota; class UBA1135; order UBA1135; genus Saltatorellus. Next base: position 23,458 of record CALHGQ010000513.1, on the reverse strand, counting down.
CGAAAGCGCTAGCTATTCTCGGCGCCCACCTTGGAGTCGATGGTCATCTTGGTGCCCTTGCGCAGGATCTCCAGGTGGATCGCGCCGCCGAAGCCGGCCTTCTCCTTCTCTTCCGCGATCACTTGGCTCGTCGCAGCGCGCCCGTTCACCGAGGTGACAAGGTCGAAGGCCTGGAGGCCAGCGCCTTCGGCTTCGCTGCCCTTCGTCACTTTAGAGATGAGCAGCGTCCCGTTGCGGTCCACGCCGAGGTAGTTCGCGAGCTCGGTGCCAGGACGCTCCGAGAAGAAGCCGATGACAAGGCGGCCCTTGGGCTTGGGCGTGGGCGGGATGAGCACCTGGTCGATCACGTGGATCACGCCGTTCGACGCCTGGATGTCGTTGTTGATGACGTTGATCTCGCCGTTGATGCGCAGCTGTCCACCTTGGAGGCTAAAGCTCACTTCGGGGCCGCTCAGGGTCGGAGCGGAACCGGCGCGCAGCGCGTCCTGTGCGCTGACCGAACCGGAGATCACGTGGTACGTCAGGATGGACTTCAGCGTGTCGCGGTTCTCCGGCTTCAGGAGGTTCGCAATCGTGTCCTTGCCAAGGCCCCCGAAGGCCTCGTCCGTCGGCGCTAGCACCGTCAGCGGCCCCTTGCTCTTGAGGGCATCCACGAGACCGGCTGCTTCGGCGGCGGCGAGCAGCGTGCCGAAGCTACCGGCTTCGCTGGCGACCTCGACGATGTCGCCGGCGCGTGCCTTCGAAGCGGACGTGGGCTGGTGGATGGACGGAGCCGCAACGAGGGTCCCGAGGGACAAAACGGCGAGGGAAACGGGGGCGAGGACGTTCATGGCTATTGAATGGGTTATGGGTCAGAACGGGAACTGGAAGCGACCGCGGCGCAGGATAGGCATCGTGCCCCGGTCACCTAGTTCTTCGCGAGACGCGGGATCTGGATCCACGAAACCCCGTGTCCTTTCGTAACCAACACACGGAGGCGCTACCCGTTTCGGCGGCTTTTGATGCGCTTCTTGTTCAAGAGATAGGTGGGAGAGAAGGGGAACTCCTTGCGGATCCGCGAGTAGAGGATACCCGCTTCTCTGCGCTTGCCGATGTTCCAGAGGCCGTCGGCGCTCTTCAACAGAGCTTCCACATCCTGGCCGCCGCCTACCGCCTTCTTGACGGACTCCTCCACGGACTTCACCGGTACCTTCCCGCCTAGGATTTCGTCGATGGCTTTCACCGCGTCCCCACCAACGGCCTCCCCGATCGCGCCGCCGATCGTCTCGTCGAGCTTCTCTTTGATCTCCGACTGGATCTTCTCATCGAGCTTTTCGCGCAGACGGTTCTTCTCCTCCTGGAGTTTGCTCTCGAGCTCGCGCTTCGCCGCGCGCTGCGCGAGTCCTGTGAGCGCGCCCGCGATGTTGAACGTGGGGCTCGTCAGCGTTCCGCCGAGCGCAACTTCGAAGGTCTCGCCCGCGACCGCCTCAAAGACGCGGTTTTGCTGGGCCAAGCCTCCGGTCACCGGAACCACCCAGCGCAGGTCGATGTCGCCGGCAAGCCCGACGGAGCCGACGAAGTTCGTCTCGGTGCCCTGGATCGTCCAGGTCCACGGGTTGGTGTAGTTCACCCGGCCCGAGTTCACCGCGAAGCCCAGGGGCTTGAGATCGAACTTCGGGTTCGTCGGTCGACCAAAGGCCTCAAGCACGTTCTGGAAGAACGGCGAAGCCTCCACCAAGCCTTCGCTGAGCGAGAGGTTGCCGGTGCCGTTGAACGGTTCCTTGGGGAGTTCGGCCCATCCCTTGGCCAGCTGCTCGAGGGGCAGCGGCGCGGCGTACGTCACCGCCACGTTGCTCGTCACACTGGCGTCCACGGCCGCACCTTGGATCGCCTGCGCGCTGGCGAAGACCGGATGCATGCGGGCGAGCAAGGGCTCGAGCCCCGCGCTTGCGGCGAGGCCGTTCACCTGTACGTCGGCGGTGAACCCCACGTCGGAGGCTCCATCGTAGAGAACGTCCGCGCTGAGCTTTCCCTCGCGCCCGCGCAGCTTCGCCGTTGCCTTCGGCTCCGCCCCGGCCGTGCTGCGCGACGTCCGCATGGCCAGCGAAGCATGCCGATCGTCGAACGCCATGGTCTGTAGTCCGTCGGAGCGCATGTCGACGACCAGGTTGTCGACGGCGCCATCGACCTGGAAGTCGAACGCGGCGTCGGGCGCGAGGTCGGCGAGCTCGCCCTGGGCCTCAACGTTCAGCGTCCCCGCGAGGACGCTCCCCTCTTCAAGGGGCGATCCCACGAGCTTGAGGAGCTCCTGGGCCACCCCGAGATCGAAACCGGTCAGCTTGAGCTCCTCGACCTTGGCGCCAGGGCCAGCCTTGGGCCACACGATCACCCGCGTGCCAAAGTCGCCCGCGCTTCCGGTGCCCCCGAAGACGCTCATGCTCGACTCAATCGTGAGACCGCGCTCGTCACCGTCAAGCCCGAGACCAGCCGTGACGTTGCGCAGCGTCAGCATCGTCTCGGGGGAGCGCATGGAGACCGTGGCGTTGACGAGTTCGACGCGGCCGTGGAGATCCAGGTCCAAGAGGGAGCCGTCTTCACCATCGTCTTCGTCGCTCGTCTCCTCGTCATCCTCTGAGGGAATGACGAGATCCTCGAAGTTCCAGGTTCCGTCCTCGGACCGAACGAGTTCGATCTCGGCATCGGTCACGACGGCGGAGATGTCGCGCTTGCCCGTCATGACCGACCGCAGCCCGACGTCCACCCGGGCCCGTGGGATGCTGGCGACCAGATTTCCCGCGGCGTCCTCGACCGTCAGCCCCGTAAGAACCGCCTTTCCGTTCAGGGAGAGCTTCAGGTCTTCGATCGTGACGCTGCCGTTGACTCGCTCGTTCGCTTGCTCTTCGATCTTGCCCCGCAGCCAGTTCCCACCGAGGGCCGGGCCGAGGACGACGGCGGCGACCACCAGAAGCGTGATGCCCACGAGCGCCCGTTTTCCCCAGCCGAAGCGCCGCTTGGGCGCGGGTTCTTGGGCCGGGGAAGGGGAGGGAGCTGCGCTAGGCTCGTTCTCGTCGAGGGTCGGGTGGTCCATGCTCCTATTCTTCGGTGCGAATGGCGTCCGGAGTGAGCGACCCGGCGAATTTCATGGCCCAGGAGTACGACGGAGTTCACTCTTCACGGATCTATGCCCGAAGCCAGCCCCCAAAGCCACGCCGCACATGGCCGCCCAGGCGTCCTGCTGACCAATCTTGGAACCCCGGATGCCCCCCAGACCCCCGAGGTCCGGCGGTACCTGCGGCAATTCCTGTCGGACCCGCGCGTCCTCGATATCAACAAGGTGGGCCGTGCTGCGCTGTTGAACCTTGTGATCCTGCCGACCCGGCCCGCCAAGTCCGCGGAGGCCTACCGCGAGGTCTGGACCGATGAAGGCTCGCCGCTACTCTTCCACGGCCAAGCGCTCGCGAAGGCGGTGGCTGAAGCGATCCCGGAAGCCGTGGTAACGCTCGCCATGCGGTACGGCAACCCCTCCATCGCGGCGGGCTTGAAGGAGCTCCATGATGCTGGCTGCGACGAGATCGTCGTCTTCCCGCTGTTCCCCCAGTACGCGTCGAGCTCGACGGGTTCAGCCGTAGAGGCGGTCTACACCGAGGCGTCCAAGCTGTGGAACACGCCGTTCTTGCGGGTAGTACCGCCGTTCTACGACGACGTCGAGTTCGTGCAGTCCTTCGCTGAGGTGGCGCGTCCGGTGCTCGCGGACCTCAAGCCCGACCACATCCTGTTCAGCTACCACGGCGTCCCAGAGCGCCACGTGACTAAAAGCGACCCCACCGGCCAGCACTGCCTGAAGGCCCCGGACTGCTGCAAGACGATCACCTTCGCAAACCGGCAGTGCTACAGCGCCCATTGCCACGCGACGACCGAGGGGATTGCACAGGCTTTGGACCTTGCGGCCGACGATTACTCCGCCGCGTTCCAGTCGCGCCTCGGTCGCACGCCATGGCTCAAGCCCTACACCGACTTCGAGGTCGTAGAGCTCGCCAAGAAAGGCGTCAAGCGCCTCGCGGTGTTCTGCCCGTCCTTCGTGGCCGACTGCTTGGAAACGATCGAGGAAATCGGGATGCGCGCGCTCGAAGACTTCAAGGAGGCCGGCGGCGAGGAGCTCGTCCTGATCCCCTCCCTTAACTCGACGGAGCGGTGGGTCCAAGGGGCAGCCACGATCGTTCGACGCCACCTGCCGCCGACGCGGACCCCCTGAAAGATCCGGTGGAAATCGTGGCGGATCGCCGCTGAGACCGCGTTTAGCAACGCGATAGGGCAAACGCCCCGTCGCTCCGCGAGAGATCTCGTCTACCCAGGTGCCCTTGGCCCTCGGCTCAGTTGGCGCACCATCGGGGGTCTTGCCACCCTCGACTGCCGCCTGAGCCCGTGGGCCCCGCCTGCCAGGCCGTGCCAGCACTTGGATGGGAAGCTAGATGAGGACTCTCGCCGCGATTCGGGGCTGGATGTAGCTGGGCTGTAGAGAGCAGCTTGGTGACGTCGCTTGACGCCCTGTGTGTGCAGCCCCAGCCCCCCTCGGATGTCTTCAGGGGGGGGTCTGGGGCTCACTTTTTGAGCTGGTACCCAACGCTGGGCATCGCCAAACGCAACCCCGCCGCCCAGTGGCACTTCGGCTGGATTCGGGACTGGCAGGCCGTAGACGGGCGAGAGACGACGCAACGTCGCCCTCGGCAGGGGTTTTCGACGCACGAAGCCCATCGATGGGCACCAGTCCTTTTGGCCTAGCTGGGGTGGGAGCGACGCCGGTGGCGGAGAGAGACACCCAAGCTCTTAGACTGGACTTATTTAGGAAATATCGACTTATCGTGATATGGACGCATCTAGAAACGCCGATGGGCTACTATTCCCCTGGCTAGCGCCCACTCGCGCCGCATTCCATGAGCCTCCATCAAACATCGCGCGTCCTGAAAACGCTCGGGGATGAGACCCGCCTGCGGGTCCTCCATCTCCTTCGGAAGGGGGAGCTGGCCGTGGGCGAGCTCCAAGAGATCCTGAACATGGGTCAGAGCCGAATCTCGACCCAGCTCACTCACCTGAAAGACGTCGGCCTCGTCATCGACCGCCGGGCGGGGCGCCGCGCCTACTACAGCCTGTGCTCCACCGGGCCCCTTGAGCTCCTCAACGCGGTGCTCGACGACGCTGACCTCGCGACGGAATTCAAAGCCGACGACGCCGGCTACCTCACCGTGATCGAGCGCCGCCGGCGCGAATCACGTTCGTACTTCGACCGCGTGGCTGCCGCCTTCGGCGAGCAAGTGCTGCCCGGTCGCACATGGGAAGGGCTCGCGCGCGGGCTCCTGCGCCTCGCCCCCAAGGCCAAGTACGTCGACCTTGGAATCGGCGACGGCCTTCTCACGCTCATGCTCGCCGAGGTCGCTGAGTCCGTCACGGCCGTAGACCTGAGTCCAGAGATGCTCTCGCAGCTCGGCGCCCGCGCCCGCGCGAAGGGGATTTCCAACATCGTCACCGTCGAGGCTGACATCGAGTCACTGCCGATGGAGCCGGGCTCCTTCGACGTCGCGGTCCTCAGCCAAGCGCTGCACCACGCGAGCGACCCCTCCGTGGCGCTCTCCGAAGCGCGCAGGGTGCTCCGCCCAGGCGGGCAGTTGCTCGTGCTCGACCTCCTCGCCCACAGCGAGGACTGGGTGCGCGATCGACTCCAGCACCAGCACCTCGGCTTCACCGAATCCAACCTGAAGCACCTCTGCACAGAGGCGGGCTTCGACCACGTGGCCATCGAGCGCGCAGCGCGCGACCCACAACCACCTCACTTCATGACGCTACTCGCCACCGGCACGGCCGCGCGAGCTCCCTTAGCGACCCCTAGTTTGCCATGACTCCGACGACTCGATCCGCAGCGGCCCTAGGGACCGCCATGTCCGCAGAGCGCGCGCGCTTTGAAGACATCCTCGCCCAGCGCATCCTCATTCTCGATGGCGCTATGGGGACGATGATGCAGAAGAAGGGGCTCAGTGAGGAGGACTACCGCGGCACGCGGTTCCAGGACGCGACAGCGAACCTCAAGGGCAACCACGACCTGCTTTCGATCACGCGTCCAAAGGTGCTGGCGAGCGTGCACGATGCGTTCTTCGCGGCCGGCAGCGACATCATCGAGACCAACACGTTCAGCGCAACGAGCATCGCCCAGGGCGAGTACGGCCTCCAGGACGCGGCGCGCGAGATCAACCTGGCCGCGGCGAAGGTCGCCCGTGAGGTGGCTGACGAGTGGACGCTCAAGACCCCCGAGAAGCCGCGTTTTGTGGCCGGGGCCATAGGACCGACCAGCAAGACGCTCTCTTTGTCGGAGCGCGTCGACGAGCCGGCCTTTCGCTCGATCACGTTCGAAAGCCTGAAGGCCGCTTACAAGGAGCAGGCCATCGCGTTGCTCGAAGGCAACGTCGACGTGCTCTTGGTCGAGACCATCTTCGACACGCTCAACGCCAAGGCCGCCATCTCCGCGGTCGATGAGGCGTGCTCGGACTTCGGGCGCCGACCACCGCTCATGCTCTCGGTGGCGATCACGGATGCGTCGGGTCGAACGCTCTCCGGTCAGACCGTCGACGCCTTTTGGAACTCGGTCTCCCATGCGCAGCCGATGTCCGTTGGCGTGAACTGCTCGCTGGGCGCGAAGGACATGCGTCCCTACGTCCAAGAGCTCAGCCGCATTGCGCCGTGCTTTGTTTCGAGCTACCCGAACGCCGGCCTCCCGAACGCGTTCGGCGAGTACGACGAGGCCCCCGAGACCACCGGTAAGCTCCTGGAGGAGTTCGCCGAGAGCGGCATCGTGGACATTCTCGGTGGCTGCTGCGGGACGACGCCCGAGCACATCAAGGCGATCGCCGAGGGCGCACAGCGCGCCACGGACCAGTCCGGACCGCGGCGCGATCGGACCGGCGCCCGTGAGCTCCGCGCGAAGAAGGCATTCTTCTCCGGGCTTGAGACCCTCGCCATCGACGAAGACACCAACTTCCTCATGGTCGGCGAGCGCACGAACGTCACGGGTTCCGCGCGCTTCCGCAAGCTCATCACCGCCAACGACTACGAGGCTGCGCTCAGCGTCGCGTTGGACCAGGTCCGCGGCGGCGCGAACATCATCGACGTGAACATGGACGAGGGCATGCTCGACTCCGAGCACGCGATGACCACGTTCCTGAACCTCATCGCCACGGAGCCCGAGATCAGCCGCGTGCCGATCATGATCGACAGCTCCAAGTGGACCGTCATCCAGGCCGGACTGCGCTGCCTTCAGGGCAAGGGGATCGTCAACTCGATCTCGCTCAAGGAAGGCGAGGCTGACTTCCTCGCGAAAGCGCGGGAGATCCGATCCTTCGGAGCAGGCGTTGTCGTGATGGCCTTCGACGAAGAGGGTCAGGCGGCCGAGGCGGACCGTAAGGTCGAGATCTGCAAGCGGTCGTACGATCTGCTCGTTCACGAGGTGGGCTTCGAGCCAAAGGACATCGTGTTCGACCCCAACATCCTCGCCATCGGCACTGGCATCGAAGAGCACGCCAACTACGGCGCTGCCTTCATCGAGGCCACGGCGGAGATCAAGCGGCAGTGCCCGGGCGCGAAGGTGTCCGGCGGCGTCAGCAACCTTTCGTTCTCTTTCCGCGGCAACAACGTAGTGCGCGAGGCGATCCACTCGGCGTTCCTGTACCACGCGATTCGCGCTGGCATGGACATGGGCATCGTCAACGCGGGCATGATCCAGGTCTACGAGGACATCCCGAAGGACCTGCTCGAGCGCGTGGAAGACCTCATCTTCAACAAGCGCGAGGACGCGACCGAGCGGCTCATGGAACACGCGGCCACCATCACCGGCGGCGGCAAGAAGCGCGAGGTGGACCTGACCTGGCGCGAGGCGACGGTTCAAAAGCGGCTTGAGCACGCCCTCGTCCACGGCATCGTAGACTTCATCGAATCGGACACCGAGGAGGCGCGCCTTGAGTACGCGCGGCCCCTCGAGGTGATCGAGGGACCGCTCATGGACGGCATGCGCGTCGTCGGTGACCTCTTCGGCGCGGGCAAGATGTTCTTGCCACAGGTCGTCAAGAGCGCGCGCGCCATGAAGAAGGCCGTCGCGGTGTTGGAGCCGTACATCGAGGAAGAGAAGGCGCAGCTACTGGCAGCGGGCGGCGCAGCGGAAGGAGTCGAGACCAAGAAGAGCGGCGGCATCGTGGTGATGGCCACCGTGAAGGGTGACGTCCATGACATCGGCAAGAACATCGTCGGCGTGGTCCTCGGCTGCAACAACTACGAGGTCGTGGACATGGGCGTCATGGTGCCCTGCGACAAGATCCTCGCCAAAGCCAAGGAAGTCGGAGCCGACATGATCGGCCTCTCTGGCCTGATCACTCCGAGCCTTGACGAGATGGTGTTCGTTGCCAAGGAAATGCAGCGCGAGGGCTTTGACGTACCGCTCCTCATCGGCGGCGCGACGACGAGCCCCCAGCACACGGCCGTGAAGATCGCCCAGAACTACGACGCGCCCGTGCTGCACGTGCACGACGCTTCGCGTTCGGTGAACGTGGTGACTGACCTGCTCGACGAGGAGCGCCGCAAGGTGTCGGACGCCGAGAACCGCGCCAAGCAGGAGAAGATCCGGGAGACGTGGAAGCTCCGCCAGGAGCGCCCGCTCCTCTCCCACGAGCGCGCCGTGCAGAACCGCCAGGTCCAGGAGTGGACCCCGGCGGAGATCGCGAAGCCGAAGTTCACCGGTCGCCAGATCGTGCGCGACATTCCGTTGAAGGAACTCGTGCCGCTGATCGACTGGACCATGTTCTTCCTCGCTTGGGAGCTCAAGGGCAAGTACCCGCAGATCCTCGACGACCCGGTCCAGGGCGAGGCTGCGCGCGAGCTCTTCGAGAACGCCAAGACCCTCCTCGACACCATCGTCAAAGAAGAGTCTCTCCAGGCTGAGGCGGTCTACGGATTCTGGCCCTCGTGGTCGGAGGGAGAGGACGTCGTCCTTGGGCAGCCCCACGAGCGCGGTACCGAGTGCGCACGCTTCCCCATGCTCCGCCAGCAGCAGGTCCACCCGGACGATCGGCCGAACAAGAGCCTGGCGGACCTCGTCGCCCCCAAGGACTCCGGAGTGGAAGATCACCTCGGCATGTTCAACGTCGCCGTGCACGGTGCCGACAAGCTCGCCGCGGTGTTCGAGGCGGACGGCAACGACTACGACGCGATCATCGTGAAGGCCCTGGCGGACCGCCTCGCCGAGGCCTGCGCCGAGTGGACCCACCGGCGCGCGCGCATCGACTGGGGCTACGAGCAGGAGGACGAGTACGCGGTCACCGATCTCCTAAACGAGGACTTCCGCGGCATCCGTCCCGCGTTTGGCTACCCTGCGTGCCCGGACCACAGCCAGAAGCCGCTGCACTTTGAGCTCTTGAAGGCCGACGAAATCGGCTGCGCGCTCACCGAGCACATGGCGATGACCCCCGCCGCGTCCATCAGCGGCTTTTACTTCGGGCACCCGACGTCGAAGTACTTCGGCGTGGGCCGCATCGACAAGGACCAGGTCGAGGACTACGCCGAACGCGCGGGCCTCGAGCTGGACGTCGCCGAGAAGTGGCTGGCCCCTTGGCTCGCCTACGACATCTAAGGTCGGCGCTACTCGCCCGTCAAAGACTCGGGGAGCGCCATCTTCGCTTCGCGCCACCAGCGCGTCCACTTCTTGGCTTCCGGCACGGCTGGCGGAGAAGCGAGGCCTGCCTTCGTCGACGCCTCTGCGAGGAGCGTGGCGTAGCGCGACCGCCACTCCTCCAACTCGGCCGTCCGCTTGTCAAAGGCAGCGAGCAGCCCAGCGAGGCGACCGGCTTCGCGTTCGGCCCAGGAGTCCTTGGTCCCCTTCCAATACTTCGGGACCTTCTGTGCGCGCTCACGGGCGAGCTTCTTGCGCGGCTTCTCGCGATCCTTCAGCGCCTTCTCGAGGACCGGCAAGAGATCGATCGCTTCCTTCACGGCGGGTCGAGTCCCGAGAGCGAAGAGCCCATCCACCAGCGGGAAGGCATCTTCTCCATAGAGCTGCATCTTGAGAAGCGAGCCAATAGCCTCCACGCAGCGATCGTCTCGGCGCGCAAGGATCGCCGTCGAAAGTGCTGTGTTGTACTCAGCGACGCCCTCCCAGATCTTGGCCTTCTCCTTGAGAAGGTCTGAGGCGCGCTCAAGCATCTCCACCGCGTCCTTGTCTCCCGGCTTGGGGATCTTGGCTTCGAACTTCTTGAGGGCGTACTGAATCTCCTCCTTGAAGTCTTCGGCCTTGTTCGCCGAGGCCAAGAGCGCCTGGAAGGCGGTCTCGCTGTCGTCACGCTCGGCGAGGAGCTCCACGGCCACCGCCCGCACCGCGAACGAATCATCTTTCAGCCCGCGGATCAGAGCGGGCACGACCTCCGGCGCCTCTTCTTCCTCATCTTGCAGATCGCTGATCTCGCGCAGAAGTTCGATCCGAATCGAAGGCTCGTCGGCTCGCTTGTACTCCCCCAGCAGGTGCGTGACCTGGATGCTGTGGGCCGGCACCGCGGCGATCATCGAAAGGAACGCGACAGTTGAGTAAACCGTCGTTCGAAGGATGGTCAGCATAGGGCTCTTTAAGAAGTGCAAAGCGGTGCGTCTCTGAAGCGTACGGCTCACCGCTGGGAAGCGCTAGTCACCGGCGACGCAGCGATCGACGCTCATCCACGTTTGCGACGAAGAGTCCGCCAAAGCGTAAGAGGCGTCGCTACGACCCGGCGCCGTGGAAACCGGCGGCGTAACCCTTGGGGCTGCTTCTTGTCGCGAATCTCGCGGAGCCGCTTGAGCGCTTTCGCTGCATCTCGACCCACGGCGCTATCGGCCGGAGAGTCCTTCACCGACCTTTTGATCTTCTTCAGTAGCGGCTCGAACTGCTTCGGCTTGATGTCCCGCTCGAAAACCTCCGCGATCTGCTCCTGCGCCTTCAGAACCTTCTTCGCGTCACTCTCCTTGAGACGAGCGACAAGGCCTTCGACCTCATCCACTCCCCTGCGGCTCTTGATCGCGCCGATTCAGGGCCTCTCCGCTGGTGTCCACCGTGAGCCGGTCGCCCGCGTCTGCCGCTAGTCCCCAAGGAGCAGCCGCTGCCGTTCCACAAAGTCGTCGGCGGTGTTTGGGCACGAGCGATCAGGGACGACCTGAGCCCCCCCAGCCAGGAGCGTTCCCTGGAGCTTCTTGATGTCGACGTCCCGCGGCTCGCACTTCGTTTGGACGGCGAGCGCGGCTGCGGCGCCGGCCGCTTGGCCGATCAGCATCACAACGGGCTGAAGCCGCGTGCAGCCGTTCACGATGTGCGTGGAGCCGATGGACTTCTCGGCCGCGATGAGTCCGTCGACTCCGCGGGGGATCATACAGCTGTAGGGAATCTGGAACGGGGCATTCGACGGGTAGTCCTCCCCGAGCCGTTCTCCGGCGGGTCGGTGGTCCTTCGCGTGATGGTGATCGAGGTAGTAGTCTCCCACCGCGACGCCATCGGGATGAACGGCGTTGTGCTCCATGCCCTCTTCTGGCACCACGTCCTCCTCCCTGAGCCAGCGCACGGGGACCACGCGACGGCTCTCGCGAACGTAGGGGATCAGTGGGAGGTGATCGGCGGTCGGGTAGACGCCCTCTGCGATCCCCCACTCTGGGTGACCTAGCTCCGTTTGGATGTAGTGGACGTAGGCCAGCGTTCGCTGCTTCGCCGCTGCGATGGTCGCGGCGCGATCCTCGGGGCTTCCGAACAGGCCCTGAGCCGGGTAGTCGTTGCAGTGGAAGGGCCAGTTCAGCATGAAGTCCCCGCCGGGGAGCCGACCGTAGTTCAGGAACCCGGCCCAGCTGTGGAGCTTGTGGTTCAGGTGCTCGGGGTCGAGGTTCGGCGCGTGGACGGCGGTCGAGGAGTGGAAGCGCACCATGTCGAAGCCCTTCGGAAGCGGCACGCGCTTCGCGGGTCCCTCCTTCGACTTGCGAAGGGTCGCGACCATCGTCAGGTCCTGGATCTCGTCGTCGGGTTCGACGGGTGCATGGAGCTCCCCCGTCTGGAGAAGCGACTCGCGCCCGAGTCGAAACGGCACGCTTCCGAGATCGAGAACGTCGCCGTACTCCGTCGCTTCGATCGTGACCTTGGCGCGTACTTCGACGGCGTCCGATCCCGACTGGAAGGTTGCGCCGACGACACGGTCTTCCTCTCGGAGTACACGGGTCAGGCGCGCGCCCGGCAGCACGTCCACCTTGGACTCCGCTACCTGCTTGGCCAGCCACGCCGCTGCGACCTGGGGTTCAAAGCAGGTGTTCGAGACCCAGCCGGTGCGCACCTTGGCCGGGCCGCCGTAGTGCTGCTCCATCGCAGCTCGGAACCTGCCGAAGAGCCCGCCACCGAGAGCTCCTTCGTTGCCGTCGAGACAGCTGACGCCCGCGGACGTCACCATCCCTCCGTACCATTCACACTCTTTTGCGAGCAGGACCTTGGCCCCCATGGATGCAGCTTGCAGTGCCGCCATCACACCGGACGAGCCACCGCCGACGACGAGGACATCAACGTTTGCATTCAGTCGTGGGGCCATTCTGATGTGGAGCTTACTCCATAGGCGCGAAGCCGTGGAGTGGCGACAATGACTACGGTACGGTACTGCCAATCAGCGTCGTTCTGAGAGGGTCGCCCATCCCGGGTGCTCTGGGTCGATCGCCCGCGCCTTCCCCAGAGCTGCAGCGCTCTCCGCCTCGTTGCCCAGGGCGCCGTGCACGCGCCCCAGGTTGAACCAAGCGTTGAAGTACCCGGGATGGCCCGCGACCGCCTCAGCGTAGTGGTGCTTGGCCTGTTCCAGCTGACCTAGCTCGAAGTGCGCGGTCGCGACGTTGTTGTGGATCTGTGGGGCGCTCGGGCTCAGCGCCAATGCACGCTGGAATTGAACGAGCGCCTGCGCCGCCTCGCCCCTCTGCGCGAGCAGGGTTCCGAGCAGCACCCGGCCGTCCACTAGGTTCGGTGCGCGCTGCAGCGAGTCCTTCACCAGCTCTTCAGCCGCGGCGCGGTCACCGCGCGCCGCAAAGACCCGCGCCAGCTGCAGCTTCCCGCGCGCGTGGCGAGGCTCCGACGCGAGCGCTTGAAGCAACTCGCGCTGAGCCTCGTCAAGCTGGCCCATCGCGAGGAGGCATGACCCGAGGTCGACGCGGGCGTCTGGATACTCCGCGCGTAGGCGCAGAGCCTCCTGCAGAACAGCCGCCGCTCGCCCGGGCGCTCGCCTGTCCAGGAGCACGCGGCCGAGCTTCCGGTGGGCATCCCAGTCATGGGGCTTGCGCTCGATCGCCCGCGTTTGCACCGCCTCGTCCAGTGCAAGCACGTTCTCCTCGCGTTCACGGGCGTTCGCGGCCAGGGGAACCAACGTCATGGTCAGCGTCCCCATCTCGTCCGTCGATTCCCGTCCAAACCGAACGCGCTCTGGCGGGCGATTTGGATTCGCGCTGTTCTGGTCCGAATTATCGTAGACGTAGCGAAAGCGCAGCAAAGTGCCCGCCGGCAGCTCCATCGGCTCCAGCAGCCGGTAGTCGTCCTGCCAATCGAAGTCCCAGGCGTTGATCGCCAAGAGCGTTCGGATCTCGCCGTTCGGCAGCTCGGCCGTAGCCAACATCTCTCGGCAGAGATAGTGCGCGTGGGGATACAGACCGAGAAGCTCCACGGCCACCGGCAGCCGCAGCGAGTCCTCCAGGACGAATTCCTGGTCCCCAGCGGCAATGTCGATCTCCTCCGAATACAAGACGACCGACACGGGCGAGGACGTCGGGGGCTCGTCGGTGAAGTACAAGCCGATCTCCGGCTGCAACGACTCCACCTTGCCCGTGGGGGTCAGGTGCAGCTGCAAAATGAAGTCCGAACCAGGGTGGAGCCGCCACGCCATGCCAGGGGCGACCACGGACGGACGCTTGCCCGGCGTCCAGGCGAGCAGGTGCCCGTCGGGGGCAGACGAGAATCCGAGGCCCATGCCTCCGAACCCTTGGAGATCATCGTCGCTCGCCAGCGACCTCGACCGTCGGTCCAAGTCGAGCTGCAGGATCCCGTGGTGCGCGGCGGGGCTCCCCGGTCGGATCTCCACGGCCTCCACGAAGCGGAGGCTCTTCGTCGGCACCTCAAGGATGAAGTTCCTGAAGAGCTCCGGTCCATCCGCTGGCACGTCGAACGGCTCAGCGAGCCTGACCACGAGGTCAGGGGTCCCGCGCTGCCAACCGAGCGCAAACCCAGGGCGTTCAGGCAGCTCGGCAGGGTCGCCCTCCGGTGCGCCACCCTCCACCCAGCGCGAGAGGGTGTCGATCTCGGCGTCCGTCAGATGCCGCGCGTCCGCCAACGGCGTGTGCCCCTCCGCCGGCAGCCAAGGGGGCATCAGCCCGCGCTCGGTCACGCGCACGATTTGGCGCCGCTTGGCTTTTACGTCGTCAAAGGTCCAAAGCGGAAACGGCGCTGACTCCCCCTCGCGATGGCATACGACACAGTGATCGAAGAGGATCGGCGCCACGTCCCGGGAGAACGTGGGAGTCACCGACGCGGAGACCGCCACTCCCGAATCGCCGACGCCCGGTTCGACGTCCGCCCCGCACGCCGCGGCAGTGAGCACGATCACCGCCGCGCTGAGCCCTTGGCCAAAGGTTCTGAGCATCGCTCGCTTCACTGGGCCCAGTCCCCGATCAGGCAACCAACAGCCTTCGTTCGCGGTACCGCCACCGGTTGCCCGGCGAGAACGGAGTCCAACGCGTCGCGCAGCTCGCGCTTCGTGGCAAGAGACCGCCGGACGCCGAGCTCTGGCACTCGATCGTCGATCCTGCCGAGATAGGCAACCGCACCGCCCGGTCGAACAACCGCCGCTTCTGGCGTGACTTCCGCCCCCACCACGGAGGCGAGCTTGTGCTCCCGATCCAAGAGCACCGGCCCAGGCAAGCCGTAGCTTCTCGAGTGCTCCAACAGCTTGTCCACGGACGTGGCCGCCTCGACGTTCACAACGAAGAAGCGCACCCCCTGATCCGCGTACTGCTTGGCGATCGCGCCGATCTCAGGCGCGTATCCGTTCGCCACCGGGCAGTCCGAGGCGGTGAAGACCAAGACCGTCAGCTCCTCCCCCAGCGTTGGTATCGGGCGATGGATCGAATCGTCGAGGGCGCGTAGCTCAAGGCTCGATGCCTCCGCCGACGGTCGGCACGCGGACCAGTGGAACGAGCCCAGCAGGGCTGCCGCCAGAAACCCAGCTCCCCGCTTGCTGCTCGCCTTGACCGCCACGGGCCCAAGGTACCATCTATGGATGCTGATTCCCGCGCCCAGACTCTGGCTCTTCGGTGCCGCCCTCGCCGCTGCCGCTCAACTCGCTCACGCAGGCGATTGGCAGCACCTCCTCTGGGCAACGATCCTGCCGATGCTGTTTCTCTTTGCTACATCGGGCTGCATGCTCTCGGTGGGCCGAGCCCGCACGGCGCTCTTGACGTTCGTCCTCCTCACCGTGCTGCCCCTCATACTGCTCACGGTCAAAGGCGGCCTCGACGACCACGAAGTCACCGCTGTCGACAGCATCCCGGTGGCGCTTCGGGAAGTGATTGCGTATGGGTTCAACGGCGACGTCCCGGCGTGTATGGAGCCGCAACCTGACACGCACGCCGCGCGGGAGGGGCTCACCCTTGGTTGGCCCTCCCGCGACGTCACGGTGCCGATGGGCGCGCTGTACTTCGGATCCATCGCGGTTCTTTTGATGAGCCTCGCCGTGGTGATCTCCAAGGCGTTCCCCCGCGGCATGGCGCGCTCGCTTTGGCTGAACGTCGCGCCGCTTAGCGTTTTCGCTCTCTTGCACTTTGGGGGCGGGATGAGCAACGCGGAGGAGCCGGTCTGGAAGAACGATCCTGACCTCGTGGCCGCGGTCGGCCCGCTAGTTGCAGCAGCCGGAGCTGCGCTGTTCGTCGCACTGCTTGTGGCCGACCGCGCCGCTCCCAAAGCGCAAGATCAGCAGGCATAGGTTACCGTGGTATCCGATGGATACCTCCGACCGAGAAGCCCAGGGCGAGCGACTGCCTCGCATCGGCCCTGGCTTTCTGCAATGGTCAGGGGGAGGCTGGTTCGGCTCGCTCATCGGAGGGTCAGCCTGGCTCTTCCTTGGTTCGATCCTGCTGGCGTCCACCTCCCACACCCTCGCTTGGACATGGGTCACGTGTGGCGTTGTCATGGTCACCGTCGGCGTCTGGCTATGGAATCGCCGCGATCGGTTGTTGCCCTATCCCGCCTTCATGACCCTGCTCCTCGCGCAATGTATCTGCTCTTGCATTGCGATCTTGGGGCTGGTCGTCCTCGCACCGCGATCCGAGCAACCCTTTGAAGCCAACACGTGGGGCGCACTCGGAGCCCTCTTCGTGTTTCCGGTTCTGATGATCCAGCTCACCTACCTAGAGCGTTCCGCGAAGCCCCAGGCCTCGCCTGACTGACGTACTTCACCACACTTCCCATGCACCAACTTCCCTTCCTCGTCTGCGGCAGCCTTGTGTTGCTAGCACCGCCCGTTCTCGCCCAGTCTAAAGTCCAGCCCAACGCACGAAGCGTCGGCGCCGAGATCCCGCGCATCATGGAGGTCCGCGGGATGGAGCCTGACGAACTCCTGCGCCAAGTGCTTCCGCTCGATCGGGTCGATGCCCAAACCCAGCGCGAAGGCACCCCCGGCGTCGAGGTCATCTTGGACCGCAGCGGTGCGGCCTGGGCGGTCCTCGCCGGCGATAGGTTCGCGGATCTTGCGGACGATCCCGTCGCCGCACTGCGCTGGGCCCAGCGCGCCAAGGGTCTGCTCGGCCTCGGCGCGTTCGACCTGATGGAGAGCTCGCCGAGCACCACCTCGCTTGGCAAGACGCGACACTACGCCCTCCACCTGAACGGCTACGCCGTGTTCGCTTCCAGCGTGGACCTGCATTGGGAAGGCGATCGTTTCGCTGGCGCTACGGCCAGCGCCCCGCGCCAGTTGGCACAGGTGGACGATGCTCCGAGGAACCGCCGCGGCCGGCACGAGTACGTGCCGTACAGCCGCAGCTCAGGGACCACCGACCTCGTCCTCGCGACCGTCACGGGTCGGGTTCTGAGCGGTTCGCGTCAGGAGTGGACCTATACCCCAGCGGGACACGCGCCGTTCCGCGTCATCGAGCACGGCCCCATCATCGAACATCCGGGTGCGGAAGCCGCTCTACGCCAGATCACCGCGCAGCTTCCGGCGAACGAAGTCGGGGCCGCGCCGCCCTTTAGCCAATGGAACACGCCCGGCGTTGGCTTCCCGGACCAGCTCGACTTGGTCCCCGGGGGCCGCGTCTGGCTCAGCGCGCCAAGCAACGATCGAATCCTGTCGTTCAGCCAGAACACTGAGGTCTTCAACGCCGTTGCCACCCAGGCGAACGACACGCCCGACGGCTTGATCGTCGACGCCTCAGGTACGGTCTGGTACGGCGCGTACGGGACCTCACGCCTCGTCAGCTACACGCCTGCCACAGACCAGTTCAGCTACTTCACGCCGCCGGTCAACGTGGACAACATGGCCGTTCCAGCGACCATGTCGAACGGGCACGTGCTGGTGACGGATCACGGAGGATGGCTCTGCGAGCTCGACCCAGCGTCCGGATCGTGGGTCCAAACCGACCGAACGGCGGCAGCCAATCCTCACTTGGTGGCGGCGAGCGAGGACACCGTCCACCAGAACATCATGACGACCCAGTACAACGTTCGCCGCTTGGGCGTTCGACCGGTCGCCGGTGGCTCGATCGTCGACGTGTTGGTCCCGGGAAGTCGCAGTCCCGCCTTCCTCGAGGCGACCGGTGGCATCACGTACTTTTCCCTCTGGAACGACTCCTCCCTCGGCGCTTATGACCCCGCCACCGGCCAGATGACGTTCCACGAGTTCCCTTTGTCGGCCGGCGAAATCGGCGGCCCGATGGATGTTACACCGGGCGGAGATGTCGTCGTCGGCACGCGTGGTTCCGGCTTCATCGTCGTCTACCGCCCCGCGAGCGGTCGGATGACCGCGCATCCGATTCCCACGAGCAACCCGGGCCTCAAGGACGGCCTGCGCTGCGGTGAAGACGGAGTCGTTTGGTTCACGGAGTCGGGCGCCGGCAAGCTGTCGCGCCTGCGCTACCTTCAGTAGTCGAGCCAATTCAGTCGTTGAGACTTCTTGCGCTGATACCGGAACGCCGGTGTCAGCGCGCCTCGGTCGAAGTGGCGACAATCACTACGGTACCGTACCGGTCAGAACTGCCAGCCGAGTGCGAACGTAGCCGCTTCGAACGCTGAGTCGTATTGGGCGCTGAGGGTGACCGTGTCGGCGATCCAAAGGTGGGCACCGGCGGTGAAGTTGCCGCGTACGTTTCGGTTGACGCGAACGAAGAAGTCGTTGCCTGCGTCATCGAGGAAGCGGCGATAGCGTTCCCTCGTAGAGATGCCTGCGCCGGCGAACACGCTGAACGATGGATTCAAGCGGCGCGTCGCTACGACGTCGAAGACGAACTCGTTGGTGCGCGGCGCCAGCTCTCCCGAGAAGGAGCCGAAGAACGGCTCCGCCTCTGGACTCGTTTGCTCAAGCGTCGAGTGAACCTGAAGGCCTCCGCCCCAACCGGAGCCTGCGCTGCCGTAAACGCCGAAGCCATACAGGTTGTCTTCGCCGTTATTGCGCGGGGTGGCGCTCACCTCAAAGTGCACCGACTTGGGCGCTTCGCCGTAGTCGCCCTTGGGCGGCTCGTCGTCCGACTGGACGACGAGGGGCATAACGGAGGGAGCGAGAGCTGCCGTGCTCGAGCACGCAGCGAACAGGAGAGCGGCGACGGGGACGAGGGAAGCCGCCACGCGCGGGTGGGTCTGATGCATATCGAAGTCGAGGTGAGGCCGGCGAACTGGGTGGGAAGAAGCCGACCTAACACCAACAGAATAGCGCAGGAGCGCCCAACCGGGGGCCCAAACCCGCCCCAGAGGACCTCAAGGGACCTGGCGCCTAGAATCTGGAAGAACGGGAGATCGATTCCTGGAGGCAAGGACAGTCCCTCTGAGAAACCACCTCCCAGGCCTCACCATGCAACCGAATACGATGACCCCCGAGACTGTTCGAACTCTGTCCGCGAGCGCTCTGCAGGAGCACGCCGGGTGGATGAGGGGCCTTGTGGCTCGCCTCGTCCATGACTCCGCCCGAGTGGATGACGTGATCCAAGAGGCATGGGTCGTTGCGCTTCACAACCCGCCGCCCGCAGGGTTGCCCCTGCAGGCTTGGCTCAGCGGCATCATCCGTAGGTCCGTTCTCGCTACGCGCAGGAAGGAGACGCACCAACGTGAGCGCGAGACCCAGCGCACCCTTGAATCGGCACGCGCTGACGAGAACGTGGCCCGCGACGTGGCTGACCTGAGCGCCTGCGCGGACGAGCAGCGCGCGCTGATGGAGGCCATCTGCGAGCTGCCTCCCGAGCAGAAAGCGGTGCTCCTCCTGCGCTTCTACGAAGACCTCCCGCCGCGGGAGATTGCGGCACGGCTCAACGCGCCCGTCAACACCGTTCGAACGCGTCAACGGCTTGGGCTTGAACGCCTAAGGACTCAGCTAGATCAACGCCACGGGGGTCAGTCCTCGGCGTGGGCTGCGCTTCTGTTGCCGCTGGCGCGTTTCGTCCCTGCACGGGCTGCGGCGTTGGGATCGGCGGGGAGCTTCTTGACCCTCTCGGCAGTCACACGCTTCCTCTTGATCGGTGTCGCGGTAGCGGGACTCTACGTGGCGGCTCGCTCCCTCTCGGGTCCGTCGTCGGCACCTGTTCTACCCGTGGTGAATTCTTCGGGTGAAGCGCTAGCTGAACTAAGCCGACTAGCAGAGGCAGCACACGAACGCTCAGTAGAGCGGGTGCAGCTGGACGTAGCCCCGAGGAACGCGACAGACAATGCACGATTCGTCTTCCGGGGCCGCGTTGTCGATCGAAGTGGACGCCCCATTGAGGGCGTCGAGATCGGTCGAGTATCTGCACCGCGAAAGAACATGATCGGGGCAATGTCGACCGCGGGAACCCGCAAGGGCTGGGCGACCTCGGACGCTGCAGGCGAGTTCGATGCAGCGGCAAGCGCCACAGACTCCGCGCAATGGGTTCGCGCCGAGCATCCAAACTACATCCATCCAGAGGAAGCGTCGCTTCTAAGGGCGGACGAGGTCACGACGATCACGATGATCCGGACGGCGACCACAACGCTGGAGATTGAAGTTGTTGACGCCGGCAGCGGGCGCCCCTGTACTGCATTCGAGGCCAGCAGCTATCAGTGGCTTGAGCCAATTGCCAAGGGCTACGCTAAGAACAGCGTCCTCAATCAGTCAGGTGCACCGACGGCAGGACGCGCGACCATCGAGAAGCGATTCGCGGTGGACCGGCCCCTTGGCGTCAGTATCAGCCAAGTGGTCGGCATGTTCGGCGAAGTGACCCGCGAGCATCTTCGCCAGGAAGTTCAGCCGATCGAAGGGGGCATCACCCGTGTACGCTTCGTGCTCGAGTTCGATGAACCCGAGGAGTCGGGTCGCTTCCCCGTCGCTCACGGGAAAGTCATGGATGCGGGCACAGGCGAGCCCATTCCCGGGGTCACCGTGTCGATCGATGGCGAACTGATGACGTACGAGGAGGAAGATCTCGACCACAGTGAGATCCGGATTCGAAGGGTTGAGTCGGGGAGCAACGGCTCGTTTCGCGTGGCCATTCCCATCGGAGCCGCCGAGGCTAACGCGCATCTGTACCACCCCGGCTACATCCCATGCGACGTCGAACTCTCCTCCGACGGGATGTCTGAGAGCACCTACACCATGAAGCGGCGCGGGGAACTGCGTTGCGTCGTCCTCGACCGGGCTGGCCAACCGCTTGCGGGCGCGCCGATCTTCGCGCGTATCCCCGAGATCGAGGGCGACGGTCACGACCAACAACTCCGACTCTTCACGGACGAAAGCGGTGCGTTCTCCATCCCTGACCTCCTCGACGGACGCGTGCACGTCTTCGTTCTGGCGAAGGCCGGGGACTCTGACGACGACGCGCTGAAGCACGACTCGTTCCAGATGCGTTCGGGTGTGAGCCGAGACGTGGAGATTCACATGGACCGGCCGGAGCGCGTGCACGTCACGGGAACGGTGAGCATGAACGGTCGGCGGCTTCGGGGTATGGTGCCCACGTTCTTGCCGTACAGCGTGGAAGGCGGTTTAACGGTGGCTCAGGCCACGCCCAACGGGTTCAACGCGGGTGGCCTCGAACGCGGTACCTACCTCGTCGCGCTGCTGCCCGAGGACGACGGAGAAGACGCGGCTCCGATCACGGTCATGCCGGGCATCGTGATCGAGGGCATCGGTGCGCAAAGCCTCCACTTCGAGGTTCCTCAGCTGGAGGTGACGTGCCGGTTGATCTCAGGCTCTCGGCCAGGGGGAGTTGAGGGGCTTCGCGCCGTCGCGATCCCAACCAATGCCGAGGGCTTTGCCGCCGAGCTACTGGCCCGACCAAAAGCAGTGGAGACGTTCGGTCAACCGGTGGGTCCGGAGACCGGGGTGTTTGTTCTGCCAAGGCTGTCGACTGGATCCTTCCGCCTGGAGGTCTGGGGCTCTGGATCTAGTCCAACTCAGCCCTTAGCCACGCAGGAGATCCAGGTCGCGGGGTCGATCCGGCTTGCTGATTGGGACATCTCGCCCCGATAGCGTCGCAGGGGGAGAGGGGCAAGTCCGCCCGTCACCGGAGCGGCGAAGCTGCGTATCATCTAGGCGAGCGTTACGATCCCCACGTGTGCTCGCCTACTGACGCCATGACTCCATCGCTGAACGCGTTCACCACCCTTATCATAGCGGTTGCCTTCTCCTCGTGCGCCATGATGCCCGGACCCAGCGCCACCGCAGAGGCCCGTTCTGGCCTGCTGCGAATGGAGCGCTTCGCCAACGTCGCCCCGGCGGACCAAGCGCCAGACGAACGTCGAGTCGCCGCGCTGCACGCGGATGGCAGCGGCACAACCCCGAGCTCGATCCGGCTTCTCTACCTCCACGGTACGCCCGGAGACGCCGAAGGCTGGACCGATTACCTCGTTGATCCAGTCGAAGGCCTCCCATCCACTGCGATCGACCGACCCGGGTTCGGCAGGAGCGATTCGTCGTCGCTCGCAACGCTTGAAGGACAGTCGCGGGCGCTCGCTCCGTTCCTCGAGGCCCACGGGGCACCGACCATCGTCATCGGTCACTCCTACGGTGGACCGGTCGCGCTGCAGGCCGCCATCGACTACCCCGAACAGATCGTGGGCGCGGTCATTCTTGCGGGCTCCGTGTCGCCGAAGCTTGAGAAGCGCAGGTGGTTCAACTACGCCGCCAAGGGATTGAGCTGGGTGCTCCCGCACACTCTTCGTCGCTCCAACCAAGAGGTCTGGCCGCTGCGCGCTGACCTGGAGCGACTCTCAAGGGAGCTCAGCTCCATCGAGATCCCAGTCGCGATCGTGCACGGCACGGACGACAGCCTCGTTCCCTATGGCAACGCGACGTTTATGATGGAGGCGCTCACCGGGGCGGAGCCCTTGACGCTCACGACCCTCGAAGGCGCGGGTCATATGATCATCTGGAGCGAGGAGTGGGTGCCGCAAGTTCGCGAGGCGATACGCGCAACCGTGGAATCGGCCGCTTCGATGACGCGGTAGCCGCTAAGCTGCCCCCATGGGACTCACCTCGACCATCGGCGCCGGCGCGCTTGCGACCGGGCTCGCGGCGTTGGCAGCGCTGCCGCCTAGCCAGGTGAAGCCTGCCTCGCCTCCCCAGGAGAACGCTGCGCAACCGGCGAGCGAGTCGACGCCTTGGCGGACGGATCTCGCCGCGGCCATGGCCGAGGCGCGACGCACCAAGCGGCCGCTGCTCGCTGTGTTCCGCTGAGAGCCATGAAAGGACAGCGCTGTCTTCGACGAGCAGGTGGTTCGTCGCCCCAATCCTAAAACTGCGGAACTCTACCGTCGCTACGTGCCCGTGCGCATCACGGATATGCGCGGCGTGGATCTCAGCGTGTGGACCTTCGACTGGGACCTGACGTTCGCGGCGATCGCGATGAACCACGACGGGACCGTCTTGCACCGCTACGGTTCCCGCGACTCCCGGGGCGCCGATCATTGGCTGACCGCCGCGTCCTGGGAGCGCTTCCTGGGGGCGGGCCTTCGGTCCTACGCGTCCCACCCCGCTGGTTCTATCGCTGGGTCCACCGCTGGCGCAGTCAAAGGGGCCCCGGCCAAGGCGGGCGTGAAGCCGCTCACCATCGAGACGATCCCGGCATTCGCTAAGCGCGATCGCGGCGAGTGTGTGCACTGCCATTCGGTCCGACCCGCGCTGCGCATCGAAGCCCAAGAGCGTGGCGATTGGACCCGGGACTCCCTGTGGGTCTACCCCCCACCGTCGGCGCTCGGCCTAGACCTAGACCGCGACGACCA
>CALHGQ010000512.1 GCA_938030175.1 uncultured bacterium | reverse complement strand
CGCGTCCTCGTCCTCTGCGACTTCGCCTTCGGCAAGTTCGGCCTCGGCCTCGACTTCTTCCTCTTCGTCTTCCGCCTCTTCGTACTCGGCTTCCTCGGACTCGGCTTCCTCGTACTCGGCTGCCTCTTCAATCGGCTCTTCGACCGGCGCCTCCGCAGCCGCCTCGGGAAGCTCAGACTCGTCGAGGAGTTCAGCGTCGAGTTCAAGCTCTACGTCTTCGACTTCGGTGTCGTCGACGGCGACTCCGAGTACGGATGACTCCATCGGCAGCTCGCCTGCAAGATCGACGGTCTCCAGCGAGTCCACTTCAGCAAGCAGCTCGTCGAGCGCCGACATCGACGGCTCTTCCGGCTCCGCCAACGCTTCCGCTGAGTGGCTTTCTTCACGGCGCTGCCACCGGCCTTGATCATCCACGTCAGGAATCGACTCCAAGAGGTTCGACTCAAGGGAAGCGCTCGGCTCATCGTCGTCGTAGCCCTGCTCCCACGCGGGGCGCGGCGGCAAGCTCACGCTCGCGGGCATGGCGCCCGCCTGCATCGCCTGGGCGGCCATCTCTTCTCCGCCCGGCGGAGATTGATCGAGTACGCCATCGGGGTGCGAGAACGAAACGGCAGGCAGCCCGGCCGAGGGAACCTCAGAGACCATCGGCGCTTCCGCCGCGGGTACATCCACCGGCGGCGCGACTTCGCCCTCAGCCGGCTTCGGCGTAAAGTGCTTCACGCCCACAGGCAGCTCGCTGGGTCCCTGGGCGCTGGCTCCCTCCCGGAGCACTGCGTCGCGGTACGCGTCGGCTTCGGCGTCGGTTAGCGATCCCGAGGGTGCAGGCGCGCCGAACGGATCCGCCGCATGGGTCTGGAACTTTGGGACCGGTGGAGTCGAAACGGGCGGCGGCGGCGAGTCCAACGGCTGCGGCGCCGAGAGTTCGTCTTCGAAGTCGAACGGTGCGACCTCCTGGCTGGATCCGTCGACGTGGGTCGGCTGGGATCCGAAGTGGGGCACCGGCGGAACCGGCATGACCGACGGCGCTGGGGCGGGCGGCGACGCTGGCTCCTCGCCGGCGGCAGCAGGCGCCTGGGCCTGGTCCAGCTCCTCCGGGCGGCGCGGCTGAAGCGGCGCGGCCCCGTCCGGGATCATCCCCTTGAGACGGACGTCTTCCGGGTACGGCGACTTCGGGATCGGCGCTGGCTGTTCGATGGTGTGCGAAGCGCGGCGCCACACGTCCTCCATGTAGGCGAGCGTGTTGTCATCGGGTGCCAACGCGGCCGCTTCGTCGTGGGAGACACCTTCGGTGCCGCCGCGTGCCAGCGCATCGCCAAGGGTCACGGGCGCGCCCGTACGGCGAACCTTCTTGTTGCTCACGCGGCGTTGACGGTCCGCGTTGTGCCCCACCACCTCGCTCTCGGACTTCGGTTGACGCTTGAACAGCGACGCCCCTGCGGCGCCCACGGAAGCCGCAGCGCCTGCGGCCCAGGCAACCGCCGATCCCGCGGCTTGACCCGCGGAACGCGGCACGGACTCGCCCCGCTCCAGGATCGGGCCGAGACCGTCGTCCTCGTCCACCGTGGATGCGGACGGACCGAATCCGAGCCAGAGCGCGCCGCCCATGACCAAGAGCCCAAGGAGCACGCCGGCCCAAACGCCGATCGAGTCGGCCATCGCGCCGCCGGTGCCCGAGCCAATGCGGCCGCCTGCGCCAAGCAGACCCTGCATGGGCGACGAGGTAAGCGCACCGGCGATGGCGGCCAAGCCGAGGCCACTGACCGCGATTCCGGCCACGCGGCGCAGCGGGTCACTGCGCAGCGTCCCGAGCACCATGAGCGAGCCGATGATGCCGATCACGGCGGCGGTCACAAGCGCTGGCCACGCCCCGAGCCACTTCGAAACGGTCGCCGCAAGCGCTGCGGTACCGCCGAGCCCGGCGGCCTCGAGGTTCGTTCCATCGACGAGCGCCTTGGCCACGGCCGCCGCTGGGATGAAGCCAACGAGGAAAAGAACCCCGCCCAGAACCTCAAGCCCCGACGAGGGCGCTTTTGCCGCTTCCTCGTTCAAATACGGCGCTTGGTCGTCCGCGTAGTCGACGCTGACGCCCCCCTGGGTCGAACCCGGGTGATCGAAGGGACCGTCGAACGGCCCGGACACGTTGTCATCAAAGTTCGCGCTCATCAAATCACCCCGCCGACTCCAGATTTGCCAGGTTCTCTTCCCAGTCCTCGAGAGTCATGTAGATCTCCCGTGCCTTCGAGCCTTTGTGGGGCCCGAGGATGCCCGCGTCGGTCATCTGGTCGATGAGGCGCGACGCGCGCGTGTAGCCGATGCCCAGTGCGCGCTGAAGCAAGCTGGCGGAGCCGCGCTTGTACTTCAGGACGACCGTGACGGCTTCGTTGAACATTTCGTCGACCTTCTCGCCGCCCTGGGTCGCGGCGCCCGGGGGCGCCGTGCCGGTCGCGGTCTGCACGAGCTGCTGGTCGAAGGTAGGGGCCGCCTTCTCGCAGACGTGGTCCACGAGGGCCTGCAGCTCGTGGTCTTCCACGAGCGCACCCTGGACACGGATGACCTGGCTGGCGGACGGCGGCGCGTAGAGCATGTCGCCCTGGCCGAGGAGCTTCTCCGCGCCCATCGTGTCAAGGATGACGCGGCTGTCGATCTTGGACGCCACCTGGAACGCGATACGCGTGGGCAGGTTGCCCTTGATGACGCCGGTGATCACGTCCGTTGACGGGCGCTGGGTCGCGACGATGACGTGGATGCCGACGGCGCGCGACTTCTGCGCGAGGCGCGTGATCGCGCCCTCGGCTTCTTTCTTGGCCTGCATCATGAGGTCCGCCATCTCGTCGATGACGAGCACGATGTACGGCACATGACGCGGGGTGTACTCCTCGCTGAAGTCGTCGCCGAGCTTCTTGCGCAGCTTCTCTTCCCCGAGCTTGTTGTACGTCTTGATGTTCTTGACGCCAGCGTTCATGAAGAGCTCGTAGCGGCTCTCCATCTTCTCGACCGCCCACTCCAGCACGTTGGTCGCCTGCTTCATGTCCGTGACCACCGGCAGCTCAAGGTGCGGGATCTTCTCGAACATCTGCAGCTCGACCATCTTCGGGTCCACGAGGATGAGCTTGACGTCGTGGGGCGAGCGCGTGAGCAGGAAGCTCGCGATGATCGTGTTGATGCAAACGGACTTACCTGAGCCCGTAGTACCGGCGATCAGCATGTGCGGCGCGCGCGCCAAGTCCTCGACGATCGACTTGCCCTCGGCGTCCATGCCGAGGAACAGCGGCAGCGCCATGTAGTCCTTGTCGTACGCCTTCTGGGTCACAAGCTCCGAGATGCGCACCGTACGGCGCTTTGCGTTCGGAACCTCGATTCCGATGGTGCTCTTGCCGGGGATCGGCGCGACGATACGCACGTTGCGGGCGCGAAGCGTCGCCGCGATCTCTTGGCTGAGCGTCGTGACCTTGCTCATGCGCGTGCCCTGGGCCACCGTGAGCTCGAACATCGTCACGGCAGGGCCGACCTGGGCGCCGACGACCTCCGCCTCGACGCGGAAGCTGCGCAGCGCGTTCTCCAGGTTCTGGGCGCTGGTCTCCAGGAACTCCTTGTCGAGTCCCGCGTTGGCCTCGGGGGCCTCAAGCAGGTTGAACGAGGGCAGCTCCCACGGGCCGATCGGTGGAATGGGCGGCTCGTAGATCTTCTTCTCCATCGTCTTCGCCCGGCGTACGGCGGCAGCGGCCGCGCGTTTCGCCTGAGCCGAAGCCTCGTCGGCGGAGATTTCGTCTTCTTCCTCAGACGCCGCGGCGTTCTTGCCGCGACCCTTGCCGGACTTCTTGGCGGGCTTCTTCGCAGCGGGCTGGAGGACCTCCTCCTCCTCGTCTTCCCACTCCTCGTCCTCTTCGAGCTCGTCTTCTTCGTACTCCTCGTCTTCGTCCTCGTCGTACTCCTCCTCTTCCTCGTCCGGATCTTCGTACTCGTCGAGGTCCGCGGGATCGATCGGGTTGCCGTCTTCGTCGACGTACTCGTACTCCTCTTCGTCGAGCTCGGCCGCCGCCTCGTCGAAGTCTTCCTCGTACTCCTCGTCTGGATCGTCGATGTCCTCCAGGTCGTCGAGGTTCGGGAGGGGCTTGGGCTTCTTGGCCGGGGGCTTTTTGGCAGCCGCCTTCTTCGGTGTCGATTTCTTCGCCGAGGAGGCCTTGCGACCGCCTCGCTTGGCCTTGGTCGCCGCCGCGGGGGAGAGATCCGCCCCGCGTAGGAAGTCCCAAATGCCCACGAAGAGCCGCTTGCCCCACCCACCGATAGCCGGCAGGAACCCCTCATCCATGCGGTCGCGGCGGTCGTCCAGCCAGTCGCTGAACGAAGTGATCGCGGTGTAGAACGCCATCTCGGTGGCGAGCAGAGCGGAGATGCCGACGATCGTGAGCAGAACGATCCAGAGCCCGACCTGGCCAAAGCGCTCGACGAGCCCCGGGTTGGAAACGAGGGCCAACCACCCGCCGGTGCCGTAAGGCAGGTCATCGGAGAACGTGGCGAGGACCTCGTCGGCCCCCTCGGTTCCGTAGTCGACGTACTGCCTCTGGGCCTGGAGGAACTCAGCCCGCGACTCCATATCGGGGCCGAACTTCAGGTCGAGCACAAAAGCGAAGCCCAGGACGAAGAAAACTACGCCCACAAGGCGCAAAATGGGCATTCGCACCTCTTTTCGGGCAACGATCACGCTACCCCAGAGCACGCCGAGCGCCGCCAGGAGGTAGCCAGCGAGGCCCACCGAGCTCAGGGCGCCGTCGGCCAGGTAGTGCCCGAGAGCGCCCCCGAGGTTCGAGCCCGGCGCCGCGGCCTCCGGTGGAGTGCTGAAGGTCGCCATCGAGAGGAGCAGCCAGAGCGACATCCCGATGAGCACCAGCCCACCCAGCTCGCGGACGCGCTCCGATGAGTCGTCATCCAATGCCTCTCCGAAAAGGAAGCTCCCGGCCAGCTGCCTCCAGCGCCCGGTCTCCCCCTTCTTCTTCCCGCGAGCCTTCTTAGAGGCCGCCTTCTTCGTGTTCGATTTCCGCGCCAAACGCTACCTACTACCCTTACGTAAAGAGGTCCGCCCCCCCTCCGGAGACGCCTCCCATCCATCGTCGCGACCGCGGATGCCCGGTTCAATGATGGGAACCAGTCTCTGTGCAGCAATATCTGCCGCCCCGGGGTCGTACCTGCCCCCAGCGGGCCTAGCAGCCCGCCAAAAAAAGTCCGCACTACCGAGCAGCGCCCCTCGAAGCCCTGACCGCGTTGCTTGAAGGGCCCCGAATAGCTAGACGAGGGCTACTTCGCGCACGGTCACTGCCCCACAGAACGGCTAGGCCTCACCCCGAGTCGCATGAATCGGAACGAAGAAGCACCGAAGAGTCGGATCGACAGGGGCGAGCGGCTGGGGAGCTGGGCGCAGTCCGCACCCCGGATCACGTGCTGGGTCGTGCCGGGTTCGACGGGCGTCCCGTCCTCAGGCGGCATTTCATCAAGGCACCACTCGCGGACGTTCCCGACGACCTGGTAGAGGCCGTAGGGGTTAGGCCGACCGCTCAGGACCTGGCGCACCCGTGATGGACCTGGACTCGCCGACGGGTATCGATCCTTGAAGTCCATGCGGGCGTCGCGGCCGAAGCGTCGGAGATAGAAGCAGAGGTTCTCGGATCCGAAGAGGTCCAGCCAGTCGTCACCGGTCCACCAGGACTCCGAAGTCCCCGCACGCGCGGCATGCTCCCACTCGGCCTGGGTGGGCAGGGCCAGGCCCACCGCCCCCAAGGTCAGGACAGACTCGTCCCAGGAGAGCATCGTCGCTGGCAGTAGATCGGACTCGCTGGTCCGGTTGAACGACTGCGTCGGGTACCCAGACAGTCGAAGCCACTGTCCGTGGGTGAGCTCGTGCTTCGAGAGGAAATAGGGGCTCGTAGGGGCCAGCGGCTCCTCGGCCGACTCCCCGACGGGCTCTTCCGGGCGCAGGGTGGTGGCCTGCCCGGGAATTAGGACGAGGATCAGCGACGACCCTTCCTGAATCGCGAGCTGCCCATCGATTCGCTCCGGCGGGGCCCCGCTCGGGAAGTGGGCGAACTCCCACAGTCCTGACTCTGGGTCTGGGCCGAGGGGCAAGAGGTCCGCGTGGCGCTGAAGGCGCAGGCCCCCGTAGAGTTCGCTCGCGGCGATGCCATTGCTCGCTTCGTCCCATGCCCGCAGGAATTCAAGCTCCCCGAGGCGCTGCGCCTCCAGCTCGGCCCACTCGATGCGTTGACCCACGCTGGGGCCAAAGTCGGGCGAGCCGGCGACGAGGGGGCTCGACTCTTGATCACGGAGGACTCGAAGACTCTCGTTTGGGTCGTCCTCTTGGGTCTCCCTCAAGAGACGGTTCGCGTCTTCTTCCCACGCCCTGAGCTCGGCGAGGTTCGACTCCGAAGCGCTCGGAAGCTGGGAGAGGAGCAGATCCCCGGTCCGGACCCGGGTGAGCGAGTCCGCCTGCTTCTGAACGATCAGAAACGCCGTGAGTCCCAGCACGGCGAGCACTACGGCGAGGGCGAGGCTCCGCGTGAGCGCACGATTCCGCGCAACCCACTTGCGGAAGGTTGGAACCGCACCGCGCTCATAGGACTCGACAACGCGGCCTGCCAGGTACGCCTCCAGCTCTTCGACGAGCGACTGCATCGAGCGGAACCGGTTCGCTGGTTTTGCTTGCATGGCCCTTTCGCAAATCGCCACGAGTTCCCGCGGCGCGTCCGGGGCAAGGACGCGCGCGGGAGTCGGCGGGCCCGCGCAGACGCGCTGCGTCAGCTCCAGCGCAGTCGGCGGTCCACCGTTGCGACCGGGAACATCGGTGTAGGCGGGCCACCCGGTCAGCAGCCGATAGAGGATCGCGCCCAGCGAGTAGACGTCTGAGTAAGGGCCAATCTCGCCGCCGCCGGCGCCGGTCTGCTCTGGTGGCATATAGGAAGGCGTTCCGAGAGCTCCCCCGGCCACGGTCTGAACCCCTGAGTCCACCTTCGCCGCGTCGGACAGCTCCGATGCGACGAGGGCGTCCGTGCTGTCCCCGGAAAGGTCCCCGTAGAACACCTCCAGCTCACGCTCTGCATCCGCGACCCGTGCGATCCCCCAGTCGACCACCTGCATGGCGCCGTACCGACCGAGCATGAGGTTGTCGGGCTTGAGGTCGCGGTGAATGACTCCGCGCTCGTGGGAGTGCGCGATCGAGCGTGCCGCCTGCAGGAGCCCTTCCACTACGCGCGGCACCTGCCACGGCCGCTCTTCCGCCGGAACGCGCGCGAGCCTTTCCTCGAGGCTTTCGCCGCGGACCAAAGGCATCGTGAAGAAGAGGCGCCCGCTTTCGTCGATTCCGATCTCGTGAACGGTTGGAATCCCGGGGTGCTCCAGCTGGGCTAGGACTTGGGCTTCCTGCAGGAAACGAATCTGGATGCCGGGGCTCGGCGGAAGGCCATCGGACTGGTCGGCGCGCACGCGCTTGAGCGCGACGTCCCTGCGCAGCACGCGGTCAAAGGCGCGGAATACCTCGCCCATGCCGCCGCGGCCAAGTCGCTCTCCGATCTCAAAGCGATCGATGGGAGCCCCCACTTCGCGGAGCTGGTCAAGGACCGGACCCAAGAGGTCGCTGTACTGCTGCCGCAGCTCCGCGTGCTTGGTGGCTCGGTCCAACTCGCCCTTGAACTGATCGATGAAGCTGCGGGCGTCCCCAGGCAGAACATCTTCCCAGGTGTCATCGGTGGCCATGAGCAAACGAGCCTCTTCGAGGGCCCGGGCGTCTCCCATGAGAGAACGCTCCAGGAAGGGCTCGCGCTCCGGCGCGGGCAACTCGTACGCAGCCTCGACGACCCGCAGCACACGATCGCGGGGGGAACTAGTGTTCGTCATCGTCCAGTTCCAAGAGACGCCGCAAACACTTCGACGCGACCTTCACGCGACTGACGGGGACGCCGCGCGCAGCGGCCACCTCGGGAACGGTCATACGACCGAAATAGCGCAGCTCGGCGAGCTCTGCGAACTCAGGCTCCTCCTTCGCGAGCACTTCGAGCGCATCGTGCACAGCGAGCACATCCTGTCGTCCGCCTCCACGATAGACCGGCTCCTTTAGCTTCTCGAGCGGAACGCGGCGCACCAGTCCGCCTCGCTTGACGGACCCCTTCGCCCTGGCGTGGTCGACCAAGACCGTGCGCATCACCTTGGCGACGTACGTGTAGAGCTCTCCCTGGCTCAGGTTGGCGCGCTGCTTGCGGCTCAGGAAGCGGACGAGGGCCTCGTTGAGGAGCGCCGTCGGCTGCAGGGTGTGCAGCGGCCGACTGGATAGTTGTCTGCGCGCTTCTGCGCGAAGGACGTCGTACAAGCCATCGACCAGCTCCGCGATGTCAGCGGGGGGCTCTGGAGTTGCGCCGCGGCTCGTGGATGGGGAGTCCTGCATAGGAGGCTTGGGGCAGGGCATCGAGTCTAGCTCAGATTCGTCGACATGGCGTCGTATCTGGTCGGGCTCAGGGCGAAGGCCGTGGCCGTTGGGGCGAGCGGTTAAGTGGATCAATGGGCTTCCCTCGGGTGGATGGACGGTGGGCGCACTGGGGAGCACGGAAAGCGCGTGGGGTCCGGCGAAAAAGAACTGGAGAAGTTCCCGGCTTCCTATCCGCGGCGCGGGCGGGGAAACGGACCCGCGGAGCAATCGTCGGAAATTCATCGCCGGCTCGAATCGACCTTGCGTCCTTCAGATCAACGGCCCAACACGTGGGCCGTTCTCGCAAAGTCGAAACCATCAACTTAGTCATGCTACACCTGAACACGTCGCTCATGCGTTCGAGCCTCGCCCTCGCTGCAGTCCTCGGCGCCACGCACAGCTTCGCCCAAGATCGCCCCGTCGTCCTGCACCAGATTGGGGACACCCTTAGCCTCGGCGACAGGGTCACACAGATTCTCCACCCGCGCATCGCCGACAACGGGGACCACATCTACATGGTCAACACCGACGACCCCGCGCAGAACAGCGCGCTGATCTTCAACGGCAACGAGATTCTCCGCAAGCTGGACGTCCTCCCGGGCGGTGCCACGGTCGAGGCAATCCAAGCCGCGGACCTCAGCAATTCGGGAAGGATCCTGATGCACCTGACCGTCGATACGGCGCCGGGCGGCACGGTGCTGCCCGAGGTGTTGATCTACCAAGGGATGCCTTTTCTCTGGGAAGGAAAGCGAATCGACAACAACCTCTTCGGAGCCGACTCCCGCGTCGACGAGATTCAGTTCGCCCAGATCAACGACAACCACCAGGTCCTCGTCCGCTGCGTCGTGTTCAGCACGAATGATCAAACCACTCAGGCGGCGCTCGTTCGCTACGACCTCGACCCGATGGGCAACATCTTGGTCGAGGACGTACTGATCCGTGAGCCAACGATCCCCGTCGGCCAGTCGTTCCAGCTGAGATCGATCTCGGCTGGTGAGACCCGCGCCGGGCTGAGCAACGCCGGAGGTTTCGTCTGGTGCGGCCAGCTCGATCCCGCCGCCGGGAACGAGGATCGAATCGTGTACCACAACCTCACGAACGAGATCGCGCAGTCGAACACACCGTCGCCGATCCCGGGACGCGACTGGGACGACTTTGCCTCTGCCCCGGTCACGATCAACAACGCCAACCAGTGGGGCGCCCTCCTTCACCTGGACGACTCGGACTTCTCCAACCAGGCCTTGATCGCGGTGGACGAAACCGTGATCTACCGCGAAGGGGATTCGCTGCCGTACGACCCATCTGAGACCCTTGTTTCCTTCAGCAACCTCGCCATCGACCTGTCGGACTCCGGCGAAGTCTGCTACTACGCTCGCTGGGGCGCCCTGGGATCTTTGGACGAGGGCATCTTTATCGACGACGAGGCCGTTTGCCTTCCGGGCGAGACGGTGACGGCGAGCGGTGAGACCGTCGGTCTCATCGCCCAGACCCAGGAGGCGTTCCGCATGTCGGACGACGGCTCGCGGATCATGTACTTCGCCTTCCTGGACAACGGCCCCTTGGCCCTCCTCCTCGCTCAGCGCGAAGTCGGCAACCCTTACTGCTCTGCCACCACCAACAGCTCAGGCCAGGCCTCGTCGATCACGGCCGCAGGATCGACGGACGTCTCATTGAACGCCCTCAACCTGACCACCTCCGGTCTCCCGCTGAACACGAACGCGTTCATGATCGGCTCGATGACCCAGGGCTTCGTCGTGTTCCCCGGCAACAGCCAGGGACACCTGTGTCTCGGTGGCTCGATCGCTCGCTTCATGAACCAGATCCAGAACTCGGGAGCGACCGGCACGACCAGCATCTGGATCAACCTGAACAACATCCCGATCATGGGCGGCACGGCCGTTCAGCCGGGCGACTCGTGGAGCTTCCAGGAGTGGCACCGTGACGTTGGTGGCTCGAACTTCTCGCTGCCCGTCGAGGTGGTGTTCGACTGAGCCCGCGCTGCTCAGCCAGCTAGGCCAACTCGGTCCAGGTGACTCAGCCCAACTGGCTCAGCCCAGCTGACTCGGCGCGGCTGACGCCATCAGCGAAAGAGACCTTAAGTGAAGAAGAGCTCCGGCCCCTGTGAGGGGGACGGAGCTCTTCTGCTGGGAAGGCGAAGCTTCGGGACTAGAGCCCAGTCACCACCGCAAGCGTCTCCTCGGGCTCGGGACGCTTCGTGTAGTCAGGGTGAATCACCGCGTGGGCTACCTTCCCGTCCGTCCCTATCACGTAGCGCGCGGGCATCGGCACCTCCCAGAGTTCCGTGCCGTTGCTACGGGCGATATCGATCTTGAAGAGGCCATACACCTCTTTCAAGTCTTCGGGAAACTCAAAGGCAAGCCCGTACGCCTTGGCGATCCGGTTGTCTTCGTCGAAGAGGATTGGAAAATCGAGCGCGAGCTTCGCCTCCATGGCTCGCGCAAACTGGGGCTTCTGGGGAGAGAGCGCGACGAGGGTGGCGCCGGCGGCCTTGAGTTTGCCGTGCACGGTTTGCAGAGCTTCCAGCTCTGCGTTGCAGTACGGTCACCAAGAACCACGGAACCAGGTCAAGACGGCGGGCCCACGGGCAGTGATCTCGCCGAGCGAGATCTCTCCATCGGGTCCTTTGAGGGTGAAGCCCGGGGCGACGTCGCCGACGCCGATGGCGCGGCCAGCTTGCCCGCTGTCGATCAGCCCCTGGAGTTGGCCCTTCATGACGGCTTTGGCGTCGGCCGGAATCTTCTCGGCCGACGCAGCCGCCATCGCGTCGAGTGTGGCTTGGAGTGACATAGTGAATGCGATTGGGTTGGGTGTGATGCGCGCGGGGGGAGCGCACCATACCCGAGTTCCACTAGCGCATCACATGGCCGATCGGGCCGGTCTGGACCGTGGCACCGCCGGGAACGGTTCGAGCCTCGGGTCGATGCCAGATGGAGAAGTCCTTCGCCATCGTGTCGAAGTTGTACTGATCCCAAATGCCCTGGGCCGTCATCCGAACTCGCACGCTCGTCGTTCCCTCGGGGATCGGCATCCAGTAGCTCGAGAAGAAGCGATCGTCGTGGGACCCGAAGTTCTCGCGGGATCCGTCCTGGCGGGTCGCCGCGACGAAGGGCCCCCCATCGAAGGAGACCTCCGTGCGGCTGTGGGCCGCGAACCGAAGGAAGGCGTCCTTCGGGGCGGGACGCGCGAACGTCACAGGCTGAATGTCGCTCCCCACAACGAAGCGCCTATCGGCGGGGATGCTCTCGAACGGAATCGCAGGCTCAATACTGAAAGCGTCCCAGTGCCACGAGCCCGGCGATGGATCTCTGGTGCCGGCCAGCTGGGTGTCGTGGGCGATCGGCGCGAGGGTGCCCGGCTTCATCGGGTTGTAGCTGTGGTGGCCGAACTGGACGACGCCGCAGTCGAAGCCGAGGTCGTCGATCTCCGTATCCACCCACCAGAAGTTGTAGTCGGGAAGTCCCATGCGAATGCGAGTCCGGCTGATGCGCACCTCGATCGTCTCCCGCTGCCGCGCGTCGGGGGTCACAAAGTTCTCGTAGCCCTCCACGCTGAAAGGGAGCAGGGTCCCCACGTGATCGTCGTAGCGAACCGGCTCGAAGTGACTCCAGTCCACCTCGGCCCCCTCGAAGAACGTGCGCCACGTGCCCATGCGGAACTGAAGCCCGCGGCGTGGGTTGCCTTGGAGGTCGGGGAGCTCTTCCTCAAGCGGCAAGATCATGTTGTCGTCCCACGGCGTGATCCAAAGATCGATCCAATCCCTGCGCGACGTGCGCAGCGTGGAGACGTCAAAGCGAATCACGCACTCTTCGTCCCTCCAGTCCGCCAGCGCATGGGGCGTCAGGTAGATGAGGCCGTAGGTCTCCGCGTTGATGGCCGTCATGAGATGTTCGCGCGCGACGTAGACGGCGTCCTCGTAGGCGGAGGTGAGGTGGGTGGCCGGAGGCGGCGCGGTATCGAGTCCGTGTGCGGCCTGCATCGACTCGAGCTCGAACCAGAACTCGCGCGCCCGGGTGTGAACGGAAACGTCCCATTTGGTCTTGTCGATGGGATCAAGCTGCCCGATGCCGAGTCCATCGAAGCGGTCCGCGAATCGATTCGTTGCTTGGGTTGACGGAACGGGTGGAGCCGCGAGGGTGGGCGTGGTCATCACGGTCGCCAGCGCGATCGTGAGAGCGGTGCTCGAAGTCGTCATGGGAGAACCTCCATCGGTTGAGTTGTGGCATGGGGCGAGCGAGACCTCGCTCCTCAACTCGATTAGAGATCTGTCCCCCGTGCTCGCTAGACGGAATCTGAGCTATGAGCGAAGGCTCACTCATGCGGTATGAAGTGACGCAGGGAGCGCGCAATGGGGGGCTAGCAGCTGGAGAAAGCACGTCAGCGGGGCTTCCTCGTACAATGGCGGGGTCTGCCCCTGTGGCCAAGACCGGCTTCCAGACTCTTCAATCCATCCTTTCCATCATGAATCTCGCTTGTCCTGCTCTTCCACTTCTACTCCTGGCCGTACCTGCATCGGCCCAGACCGCGCTGCTCCGCGAAGGCGATCCAGCTCCGAGTAGCCTCCCCGGTCAAGTCATCACCGGCATCAGCAACACCGCCGTCAACCAGTCGGGTGGATACGCCGCCACCGTCTCAAGCTCCGATGGCTCCACGACCATCAGCCAGGTCTGGGGCAACTTGAGCGGCGGGCCGGGCGCGCTCATCCGCGAAGAGACCACCATCGGAACTCTGACCCAGAACTCGTTCGAGTCGTTCTTCGGTATCTCGAGCAGCGCAGTCGCCTACAGCCCGTCCTGCGATGAAGCGGGCGGCAGCACGGGCCTCGACGGTGTCTGGCTTGATAGCGCCATTGTGGGCATCGA
Organism: uncultured bacterium; assembly: GCA_938030175.1. Taxonomy (GTDB): domain Bacteria; phylum Planctomycetota; class UBA1135; order UBA1135; genus Saltatorellus. Next base: position 1,364 of record CALHGQ010000512.1, on the reverse strand, counting down.
AGAAATGATGATCCCCGGCACGACGAACTTCTTCTCCTTCGGTTCACGTCCCGGTGTCACGGAGGACGGCATCCCGTACTTCGTCGGCGGGATCACGGACACCCTGGGCGGTTCGACCCAAACCCGCGGCCTGTTCTATGGCACGAGCCCCACGGCCGTGATTCAAACGGGTGACTTGCTGCCGAACCTTCCGGCCGCGCTCTCCACCGCCTCGGTGGACTTCGACTTCAGGTTCTCCGCCATGGGCACCCACAGCATCGTGCCCGTAGACCTCGACACCGGAGGGAGCACCGACGACGGTGCCATGACCATCGACGGCTCGGGGCTCCTGCTCGGTGGAACCCTCGTGCAAGAGCTCAACATGGTTCCCGCGTCCGTCGGCGGCATCGCCTCCGAGAACTGGGACAACTTCGACTTCTGCGGCATCACGGAAGCCGGGGACTACATGTTCACCGGCGACACCGACGGGACGACGACCCTCGACGAATTCATCGTCCGCAACGGGACGATCTGGGCCCGTGAGGGCGACATCATCGACGGCCAACTTATCAACGGCGCCATCGAGAGCGCCTTCCTGAGCGAGAACAACCAGCTCGCGTACATCTGGGACATCGACGTCGCCGGGTCCAACCTGGAGGCCCTCTACCTTGAGGACACGCTTCTTCTCGCGGAGGGCGACGAAGTCGATTGGGACGGTGACGGTTCCCCCGACGCGGGCATCGTGGTGGAGAACTTCACCGGCATCAACGCCTTGACGGTGGACCGCAACGGAGCCGTCTACTTCACCGCTGACGTCGACGTGGCCGGCACGACCACCGAGGGCTACTTCGTCATTGCCCCCGGCGCCGTCGGCACGAACTACTGCATGGCCAACGCGAACTCTACCGGCGTCCCGGCCACGATGACCTCCACGGGCAGCGCGTCGCTCTCTGCCAATGACCTCGTGATTCAGAGCATCAACATGCCCAACTTCGCGTTCGGCTTCTTCATCGTCGGCCAAACCCAAGGGTTCGTGATGAACCCCGGCGGCAGCGCGGGCAACCTTTGCCTCGCTGGCGACATCGGTCGCGGCGTAGCTGGCGGCGTAGCGAACACCGCTGGCACCGGCATGATCTCTGGCGCGGTCGACTGGACGAGTATCCCCCAGCCAAGCGGCACGGTGGCAGCGATGATCGGTGACACCTGGAACTTCCAGTGCTGGATGCGCGACACCGACCCGTTTGGAATGGCCACGAGCAACTTCTCGGATGGCTACTCCGTGACTGTTCAGTAGTCCGTCGCTCCGACGTATCGAGACTTCGGCCAGCACTTCCCTATCGGGGAGTGCTGGCCTTTCTCGTCTCGTACGAACGGGGAGTCAGGTC
>CALHGQ010000511.1 GCA_938030175.1 uncultured bacterium | reverse complement strand
TCTCCAGTGGCACCGATCGGGGAGGTCACATGCACGGCAGTGGAGACCAGCATCGAAGAGCGAGCCGGATGTCGGGCGAGTGGCTCTGCCACGGTCGCTACGAACCACTTGCGCCTCCATGCGGAGAGGCTGCCCGCGTTCACCTTTGGCTTCTTCTTGGCGAGCCGGTCACCCGGTCTGGTAGTGGGACCCGGCGGCAGCGCTGGCAACCTCTGCCTAGGCGGCAGCATTGGCCGGTACGTGGGACCTGGTCAGATCCAGAACTCCGGCTCGTCGGGAGCCTTCACGCTCGCGATCGACCTCCAGTCCATTCCCCAACCTGGAGGACCTGTCGCCGCCGTTGCCGGGGAGCGCTGGTACTTCCAAGCATGGTTCCGAGACGTGACCACCGGCGGAGTTCCGATGCCCACGTCCAACTTCACGGCTGCGCTTGCGGTCGACCTCAACTGACGATCCACATGACTCGAACCTAGCCGCTGCCGCCACTTCCCCTTAGAGCAGGGCGTCAGCAGCTACGGTCACGTCTTGCAGATGATGGATTGTCGGGGGCCTCGCGTGGCCGCGCCTGGCCCGGAATGGTGGCCATGTGGAGCTCGCCGGACTGTGGATAGATGTGCTCCTTCCAGTGCTGCCGAGTGCATGCTGGCGTGATCAGCGCCGCGCCGGAGGTCCGGTACCTAGCAGTGGCTAGCCGCCGGAGGGCTCTCTCTTCAGCGAGCGGCTACTTAGGTGAGTTTCGGAACGCCGCTGATGCGTCAGACTCCCACCACTTCTTCCAGTCGCTGATGCGTCCGCGTCCCGGCGTTTGGCCCGCGGCGAGCGCGAGGGCTCCGAGGACGCCGCGGCGCTCGACGGAAACCGTGGTGGTCACGAAGCTCATCGCGCTGGCGCCGAGCACGGCTCCATCCATGAGCGTGTTGATCACGGGGTCGGCGACGCTCGACCTCGAGGCGACCTCGACGTCGAAGTCTTGAACGTAGGCACGCTGGGTCCCCACGGAAATGTAGCCCCGTGGGGGACGCTTCGCGCCCGAGCTGCTCTGGGCTGCGCTCAGCATGTACATGCGCTGAATGAGCGGCTCCACGAAGATGGGCTCGCGCGTGTGGCCGAGGGCCTCGGTGGCACGCACGCGGATGGTGCCGTCCTTCGCGCCCAGGGCCCGCACGAGTGGGCCGCAGACTTCAGCCGCGCCCATGTCCGCAAGGCCAAGCGCAGAGCTTCGGCGCACGTCGACGGAGGGGTCGTAGATGGTGTGGAGCAGAAGCGCTCTCGGGTCCTCGGTGGGAAAGAGGCGCCCGAGTGCCCGGGAGGCGAACCGACGACGGCCTGTCTTCCCTGACGCGAGGTCCTCGTGGAGAGCAGCCAGAACCTCGGCCCGGGGGGCGGCGGTCGCAAGGCGCTCGACGATCGCTTCGGCGACGAGCTCGGAGCCTCGCGCGCCCACGTCGCGCAGCGCCTCAAGCTCGCCTTCGGCTCCACGGTCGGGCAGCCCCGCTACGAAGCGGCTCGCCTGTCCCGCGGCGACCATGCGCAGATCGCCGTCCATCGGGAACTCCAGGACCAGCTTGTCCCCAAGGACGAACGCCTCTTGGAGAAGGCCCGCCTTGAGGGTCCACTCCAGGAGGTCTGCCGGTGCGAGGTCTTCGTTCTTCTTGTGGGCGTCGAACTCATCGAGGAGTTCGCTCTCAAGGGTCGCCGAGTCAACGGAGCTCGCGGGCAAGTCCGTCCAGCCGCGCTTGAGCTTGATCTGCCAGTGGCCGTCCTCCGCGCGTCGGGTGGCCCCTCGAAGGAAGCCCCCTCCCACGGTTTGTAAAACGCGGCGCTTGGGCTTCTCGACGGTGGCTGCGGGGACCGCAGCCTGCGTGGTGGATTCAGCGGTGGATTCAGCGGTGGATTCAGCGGGGATCGCAGCGGGGATCGCAGCCCGGGTGACTGATTCGGTCTGGACAGGGGAAGCCTCCGTCCCCATCAGCGAAGAGGCAATCAGGAGGGGGAGGCTGGTACAGAGCATGGCCATAGGAAGGCGAAAGGGTCGGCGAGTCAGCAGACTGGGGACAGCGTCTATCTCCCTTGCGACCGGGCGTTACGACCTGCCCCACAATCTCCGGGATTTTGTGGGCGCTTACCCGGCTAGGGCCGCGAAGGATGCCCTGGTGAGTGCCATACGGCCGCGGCGCCCTCAGGGCTGGTCGCCCCAGGCCGTCCAGACGAAGCCGCCCACCTCCGCGGTAGAGCGCACACGAATGCCCCTTCGTTCGAGTTCCGGACGTCCCACGGACGGGTCGCTTCCGCTGATCCAAACCTCCCGGGGCCGAAGATGGTCCAGAAGCCAGCCAAGGTGTTTCGTCTCCGAGCCGTGGTGGGGGAGTAGGAGGGCATCGACCGGCCCCGGGTCGAGGGCGGAGCGGCCGTCCGCGCCGGGCCCAAGCATGGCCGCCAGTCCGTGCCCCTCAGCATCTCCCGAGAGCACGATCCTCCAGCTGCGGCGTAAATCAGCCTTCGTTTCAGCGGGCGGCGACCAGCGCACATCCAGCATGCTCGAGCCTTCATTGCCTGCGAAGTCGCCGCCGTGCACCGCGAAAATCTCAAGCGCGGCGCCCTCCGTTGTCACCCGGTGCGAACCCTTGCGCAGCCGGACCACCCTCGGGCCGCGGAAGGGAGCAGCACCGAGTCCTGGGGCCTCTCGCGTCGTCGGGTTCGGTCCGACCCATAGGTCCGTGGGCCAGCGACGCACAAGCCTTGGGAGAGCGCCCGCGTGATCTGCATCGTCGTGGGAAAGCGAGACCCTGAGTCTCCCCACGTCCAATGCGCGCAGCATGGGCGCGACCGCACCGGCGGCGACCCCGGCGCGGTCCCGCGATCCCGCGTCCACTAGCCATGTCGGCTCACCGGGCGCCCTGACGAGGACGGCGGTGCCGTTGCCCACATCCATGATGTGAGCTTCGAGGGCGCGTGGACGGATCGCGATGCCTGGAAGCACCTCGGTGGAGACGCTCGGAAGGAGCGCGAGTCCGTACAGCGCGGCGCCCACGCGAACCCATCTGCGTCCAGCACCCGCGGTGCAGCGCCAGCCAGCCAGAAGGGCGAGCGAGCCGATGCCCAGCCAAAGCGGCGATCGAGCAGGCAGCGCAAGCGGCGACCACGGAGCATGGTCCGCCCACGTGAGGAGTTCGAGCATGCCGTTCGTGACGAGGGTCAGACCTTCCTCCCACAGGGCCGCAAGCGAGCCTCCGAGCGGAGTCCAGGTAGAGAGCGCAAGCCAGATCCAGCCACCCGCAACGAGCAGGACCAGCGGGGGGAACGCGAGCGGCGTGGCGACAACCCCGATCGGGCTGAACTCCCCAAACTCGGACCACACGATGGGGAGGGTCGCGACCGAAGCGACGGTGGACGTGGCAAGGGCGATCACGGTGGTGCGCAGAGTGCGCTCCGCCAGGACTCGGAGCCAGGGGGAGCGTCGCCTGCCCGAGGCCCACGTGGGGCGGAGCTTCCCCTGCCCGGGCAGCGCGCTCAGCGCGCGGCGGGACGCGGGCGACGCCGCGGCGATGAGCGCCGCGGTCGCGAGGTAGGAAAGCTGGACCCCTGTTCGCACCGGCGCGAGCGGATCGAACGCAGTCTCCATGATGAGCGCCGCCGCGACGAGGTTGAGGGCCAGCGCTCGCCGATTCAGCGCGGGCGCGACGAGCGCCAAGGCGAGGGCCGTGGCTGCCCTGGAGGCCGGCGCCCCCTGGCCCGCCAGCGGGATGAACGCCAGGGCGAGGGCTGCCCCGGCCAGCGCGGGGCGGGGGCGCCAAGAGCGGCCCGCGAGACCAGCGACGAGGCCTGCTAGCCAGCACAGAAATCGTGCGAGCGGAAGCGCGATGAGCACGCCTAAGAGCCCGACGTGGAGGCCGGAAAGCGCGAGCATGTGCCGCGTGCCCGTACGGGTGAAGAGGTCGGCCATGCCGTAGGGCAGCCGCGAGGTCTCCCCGAACAGTAGAGCGCACAGGAGGCCCCGGGCCTCGGGGTCGGCGATGCGCTCGAGGCGCCGGACCCCCGCCGCCCGCAGTTCGCGCAGGGGCTCGGCCCATGGGATCCGAGAGGCTCCAGAGCGAACGCGGATGATCTCGTCGGCCAGGGGACGCCGGGCTAGCGGCCGTTCGCGGAGCGGCAGGTCGCGGCTGCGCGCTCGGCGGGGGCTCTCGGCCGAAGGGAGCAGCGCGATTTCGTCACCGGGGCGGATCGCCCCGTCGGCGGTTTGAACGAGGGCTGCTTGGCGCCAAGGGCCAGCCGCCGTGCTGGGCCGCGCGATGCGCCACTGGACGCGGTCCCGGTGCACCACGCGGCGATGATCGGGCTTCACCCTTCCCGTGAGGACCCTTGTCTCGGCCAAGGGAGCCCCGGTGCTGTGAGCCCCGTGGCGATCCGCCGTGAACGTCGTAGCTGGGGCTCCGGCGGCCCGCCAGAACGCGGCCAAGGCAAGGAGCAGCAGCCACGGCATCGCTCGCCTCTCGATCCCCTGGATCCCTGCGGCCCGAACGGCTAAGCCGCCGAGCGCCGCCACCGCAAGCAGCTCCTGGCCGCCGACTGGAGCGCCCGTCCAGGCCCGGCCGAAGCCGCAGCCCGCAGCGGTGGCGCAGGTCAATAGGCCAGCGAGCCCCAGCGCCGGTACGCGTGTGGAGGAGGCGCCGCCCGGCGTGAGCGGCGGCCGGACCCAGGTCGGAAGCGAGAAGATCCCCATGCAAGGAAGGGACCGAACCATCCTCCGTCGGGTTGCGGATAGAATCCTCCGCTATGCAAGCAGCAGAGGATAGGCACGCCGTTTTTCCCGGAACCTTCGATCCGGTGACGTTCGGTCACTTGGATCTCATCGAACGGGCCTCGGCGCTCTTCGATCGACTCACGATCATCGTTGCCGCGCACCACGACAAACGTCACGTCCTGTCCGTGGAGGAGCGCGTCGCTCTCTTGGAGGAGGCCACGAAGGATCAGGACCACGTCGCGATTGTCGCGATGGATGGACTCCTCGTCGACGGCGTTCACTCCCTCAAGGCAACCGCCATTGTCCGCGGGATTCGCAGCGCGGCGGACTTCGAGTACGAGCGCCAGCTCGCTCTCACCAACCGCGCCATGGCGTCGGACATCGAGACCGTCCTCCTCTTGTCCTCGTCCGAGCACGCCCACGTCTCCAGCACCCTCGTGCGCCAGATCGCTCGCCTCGGCGGGGACCTGACTCCCTTCGTGCCACAGCCCGTCATCGATGCGCTCGCAGGGCGCTTCGACAGTTAGTCCTAACTCCACTTCGAGAACCCCATGACCCCAGAACGCAAAGTCGTCTCCACCGCCTCGGCGCCCAGCGCGATCGGCCCCTACAACCAGGCGATCATCGCGGGCGGCCTCGTGCACTGCTCCGGACAGATCGCCCTCGACCCCGCCTCGATGGAGATCGTCGAGGGCGGCGTCACGGAGCAGACCGTCCAGGTGATGAAGAACCTGGAGGCCGTGCTGGCCGCGGCGGGTACCAGCCTCAAGAACGCGGTCCGCTGCACGATTTTCCTGGCTGACATGAACGATTTCGGCGCGGTCAACGAGGTCTACGCCCGCTCCTTCGAGGGCGTTGAGGCCCCCGCCCGCGCCTGCGTCGAGGTCAGCCGCCTCCCGAAAGACGTCCGGGTCGAGATCGACTGCATGGCCCTGGTTTAGGCCTACAGAACGGGCACGCCGGGCGCTTCCTCGCTACCCTCTCCCGCATGAGCGTCTCATGTGGAATCGTCGGGCTGCCCAACGTCGGCAAAAGCACCCTCTTCAACGCACTCACGGCTGCTGGAGCCCAGGAGGGGAACTTCCCCTTTTGCACCATCGAGCCGAACATGGCGGTCGCCGCCGTCCCGGATGACAACCTGGAGACGATCCACAAGTTCATCAAGACGGACAAGGTGCTGCCGGCCTCCGTCAAGATCGTGGACATCGCCGGCCTGATCGCTGGCGCGTCCAAGGGGGAGGGGCTCGGCAACAAGTTCCTGTCCAACATCCGCGAGACCGACGCGATCATGCACGTCGTGCGCTGCTTCGGCGGCTCGAAGGTCGTGCGTGAGGAGCCGGTGGACCCCCTCAAGGACATCGAGGTGATCGAGCTGGAGCTCGCCCTCGCCGACCTCGACACCGTGGACAAGGCCGTCGAGCGGGTCTCGAAGAAGGCGCGCTCAGGGGACAAGGACAGCGTCGAGATGAAGGAGCTGTACGAGCGCGCCAAGGCGATGCTCGAGGACGGCACGCTGCTCCGCGCCCATGACTGGACGGACCGGGAGCGCTTCCTTTTGAAGCCGCTCTGCCTCATGACCACCAAGCGGATGCTCTACGTGGCGAATGTCACCGACGAGGACCTCGAGGGCAAGTCCGAGTACGCCCAAGCCGTCGCCAAGCGCGCCGCCGACACGGGCTCCGAATGGATCCCCATCTGCGGCGACATCGAGTCCGAGCTGCGGAACATGGAGGCTGAAGAACGCGACGCCTTCATGGAGGACCTCGGGATCACCGAGCTCGGCCTAAGCCGTCTGATCCAAGCGACGTACAAGCTGCTCGGTCTCCAGACGTACTACACAGCGGGCGAAAAGGAGATCCGCGCGTGGACCGTGCATGAAGGCTCCAAGGCGCCCGAGGCCGCGGGTGTGATCCACACCGACTTCGAGAAGGCCTTCATCCGCGCCGAGGTGTACTCCGTTCCAGACCTGGTGGAGCATGAGTCCGAGGCCGCTATTCGCGCCGCTGGCAAGATGCGCACGGAAGGCCGTGACTACGAAATGCGTCCAGGGGACGTGTGTCACTTCTTGATCGGCAAGTAGCGACTAGGGGCCTGGCCCCGGGCTGCGGCGCTACCACGCTGGCCCGCACAGCAAGCGTCACGCCGCCAGGTCCTAAGCCGGCTGCCAGAACACTAGCTGGTTGCCGAACGGATCGGCGATCGTGGCCTCGATCGTGCCCCACGGCGTGGGCTTGCGCTCTTCGGTGCCAGGCTTGCAGTGCTTGTGGTCCTTTGCGTTGAGCGAGCGCATTAGGGCGACCACGTCCTCGGTCGCGATGCGGACGGCGACCCCCGGTGACGAATCGTTGTAGTGCTCGGAAACGTGTAGCTGGCAATCGCCGTGCTTGAGACCAAGGTAGAGCGGCGCGTTGTCCGAGAAGCGATGCTCAAACTCGATCTCGAACCCGAGGAAGTCGACGTAAAAGTCGCGCGCCTTCGCTTCGTCGAAGCTGCGAAGGATGGGGGTGATGCTCGTCAATCGTGTCATGGTCGTTCTCCACGACGGACCCTAAGGGGCCTGGGAGGAAGGCGCCACCTGCTGCATGTACGGAACCAGGCAAAGCAAAAAAGACCGCCACCTGCCCCCGACGGGGACAAATGACGGTCTCTTCTGAGGCCTCGGTTCGCTTACTCGAAAGTCACGCGGACGCCGTCCGTGAAGTTGGAGGTCGGGATGCCGAGCACTTGGTCACGGTGCCATGCCTGGAAAGACCACGACTCACCGACCACGGCCGCGACCGAACCGGTCGGCTGCGGGATGGATCCGGTGTCGATGGCGAGCGAGAAGCTCGTCGTCATGCCGGTCGACTGAATCTGGCCCGGACCCACGTAGCGGCCGATAGCCCCCGCGAGGCACAGGTTTCCGGCGCTCCCGGCGGGGTTCGACGTGAAGCCGCGGTCGCGGCTGACGATGAAGAAGCCGAACGCGTTC
>CALHGQ010000510.1 GCA_938030175.1 uncultured bacterium | reverse complement strand
AGGAGTCAAAGCGGTCCTGCATCGGCGAGCCGAAGGAGCCATCGAGGGCCGTGAGCAGCTTGTTGGTCCACAGGAGCGGGTACGTCAGGATCCCCTTGAGCTTCGTCTCGTTGACGTGCATCGCCTCGGGGATCGGACGGGTGAGCTGGTAGGCCCCGCTTCGGACGTGCTTCAGGCCACGGGCTTCAAGGCCTGCGCGGATCGCCTCACGGGTTCGGGCGTTCATCTCGCGGACCGGCAGGAGCGGCTTGCGACCGCGGCGGCGTAGGAAGCCCTTGGAGAGCGGGTGGATGTCGCCGACCACCAGATCAGCGCCTGGCCTCAGGGTGGCGACGAGGCCGTCCATCCAGGTCTCCACGTCCGGTGAGAAGCTCACGACGCCCGAGCTGATGACGTAGTCGAAGCGCTCATCGGTCGCTCCTTCGTGGACGCCTCCGAACGGAGGCGCCTCGCCGAAGCCTACGCGGCCGTCGAAGGTCTTGACCCCTTCCTTGGCGGCGTTGCTCTCGGTGATCTTCACCATCTCGGGGCTCGGATCGAATGACGCCAGCGTGGCGTTGCCGATGGACTTGGCCGCTTCGATTCCGACCCAGCCCGCACCGCACCCAAAGTCGAGGATGTCGAGGGGCTTGTCGCCCGTGGGCTTGGGGAGAGGCCGAGCGAAGTGCCCGACGAATTTCCGCATCCAGCGGAAGTGCGGGTACCCAGGGCCGCCCGGGTTTCCGTCCCAGCTGCCTGCGTTCTTGTCGAACTTCTCGACCGTCGCGGCGGGGGACATGACGTGGTCCGTGCGTCGGCCGAAGAGCACGGCTCCATCGAATTCGAATTCGCCGTCGAGCTTCTCGACGCCCGAAAGCGTGATGCGCTTGGCCGACCCACCGCGGGACCGGATGATGGCGCCAACGTGGATGAGGGGCCACAGGGCGTTGCGCCATGCGGCGAGGCGCTTGTCGTCGACATTGCCCTCGACGACGAGCATGAACGCAGAATCATCGGTGAGCTCGGCGTCGAGTCCGGCAAAGCGGCGTCCGACGAGGATCTCCTGTGGGCCCACGCCGTGGTAGCGGTGCCCGGGCTGGGCGTTGCTGTCGCTGCCGAGGAGGGTCACCTCCCGCGGGTCGAGTCCGAAGGCCTCGAAGACCTTCCGCAGCTCCGTCGGACCTGCGAGCGGGCCTCGGGGTGAATGAGGCCCAAGCGCGGCGAGCTGAGCGCGGTCGGGTGTGGCGGACTTCGTAACGGGGAGAGTGGCTGCCATAGCTAGAGAGAGTCTATCGTTGTCATCGGCCATCAGCGTGTTGGGAGGCAATCAGCATTCTGTCAGAGGAGTTATCTGCGCCTCGATCTGGGACTGCGGCGAGGGCGCGAACTGCCGCCTTTTTGGCCCCTCGAGCGTCGTCTGCGGCGCTGACCGGTGTTGGGGGGCGATCCGTCCTCTGTGGACCTGACAGCGAGCGATAGGGAAAACCCAGTCTCCTCGCCGGCGCAGAAGACCGAGTGCATGCACGTGGATTCGTAACCATGGTTGGGCAGACAGATGACATCGCCAGGTGCGAGAACGAAGCCGTGGCCTGCATCGGCGCACAGTGCAGTGAAGTCCGGACCGTAATTCACGAGCGGGCCAAGAATTCCGCAGCTCGGCTCGCTGAGAGTCTTCATGAGCCGGTCGTTATCCGCGACCACGCGCAACGTTTCCTCTCCCTCTTCACGGTCTTCGATCAGCGCTTTGTGCGCTGCGGGAAGCGTGCCGTCCGCCATGAACTCAACGAACTCGCGGACCCGCAAAGCAAGGTCTTGAATCGACAGCGCAAGCCACGCAGTGGAGCCAGTGATTTGCGAATAGAGAACGCCGCGTTGTCGGCCGTGCTGCGGCTCGTCGAAGGCGTCGTGGTGGAAGAGCGCGCCGCCGTTCGGGGAGTTCCAATAGGCGATGCCCTGGGTGAGGATCGGCGTCGCTCCGATCCACTCTTGCAGCAGGGCTCGGAGCTCAAGGTCCTCGTGAATCGCGGCCGCCTCCGGCATCAGTCGGTTGGCCATTTCCCGCACGAGCTTGTGGCGAGCCATGTCGCGACTGGCATCGTCCGTCCCTTCATCGCCAAAGGAAAACCGCATGCGAACCGACGCGTCGTCCTCGTGCATGGACAGCTGCTGGGTCTTGATCCACAGGTTGCTGACGCTCGTCGGTCCTTTGACGGTTCTGTTCCGGGGGGCTTTCCAGGATACAAACGCGCGGGCTAGGTCCCGTTCATCGGGGAGGTTGGCGCCCTTGGAGCGACCGCGTTCCTCGATGGGACGCCGCAGTCGAAACTCCGGCGCGATGAGCTGTTCCCGCTTGTGCAGGAACTCATTGAGGCCCCCTGGGGATAGGAGCTCGCCGCCCATGTGCGCGGTTGCGAGCCGCTCGTCGGCGGCGTCGAAGACGTCATCCGGCAGTGCGTCGTGGAGGACGATCGGTCGACCCTCTTCCCAGCGGCGCTTGAGGACGGCGAGAGGCTCTTTGGCATGGAACGCGAGCGAATCGTCCAGCTCGGCCCAGTGTCCGTGGAAGTGTCCACGCCGATGGAGCTCCGGCGCAGCTACGCAGTGGGCGTTGACCTCGGCTAGGAACTCGGGCGAGTCGTCCTCCGAGACAGAGACGACGACTCGGGCTCCCGGGCAGCGATCACGATCCGCCGCGTCGAGCAGGCCGAATAGCTCGCCTTCCCGAACCAGATCGGGGACGTCAGGGCCGCTGGCGTCTTCGTCCGCCTGGGGACGCTTCTCGGGCCCATTGCCTGGGGAGGGCGAAATAGTGCGGCTCCGTTAGCCTGCGTTCGAAAGTCGAACGATCCCGCGCCTAAGGTTGGAGCGTAGAGCGGCTTCCACGGACATCATGCCGCGCTTGGAGGAGTCGTTCTCGTGGAAGGAGTTGATCGTCTCTTTGGTCGTAATGACCTCCTCCCAGAAGGTCTGTGACTCATCGTCCGACATGAGGCGCCAGCGCAGGGAGACCTCACAGGTCATGTCCAGCCCGAGGGCTGGCTCGTTGATACGCTCGACCGTAACGGCGAGCACGCGATCCGCATGGCCGACGCCGACGACCTCGTCGTAGATGCCTGAGGTGAGAACCGACTCGCGCAGTGCCGCTTCGAGGGCGGTCGGTTCGACGAGTCGACGTCCGATGAGGGCTTGCCGCTGGGAGCCAGCCGCTTCGATTCGCACGCTGCCGCCTTGGGAGATGGCGACGGACTCGAGCTTCTCCGGGACCATCACCGAGGAGGACACCGTAGCGCAGCCGTGGGCGAGGAGCACGCCAGCGAGGGCGGCAGAGACGAGAAGAGACGGTGAGAAACTCATGGCGCGGCTCGATGAGGAAGGGAGGGGCGATTCGCCCTGATGGGGGGGCCATCGGTCACGCGGTGTCACTTCCGGACAGGAATCTTCCGGGTCGCGCCACAGCCTCCGTAAACTCCGGCCGATATGGCAGCCAGCCACAAATCAGAAGCCCAGTCCGTCTGGCGCCTTTCGGGGCTGCGGCAGGAGATCCATGAGCCGGATCAGGAGGTCCTGGACCGGGCGGCGCGGCAGCTGGGGATGGATCCTGACGGGCTCGCGTTCTCGCGGATGGCCAAGAGATCTGTCGACGCCCGTGGCAGGGGGGCCGACCTGCACTTCGTCGTCCAAGTGGACCTTGGGGCGAAGGGGCCGGTGCGGTCCAAGAAGTTTGACCGCCTAAAGCGCTCGGGCAAGGTGCGCGAGGCGCCTGCGGTGGACGGCTTTGGGCTCGACCTTCCGTTGGGATCGGGGGAGCCTCCCCACGTGGTCGTCGTCGGCGCTGGCCCCGGCGGCCTCTTCGCCGCGCTGAGCGCTGCCGAATCGGGTGCGCGCGTCACGCTGCTGGAGCGCGGGGAACCCATCGAGCGCCGCGGGCGGAAGGTCGTCCAGTTCCACCGCGGCGGTGAGCCGGATCCGGACAACAACCTGCTCTTTGGAGACGGCGGCGCCGGGACCTACTCCGACGGAAAGCTCTACACGCGGGTCTCCGATCGGCTGGAGCGCGCGGTCATCGACGAGCTGATTGCGGCCGGAGCGCCGGCTGACATCGCTTTTGACGCCCGCGCGCACATCGGCACGGACAAGCTCCACCGCATGCTGCCGGAGCTGCGTCAACGGCTGATGGACGCTGGCGTCGAGTTTCGCTACGGAGTCAGGGTCACGGGCCTCGTGCGCGCCGCCGGCCCCGGGGGATCGCAGGGGGCTGCGCGGGTCGTAGCCGTGGAGACGACGGAGGGGGAGTGTCCGCTGGACGCGTTGGTGCTTTGCATCGGACACAGCGCGCGGGACACCTGGGAGCAGCTGATTCAACAGGGCGTGACCCTAG
>CALHGQ010000509.1 GCA_938030175.1 uncultured bacterium | reverse complement strand
ACACGAGGCGCTTCCAGGTCTGGTACCGCGATGGCGGATCGTCCAGCGGAACCAACTTGACGAACTCGATCGCGATCACGTTCGAGTAGGCAGCGATACCGTCACCGGCACGTCGCCGCCACGAGCGACCGGGATGGTGAGAGCGCGGCGGGCTTTTGCCGCAGCGCTCGTCGATGGAGAAAGTGGCAGTAGTAGGCGACGCCGGATCGGTTGGACTTGGTTCGTGGCGGCGGAGTGCCAGTAACGGTCTCAGTGACGGTGTCGGGCAGCTGCCTCAGTTCTGGACTGACCGATTGAGGGAGGGGGCCGCTACGGGTAGCCGCAGAGAAGCCTAAGCGGATGGGGGAGTCGTAGCACTCGACCCTCGTGGACTGGGCTGCTGATTTCGCGGCGGCGGAGTGCCAGGAACGGAATCAGCGACGGGATTGAGAGATTCGTGGATTTCCGCGTGAGGACCGGGAAGGCCTCTCGCCGAGGGGGTGGCGCGGAGCTGTCTTGGGCGGCACGCGCCAGATTCACCCCTGGCTTTACAGCCTCTCTCTCCCTCTGGGCCCGCAGGGCCTGTCCCCTTCACGCGCACGTCAGTTCTCCGACGAACTCCTTATCCATGAAAGTTCTCCTTCCCCTGCTCCTCACCGCCGCCATCCAGGGCGCGGCTCTCGCTCAGTGTCCGAACGACGACGGCGTCGACAACCATACGACTGCCACTGCGGAGCAGCTCCCGCCGGGCGCCACGAGCATCTTCAATCGGACGATCATGGGGGTCTGGACTGGCAACGCCGGCCCCTCGGTCGACTGGTTCCGCTTCGACGTCGGCCCTGGCGCGACCGCCAGCTTCGACACCGCCTACGACTCTAGCCAGACCGGCTTGTACATTCAGCAATACGACACGAACCTGAACTTCATCCAAGGCAGCGACCCCAACAGCGGTCTCGCGGCCCTCAACTACACCAACACGAGCAACGTACAAGAGACGTTTTATCTCATCGTGGCGGCCGGCTCCATGGCCTCCAGTTGCGGCGACTACCAGCTCGAGAGCCGTATCGATGCCTGCCCCGGGGACGACCTGCTGGAGAACAACGAAAGCTGCCAGCAGGCTTTCCCTCTCGCGAACGTGCAAACCACGCAGCTCCAGCGCCTCGCCGCGCTCGACGGTGACCACGACTGGTTCGAAACGACCCTCGCCCCGGGTGCGCAGTTGGACGTGACGATCTTCTTTGATCACTCGAGAGCCGACCTCGACCTCTCCCTGTGGGACGGCATCTGCACGGGCTCCTCTCTGGTCACGAGTGCTAGCACCACCAACGACGAGTTTGTGACGTACGTGAACACCACGGGAGCCAGCCAATCCATCGCGATCTGGGTCCGGTTCTACGGCAGCTCTGCCGGCAACGTGTGCAACGACTACGAGCTCGCCTGGGAGGTCGTCGACGCCCCGGATGACGCGTTCGAAGACAATGACGACATTGGCTCCCCCTCTTCCATTGACGTGGGCGTGTACCCCGATCTGATCGTGCGCGACGGAGACTCTGACTTCTACTACTTCACGACGAACGAGGAGGAAGCGATCTTGGTAGCAGACTTCGTCCACGCTGATGGCGACATCGACCTCGCCCTCTGGGAACTGGGTTCGGGTACGCCCACCCTGGTGGACACGAGCGCTGGCGTCACGGACCAGGAGGTCCTGTCAAACTTCACGCTCGGCGGCATGCAGTTCTGGGTCCTCGAGGTCCTCTACTATCCGAGCGACGGCGGCAGCAACACCTATGAGCTGACGATCGGCAAGAGCGAGATGGGCTTCGGTGGAGATGGCTTCTCGATCTGCCAGGCCGAGGACAACTCCACCGGCCAGGCAAGCTTGCTCGGGGCGGACGGAACCAATGTGTCCCTCAACTCCTTTGGGCTGGATGCATACTTCCTGCCGCAGAACGCCTTCGGCTACTTCCTCTGCTCTCTCAGCTACGGCTTCGTCGCCAACCCCGGCGGTAGCGAAGGCAACCTCTGCATCGCAGGCGCCCCGATCGGGCGCTTCACCGGTCCCGGCCAGATCCAAAACAGCGGGCTCTTCGGGGAGATGTCGCTCAACATCGACCTGAACCAAATGCCCCAGCCCTTGGGCTTCGTGTCGGTCCAGCCCGGAGACACATGGTTCTTCCAGCTGTGGCACCGCGACGTTAGCAGCACAGGCAACACGGTCTCGAACTTCAGCAACGGCATTCGCGTCGACTTCAACTAGAAGCCGAACGGTTCATCTGGCCAATAGCCAAGGGCAGTGCAGGGGTCGTCCCTGCGCTGCCCTTGCAGCGATACCGTCACCGGCACACCGCTGCCACGAACGATCAGGGTGGTTGGCGCGCTGCCGGCTCATGCAGCAGTGCACGTCGACGACGAAAGTGGGGGGGGCTTAGTCGGAGACTTGGCCTCAGTTCGCGGCGGCGGAGTGCCTGTGACGCCACCTCAGGATCGCTCCGTTGCGGGCGCCCTACAGGCTACCCATGGCGAAGTAGCCTACGAGGGCTCCGACCAGGGCGCCGGTGACCGCGACGGTAGCGACTTTCCCGAGGGCGCTCGCGAACGCCTTCACGATGCTCTTCGCCAGGTCGACGAAGAATCCGTCCTCGTTCTTGGGATCGTCTATGTCTACAGCGGTGATCCGACGGTGAAAGAGACCCCGCAGGCGCTTTGGCGGTGGTCACCTCCCAACTCGACGCCAGGTGCATCTAACAGGTTGTGAGTCTTGGCGTAGCCGTGTATCGTCGAGAAGGCCAAGCCATGATCCCTCGTATCGAACACCTCCTCATGATCACGCTCTTCGTGGCCGCACAGCTTCTTGTGCAGCCGCTGATGGCGATGGGGTGGTGCATGGACGCGGCGACGCAGGGCGCAGGTTGCTGTTGCGATGCTGTGGCATCAGCTCCAGTGGCTAGTTCGGCCGCTCTCCCGAGCTGCTGTAGCCAGACGAATGCTGCAAGCGACTCCGACGAGAAGCCATCGGGCCCTGGGGTGGACCACTCCGGCTGCCAGTGCGCCGATACTCCCTCGGCACCGCTGACCCCTGAGCGGAACTCTCCGCTCACTGTGGAGTCTGGTGAAGCGGCCACGGCGCACGAGGCCGAAGAGAACTTGACCCACCACAGCGTGTGGCCAAGCCTTGCAACGACCACCAGGCGGCAGCCCCATTGGCCGCCGATGTTGGTGCGAGAAGCGGAGCCCGCTTTTCGCCAAGTGTTCAGGATTTGAACGGGCGCTCGCATTCTCGCGAGCACGCCACTGACTGTACTGCAGCCGCCAAGGGGCGCGCTCGTGCGGTCGTTCTCTACCTTTCTCCATCCATGAACTGGACACTCGATGTACAGGTACTTACAGCTGTGCGCCCAAGCCGCCGCGGCGATGCTAGTCCTCACAGGCTTCGCGAGCAGATGCGCTGATCCTGACCCCTCGGTTCAGGTCAACGCTCCCCACGACTCGGTGGTGGAGTACGACCTCCGAATCGGCGCAGAGCTTCGCGCCCCTGCGGGGAAGCGCGTGACAGCGCTCACGATCAACGGCGGGATTCCCGGCCCGACCCTCTTTTTTACCGAAGGGGACACGGCCCGCATCACCGTCCACAACACCCTGGACTTCCAAGATACGTCGCTCCATTGGCACGGGCTCCTGGTGCCGAACGCTATGGACGGGGTCCCGTTCCTCACGACGCCTTCCATTCCGCCGGGTGGCTCGCGCGTCTTCGAGTTCCCAATCAGGCAGTCCGGCACTTACTGGTACCACTCGCATACGGGTCTCCAGGAGCAGCGCGGAGTCTACGGCTCGATCGTCATCCAGCCCCGCATACCTGATGTGCAGGTGGACCGCGAGCACGTGGTCGTGCTGTCGGACTGGACCAACGAGCACCCCAAGGAGGTCATGCGGACCCTCATGCGCGGAAGCGAGTGGTACGGCCAGCGCAAGGGCACCGCTCAATCTCTCCTGGGGGCATGGCGGCGCGGAGCGTTGGGGGAGTACTTCAGGCGGGAGGGCGCCCGCATGCCCGCCATGGATGTCTCCGACGTCGCATACGACGCGTTTTTTGCGAACGGGCAGGAGCGGAGCCGCCTGGAGGCTTTGCCTGGCGAGAGGGTCATGCTGCGGATCATCAACGCGGGCGCCTCAAGCTACTTTCACCTCACGTCTGCGGCGGGACCCCTGACCATCGTGGGGGCCGACGGCACGCGCGTCCGTCCTGTGGAGGTCAACCGGCTGCTGATAGGCATGGCCGAGACGTACGACGTGATCATCACGATGCCTGCCGATCCGCGGTCGGTAGAGTTCCGGGCCGCTGCTCAGGATGTCAGTGGTTACGCGTCGGTGCTCCTTGGGGAAGGGGAGCTTCTCGAGGCTACCAGCCCTGAGCGCCAGAACCTCTACACCATGAAGGCGAGCGTGCTCGCGGGCATCGAGAGCGTGAACCCCGAGCGAGGTGCGGCTGCCGCCACGGCTGATCGACCCTTCGCGCCCTATGCGCTGCTCGAGTCGATGGAGCCAACGACCCTTGTGCTGGATGAGACTGACGAGAAACGCGTTCGCGAGATCACGCTCCGGCTCACCGGCGACATGCGCCGCTACCGTTGGGGCTTCGACGGGAAAACGCTGGGCGAGGACGCGGTCATTCCCGTGTCCGCCGGAGAGATCCTGCGCATCGAACTCGTCAACGACACGATGATGCACCACCCACTGCACCTGCACGGGCACTTCTTCCGCCTGCTGAATGGCAAAGGGGAGTACTCACCGATGAAGCACACGGTCGACGTCCCGCCCATGGGCAAACGCGTGATCGAGTGGGTGGCGGACGAGGAAGCCAAGGACTGGTTCTTCCACTGTCATCTCCTCTATCACATGGATGCAGGGATGGCGCGCGTGTTCAGCTACCGGGGCCAAGGGACCGAACATCGTCCGAGCCTCGATCCCAAGCTCATTGACCCGACGTTCGTTCTGATCAACGCATCGGTACAGAGCCACATGACCATGGGGCGCGTCATGGCGATGAAGGGGCGCAACGACTTCATCGCCCGTTGGGATGTGGGCACTCGCTCGGCCGAACATGAGGACCGGGAGGTGGATCTCGCGTGGTCGCGCTACCTCAACAAGAACCTCTCGACGATTCTGGGCTACCGCTTCACGAACGTCCATGGCGCCGCGGACCGCGCGTTTGGCGGCGTGCGCTATCGGCTGCCCTATCTCGTCCAGTCTGAGCTCACGCTCGATGAACGCGGAGACGCGCGCCTCACGCTGCAGAAGCAGTACCTGCTCACCACGCGCCTCGCCGCCTTCGCCACCGGCGAGTACGACACCAACACTTACACCGAGTGGGAGGCAGGCCTCGGCTGGACGCTATCGAAGCGCTTCGGCCTCGTCGCCAGCGAACACTCGGATCACGGCTTCGGAATCGGGCTGTCTTTTAGCCTATAGACCCGTCGTTTCCCCTCTCTGTACTTAGCACCCAACGAATCATGATCAAGCTCATCGTCCCGGTCGTTCTTCTGCTCGCCTCCTGCACCTCTACGCCGAAGGCACCGGAGGTGATCCCCTACACCTTAGACACGTGCGTGGTCATGGACAGCAAGCTCGGGTCCATGGGGGACCCCATCACTCGCGTCTACGCAGGCCAGGAAGTCAAGTTCTGCTGCGAGCCCTGCGTGGAGGAATTCGAGTCAGACCCAGAGTTCTACTTGGAACAGCTGGTTGCGAAGTAGAGCCCTGCAGGGTGTCCGACCAACTCCGGGTTTCCGATCCCGTGGACGGCGGCGGTGCAGATCTTCCCTACAGATGGACGAATCAATACAGCACCAGGGGGAAAGCCTCGACCCCCTTCTCAGCGGTTGGCTCTAGCTTGGTGAACTTGCGGGGCGGATCGTCCGCGATCTAGATCTTGCCGACGATGCCCGCCAGGCTGCGTGGCTAGCCACGTGGGCCGCGGGGGCGAGCCGTGATGCTCCGCATCGTGGAAATCGCCGAACGCGGCTCTATCGATACCATCACCGACACACCGCCGCCACGAGGTTCGCAGTTGGTAGCAGCGTGGGGCCGCGATCAAGTCTCGTGGCGGCGGAGTGTCAGTGACGGTATTGCTTTAAGTCGCAACGCCAGGCAAGGGAGGGAACCCTTGCCTGGCGCTACAGCGGCACAGCTCGGTCCAGATCGAACGACTAGTCGCAGTCCTTGGTTTTGCAGGTCGCCGTACCCGTCTCGCCGGGCGCGGAGCACTTCGTCGTATCGTGCGCCGTGTAGTCACGCCCAAAGAAGGTGCGAGCGGGCCACTCCCAATCCCGTGAACAGGCCTTGAAGCACCGGTACCCTTGCCCCCGGTAGCCCCCAAGAACCGTCACGGTCAGGCAGTCGGTATGGGTGATCTCGCCGCTGGCCGTCACGTCCACCACTCCGATCGACCCCCCGAAGCTCACTCCGCCCTTGTAGCTCGTGCACTCTTTTTCGCTGATGCGGCTTCCGCAGCCCACGTTGAATTGACTGCCAATCTTCACGTACCCCGTGGTACAGGTAATCGCCGAGCCCGTCGCGTAGCTCTTAGGTGCCGAGGGGCTGCAAGTGGCAATGCCGCTGCAATTGGTAACCACAGGAACACAGTCGGGATCCGCGGTGCTGAGGCCCACTTCCATTCCAAGGTCATCGGCGGGATAGGTCGCCTTCGGGGCGGGATCTTGGAAGAGGATCAAGTTGTCCCCCGGTGCGAGGAATCCACTCAGGAGGAACTCGATGTCTTCGCCGTCGGCCTGGTGCACCGTAGCGCTGGCCTGGGGCCGAAATCCCGGCTGCTCCATCGAAAAGACGTGCACTTGGGGTCCGGATGATCCGTAGGTGTACCCCTTCGAATCTACGTTGAAGTACATCCCTAGGGCGTCGAGTTCAACCCAGTCGTCCGTTCGGATCAGGATCCCATGCTGGAAGTGCCCCACGTGCAATCCCATCTTGAAGGCGAAGTAGTTGGAGATCACGTCATTCGTCTTGAGCTCAGCGACATAGGCATCGAAATCGTACGTTGCGCCCGGCGCGCTCAGCGACGTCCACCCGGACTCGAGGTCGTCTGTGACCCTGAACTGATCGAACTGCAACTGGCGAGCGAGGGGCTGGAAGTACGTCAGTCGATGGCTGGTGGTGGATTCGGAGTCATCGGGGACGTACGTAAAGTGCTGACCGATGGTCATCGCGGGGAAGTTGTCGTTGTAGGCGGTGGTCAGCGCTTCGTCGAGCCTCACGACCGTGGGGGCCTGGAGCTCGCGCTCGATCGGGACGGTGTCGCCTTCGGTGTCCGTCATCATCGTGTTGAAGAGCCCCAGCTGGCTCACAGAAACCATTGCGCCGGGAACAGGCTCGCCGGCATCGGTGAGGACAGTGACTGCGTGACGTCCATTCTCGGCCGCGGCGCTGCTTGCGAAGAGACCGAGGGTGACCCCAAGTGCGATCGAACGGGTAACGTGGCGAGACAGAAAGGCTTGGTCGGTAGAGAATTTCATTGGATCGTGGCGGCCCATTGGCTGCCCAAGTGAATGGAAGAATGAGGACCCGAAGGTCTAGCCGAAGGAGCTGCACATGCCACTCATCCTCGGTCCGCCCCCTTAGAAGATCCCCGCCAGCGATCGCGACACGAATGTGCCAATTGCCCAATGAGCGCGCGCGGGCGCCTCGAAACGATCAACGGGCCCGTCGCGCCGAGACATAGCGCGCCGGGCGACCCAGCTCTTCCGCTCCCCGGGGCGGATGGTTGCAAGCTCAAGATGAGCAGGCGTTCTGCTACATCATCACTGCCGTGACGGCGTCGGTGAAACTCGCCGTGGGCACACCACGCGATAGCGTCGCGATACCAAAGCTGGAAGTTCCAGGCCGCACCGACAACGGCCGCGACGGAACCGACGGGAATCGCGAGTACCGTCGCCGAGTACCGTCACTGGCGCTCCGCCGCCACGAAGTTCGCAGTTAGTAGCAGCGTGGGGCCCGCGATCAAGTCTCGTGGCGGCGGAGTGCCAGTGGCGGTATCGCTCGCAGAAACTCGGTGACGGTGGCCGTTGCGTGGGGACTCTTTGGGCCCGAAGGGCGCGTTGCCCCGCTTCTTACCCCCCATACGATCACTTCCCATGCTGTTTCTAGCTCGCCCGATTCGCTGCCTCTGGTTCTCCGCCGGCTCTCTTCTGGTGGCCAGCGCGCCGCTGCTCGCTCAATCTAACGTGTGGGTGAATCCGGTCTCTGGATCGAATTCGGCCACAGGCACCAGTGAGTCCGACCCATGGAGGACGCTCAAGTTCGCGGTTGACAATGTGGCGACCAATGGCACGGTCCACTTAGTGCCAGGGTCTTACAGCCTTGCCTCTGGCGAGACCTTCCCCATCGCCGCGGCCCGGCCGATGAGGATCCTGGGCGAAGGTCCAGCGGCCCACGTCGTGATCGACGCGACGGGCGCAGGCGCTGTCGCGGCGCTGATCGTTCAGGGGAACGGGCTCGTGCGCTTGAGCAGCTTCACCATCGAAGGCAACCATGAAGCAAGCTATCTCCTCCGCACAGAGAACACGGTATGCCATGCCGAGGACGTTCACCTGAACCGGGGCTTGACGGGCATCTATATGTGGGAGGGCGCGACCTTGACGTTCGACCGAAGCAGTTCGTCGAACAACGTCAACTACGGCGCCCGCCTGCGCTGGATGAACCGGCTGATCGCGAACGACTCGGCGTTCTCGGGTAACGGGAGGTCTGGTGTATATTGCGGGTTGATCTACTGTTGTTTCGAGGATGCTGACATCGAGCTGAACCGCTGTCGTGTGAACGGCAACGGGGAGAATGGGGTGAACTTCAATTCGTTCCACGGGGCGAACAACTCCACGGTTGGGATTCACGACTGCCTCGTGGCGCGGAACGGTCTGTCCGGCGTTAGGGCCCATAACATCTGGCCAGCCATCTCCGTGACTGGATGCACAATCGCGCACAACGGCGGACGGGGCATAAGCTCGCAACTCGCCACGATTCAGAACACAATCCTCGCCATGAATGCAGCCGGCGACGCCGCCTCCGGAACGTCAGCAGTGGCTAGCTTCTCCAGCGATGGCAGCCTAAGCGCCACGGGTGGAACTTTGTCCGGGGATCCGC
>CALHGQ010000508.1 GCA_938030175.1 uncultured bacterium | reverse complement strand
AGGGCCGCGCTCGCCAGCGCTATGCCAGCCCACCGCAGCGGTGAGGAGAATCGGGCGGGGATGAGCTCGACGGGAACCGTGCTCAGCAAAGGGCGGCGGGGGGGATTTTGCATGGATCGTGATACGCCGGGACGGCGGCGCTGATAGAGGTTAGTCAGCAAACCCTGATGGAACCAAGGAATCGGAAGCGGAGTCTGCGATTGGCGCTGCCCCATGCGATGATCTGACCATGGCAGATTGGCAACCGACGGATCCGGCCCAGCACAGGGCTGGGGGTGCTGAGGATTGGGCAAACTCAGGCATCGACCAGGGGTCGGGCGCCGCGGGGCCCCGGCGCGTCTTGCTGGGGATCCTTGGCTGGGGACTTCTTGCCGCCCTCGCCCTCTGGTCAGTCCATCCGCCGTCCGCCCGTTCCGCCGACACGGCTGCGGCCGCCGTCTCCGGCGAGCGCGCGATGGAGGTGCTGGAGCGACTCGCGCGTGGGGGAGTCGATGCTGGCCAGGTCTCGCCGCCGCGTCCGATCGGGTCGGCGGCGAACGAGCGATGCCGCGAGCGCATTCTGGCCGAGCTCAAGGGGCTGGGCCTGCGCCCCGAGGTGCAGGAGACCTTTGGCGCCTCGTTTCGACAGGATTGCGCCGGTGTCGTGCGTAACGTCGTGTGCCGCGTGCCCGGTCAGGGGTCGTTTTCGAGCGGTACGAAGCGGGCGGAGCGGCAAGCCATTCTCTGCATGGCGCACTACGACTCGGTCGGGGCTGGGCCCGGCGTCGCCGACGACCTAGCCGGTGTGGCGGCTTGGATCGAGGTGATCCGCGCCCTCCGGATGAACCGGCCGCTTGAACGTGACGTGATCTTTCTCTTCGAAGACGGCGAAGAGCACGGCCTGCTCGGTGCGGAGGTCTTTGCCGCAAGTCACCCTTGGGCCGAGGAGGTGGGCGCTGTGATCAACCTGGAGGGGCGCGGCACCACCGGACCGAGTCGCCTGTTCGAGATGGGCGCCGGCAACGAGTGGATTGTGCGCGCCTTCAAGTCCCAGTCGAGTCGTCCGAGTACGACGTCGATCTCCGCAGAGATCTACAAGCGCATGCCGAACGACACGGACTACACGGTCTGGCGCGAGCGCGGGATTCCCGGGCTCAACTTTGCGTGCATCGGCGGGGTGAATCGCTACCACACACCCCTCGACGATCTCGCGAACCTCTCTATCGACACGCTCCAGCACCATGTGACCAACGGCATCGAAGCGATCCTCGCGCTGGACGGTGTGGCTCAGTGGCCCGAGAGCACGGCCGTCGTGCGGGACGCCGTCTTCTTTGATGTGCTCGGTCGCTACCTCTTGCTCTACAAGGTGAGGACGGCCCGGATCCTTGGCGTGCTGCTGTTGATCGCGGGGCTCTTCGGGGCCGCGCGCAGCATTCGCGCGGGCACGGCGCGGCCCCTGTGGATCGTCGGTGGGGGCGTGCTCGCCCTAGCGGCCTTGGGGTTGGGATTCGTCCTGGCGCGAACCGAGGGGGCCTTCCTCCAGATGATCGGCGTCGATTCGCGCGTCGGACATCCAACCCATATCGGACCGGTGGTCGTGGGGTACGTGGCCGCGGCGGCCGCGGGTGTTGGCTTGGGGGCTTACCTGATCGGAAGGCTTTGCCGTGCGACGGAGGTCGGGTTGGCGGTGACGTTGCTGCTCGCCTTGCTCTCAGCGATCTCGGCCTGGACGGCACCCGGCGTTTCGTTTCTCTTCGCGGTGCCAGCGGCGGCGCTCGCGATCGGTGCCCTCGTGCTGCGCCAGCGGAGTGTCGTGGAAGCACGCTGGGGCCGCCTCGGCATCTTCGCTCTGTTCGTGACCGTTCCGACCATCCTGACGCCCCTCCACAGCGGCCTCATCAACGCCTTCGGGGTCGACAACCCGGGCGTGGCTGTGCTCCCGGTGCTCTTTGGTGGGCTCCTCTTGCTTCCGGCGCTCATGGGCGAGGGAAGACCGGCGGGGATCTGGCTCGCGGGCATCGGCGTGCTCTTGGCGGGGCTCGTCGGCATCTTCCTCAAGCAGCTCGACGTGCATACGCCAGCGCTGCCGGGGCACGTGAACCTCGTCCATCTGCAGAAGGAGGACGTAGCGCGCTGGCAGATCATGGGCGGCGATGACCCGGTCGATCGAACTCTCGTCAAGGAACTCCAAGATGCGCTGGGGGGAGGCCTGCTGCCCGACGGCAAGAACGTCCCGCTGAGCTACGTGTCATGGTCGTGGCGCCCGCTCGCTGCGGCTCCTGCACCGGTGTCCGCGGATGCTCCCCCGATCCTCGAAGTGCTGGGCCAGGTGCCGCTTGAGGAGGAAGGGGAGACTCTGCTGAACCTGCGCGCCCTGCCCGGACGGCCCTCGGATCAGCTCCTTGTGACGGTGAAAGGGAAGGCATCTATCATTGTGGACGGAGTCTCGATGCCGGGCGACTATTTGCGGCTCCTGGGGCCTACCGAGGAAGGAGTCGAGTTCCAGATACGCGACAGCGGCGGCAAATCGGGCCTGGCCGTGGACCTTGTGAGCAAACAGTTCGGGCTCCGCGGCGTACGAGGTCGTGCTGCCGACGAGTACCTCGGCGTTCGACCCGCGGAGTTTGTACCGTTCGCGGATGGAGACGGCTCCCTGGTGAAGGCCACGGTCCAGCTGCGGGAGCCTGAACCCAAAGAGGGCGAAGACGCGAGCGAAGAGAACACGAAATGAGACCCTTCACGATCCTCTGGGCAGCCACCACGCTCGGCGCGGCCTGCTTGATTTCCGGCTGCGGCGGGGGGGGCGAGAGCCCACGCGCAGATCGCCCCAGCGTCGTCCTCATTATCGGGGACACTTTCCGCGCGGATAGGCTTTCAGGCCAGGGCGGTCCAGAGGGGCTGACGCCCTACCTCGACCGCATGGCGGCCGAAGGCGTGCGCTTCGAAGTCGCGCGTAGCCACGCGCCGTGGACGCTGCCTTCCACGGCCTCGCTCTTG
>CALHGQ010000507.1 GCA_938030175.1 uncultured bacterium | reverse complement strand
CCCCAGCGACCGGGATTTCTCTGGGCGAATTGTGGCACAGCCTGTTCAGCTCAAGAACCGTGCTCGATACGGACTCTCCGAATTGGAACTCGTTCAGGCGCGCACCCGAGCCGTGCTCGCAGTGGAGGGGCTTCGACGTGTTGACTACGTTCCGGAAACTGACGAATCGTTCTACGAAGTCCCGCCCGGAACCGAATTCGATGTGGCGAGACGTCTCCTCGCCTCTGGGGGGTTCGAGTACGTGGAGCCTGACTGGGTAGTCAGTATCGCTGACAACTGTCCCAACGACGCCGCATTCTCGTCCCAATGGCAACACGACGTGATGAACTCCTGTGAGGGATGGGAGTTTGAGACCGGCCTGCCAACCGTCGTGGTGGCCATTTGCGACACAGGCATCGACACCGATCATCCTGACTTGATGGCCAATCGGTTCGAGGGCTACAACGCGGTTCAGGACGTTATGGAGTCCGAAGGTGGCGACATCCAGGACATCCATGGCCACGGCACTAGGGTCACGGGTTTCGCAGCGGCCAACGGCAACAACTTCATCGGCGTCACCGGCGTGGGATGGAACCTCGGGCACCGAATGATGCGCGTGAGTGAAGCCACCTCCGGCGGTGCACTGATGTCCGTTCTGACCCGCGCAGCCCGCAAAGCAGCGGATCTCGGAGACCAGGTCATCAACGTCAGCTATAGCGGTGTCGCTTCTGCTAGTGTTCAGACGGCGGGCGAGTACGCGCGGCAAAGAGGGGCGATTCTCCTCTGGGCCGCTGGCAACGACTCGACCGTCGTGAACGGCGCGAGGAACGACTCCGTTCTCGTCGTTGGAGGGAGCAATCCCACAGATGGTCGCTGGTCCGGATCGAACTATGGTCCGCTGGTGGACGTTTTCGCTCCCGGTGAAAACGTGTACACGACGGATCTCGGCGGTGGGTACTCCGGCGGTTGGGGGACGAGCTACGCATCGCCCATGGTCGCAGGGCTCTGTGGGCTAATCTTCACGGTGAAGCCGAACGCGACCCCCCGTGAGGTGGAGCAGATCGTCCGCCTGGGGTGCGCGGACATGGGTACACCTGGCGTCGACGCCGAGCACGGATACGGAAGAGTAGACGTGGCCCGCTCTCTCTCCCTTGCGACCTTCGGCGGCGGGGGCATCGGTGGGTCGATCTACCACGACTACAACCACAACTGCGTCCGAAACAACCACGAGGTCGCTGTGCATCGAGCGGTCCAGCTGTTGGACCCTTGGGGAGACCTCATCGCGGCGGTCAATACGAACCACCAAGGCTTCTACCACTTTCCAGGCTTGGGGGTCGGTGAGTACACGGTGAAGATCGAGCGACCCAGCGCTGCTTGGTATCCCACGTGCACACAGGGGTTCACGCGCACACTCCGTCTCACTGACCCGGCCTCATGGGTGGCTTCCATCGGATTGATCTGGCTGCCAGCTGCCGGGATCCAGAACAAGCCAACTCCTGAGTAACCGTGAGGTCCCGAGCAAGTGGCTGGCTCGGGACCCAAGCTGCTGCCCGACGGTGGACACTGATACCGGAGTGCGCTCTTCTCCGGGACCAGCTGTGTTCGATCACGGCTGGCCCGGCGACGGCCGGCAGCAAGGACACCTTGCGGCTAAGCCTCCGCCGAAAGGCGTGTGTCACGGGGTAGCAGCTGATAGGCAGGAATCTCGACTTCACGCCCCCCACACCCCATTCCACAGAACCTGACCCCTAGATCAAGGCCCAGCGAGAGCCAGGGGATACGGCTCGGATGGCATGACCATGGCTACTGGAGCACTGCGACTGCATACTCCCCCCATGTTGACCCTGTCCGGCATCGCAAAGTCCTACGGAGAACGCACCCTGTTTGCGGGAGCCGCGCTGCAGGTCAATCGCGGCGATCGCATCGGTCTCGTGGGGCCGAACGGGGCGGGCAAGTCGACGCTGTTCTCCCTGATCCTCGGTGGCGAGCCCGCCGACGAAGGGCAGGTCAGCACTGAACGAGACGCCGTGATTGGCTACCTACCCCAGGAGAGCGCACCGGTGGGTGAGGAAACGGTCCTTGAGATCGCTCTCGATGTCGCAGACGACTTTGTGCGTCTCCATCGGATCATCAAGGCGCGGGAGACGAAGCATCAGGTCGACTCGGAACTGCATGAGGAGTCGCACGACGACGTGCACGAGCGCTACAACGAGCTCAACGGCTACCTCGTCGAGGCGAAGGCCAAGCAGATCCTCGCGGGCCTCGGCTTCCGCGACTCCGATCTCGATTCCCCTGCCCGGACGCTGAGCGGTGGCTGGGTCATGCGCGCTCACCTTGCCAGGCTGCTGACGCAGGAGCCCGAGCTCCTGATGCTCGATGAGCCAACGAATCACCTCGATCTGGAGTCACTGATGTGGTTCCAGGGCTACCTCAAGGGGTACCCGGGGGCGCTCCTCGTAATCTCACACGACCGGGAGTTTCTCGACGCTCTCGTCACCGCGATCGTAGAGATTCGCCACCGGAGGCTCGTTCGCTACACCGGTGACTTCACGAAGTTTCTGGCGCAGCGCGAGGCAGCCGACGCGCAGCATCTCGCGGCATACAACGCGCAGCAGAAAGAGATCGCACACCTGCAGGCATTCGTAGACCGTTTCAAGGCAAAGGCGAGCAAGGCCACGCAGGCCCAGAGCAAGATCCGCCAGATCGAGCGAATGGACAAGCTCGACCCACCGGAAAGCGATGATCGAAAGGTCGGGTTTCGCTTTCCGCAGCCGGCCCGAAGCGGCCAGAAGGTCATCTGGCTAGAGCAGCTGCATTTTGCCTACGGCGAGACCCAAGTCTATCGGGGCGTCGACCTAGAGGTTCAGCGCGGTGAGCGCATTGTGCTCGTCGGGCCAAACGGCGCCGGCAAGTCAACCTTGCTCAAGCTACTTGCGGGCAAACTCGTAGCGGACCAAGGGGAACGCGTGCTTGGCCACAACGTAGCAGTCGGCTACTACTCGCAGTACAGGATCGAGATGCTGGAGCCCGGGAGAACGGTGCTGGAGGAAGCGCTCGATACCGACGCCAAGGTAACGGAGCAAGCCGTGCGCACCCTACTTGGGTCCTTCTTGTTCTCTGGTGACGCGGTCTTCAAGCGGGTCGATGTCTTGAGCGGCGGCGAGAAGAGTCGCCTGGCGCTCGTGAAGCTTCTCTTGGACCCGCCGAACCTTCTGTTGATGGACGAGCCGACAACGCACCTCGACATGTCGAGCATCGACGCGCTCGTCGCCGCAATGACGCAATTCGAGGGGACGTTAGTCTTCATCAGCCACGACGTTCACTTCATCAAGACGCTCGCGGACAAGGTGATCCATACGGCTGGCGGCAAGCTCACGCCGTACCTCGGAGACTACGAGTTCTATCTGCACAAGACGAACGCAGATTCAGAGCGCGCGGCGCTGACGGCGGGCACCGGTGCGGAGGCAAAGCCCCAAGCGAAGGTCAGTCGACCGAGTCACCAAGAAGCGAAGCAAATTCGGAGCGACCTGAGGAAGCAGAAGAAGCTCGTTCAGGCGATTGAGACCGAGATCGACGACCTTGAGACCCGCAGCGCAGCGATCACCAAAGAGCTGGAGTTGCCTGAGACCTGGAACGACGGTGCACGAGCCAAGGAGCTGAGCCGGGAACTCAAGGCGAATGCCGAGCGAATCGAAGCGCTTTCCTCGAAGTGGGAGACCGAGGCCAGTCGGCTCGAGCCGAGCTGACGCGGGTCCGGAAGGCTGTTCCAGGCGAGACAGAAGAGTAGGGCTCCTAGGAGATCGATCACCGTGAGGTCCCGCGCTGCCGGACATCACAGTCGCTAGCGGATCTGCTTGTTGTTCGGTGTGCCGCCGAGATCCCAGTCAATCAAAGTCGGCTTCGGAGCATCGCTTGTCGGCCCCCAGCCCACGGTCGCAGCGACGGGGATCAGCTTCAAACAGATCATGAGCTCGGCTAACGCCAGCAACTTGTTCCCCTTGTTCTGGGCTCATGGGCACGGGCGAACCCTCTGAGGGGTCATCGAGCCGGACTCGGGTGACGTGCACCGTCTCTCACTCTCCTTCAATCAACGTGGTGGCTTCCCTGACGATCTGCCTGACGCCGCCGGCGTCTTTGAGGCCCAGCGCGTCAACCTCGGCGAGGAGGCGGCGAGCCTCGTGGCGGGCGCCCAGTTGGTAGTGACACATCGCCTGAAAGGTCAGGTCCACGGCCCGGGTGTGGCGCGGTGAATCCGACTTTAGCGCATCTGCGCGGCGTAAGACCCGAAGGGCCTCTTCATACTCCGCCGATCGGAAGAGCGCTGCTCCAAGGGTGGTGATGTAGCCGGCTTCGCCTGGCTCGTGTTGCGTCGCCGCGCGCGACATCATCAGGGCCCGAGCTCTGCCGCCCTCAGATGCTTTTGGCTTTCGCACGATCTGCCAGCTCATCGCGTTGAGCCTCGCCGGAGAGGGGTCGCCGCGTTCTTGGGCCAACTTGACTGCCGTTTCACGCAAGTCCAGCCCCAAGTCGAGGTCTGGGCTACGGAGGGCAGAGACGACGTTTTTAGCCCAAACGTGATCCCGAAACAGCGAGCGCACCAGTGGAGCAACACGATCACGCCGCGCGGCGCGGTGCGCAAGATCGCGCATGTCGCCAAGCGAGTCGGACCACACGACGAGACCTGACTCCGATGAAGTGACGATGCGACTGTCGTCCAGGAACGCAACGGCCGTCAGGTGGTGCTCATCCCCCGTGGGCAGCGTGAGAAGTTCGCTGCCGGTTGCGGCATCCCAGACCTGCAGAGCTCGCTCAGAGATTGACAGGAGCCGTTGACCGTCCTTGCTCCATGCCAATCCGAGGATACGGGAGCGGGTATCTCCTTCGACCAACAGCGCCTCAGTCGCGTAGTCCCAAAGCCGGATCTTCCCGTCTCGCCCGCCAGAAGCCAGCACTTGCCCATCGCCACTGAATACAAGGACATCGACACGTCCCTCGTGGCCGCTCAAAACGCCGCGGCGCTCACCCGTGGCGACATTGTGAATGCGGAGGGTACCATCCCTTTTGCCAGTGACGACCTCTGAGCCATCGAAGGTCAGGACGATCCCACCGGTAGCGTCCCCAAGCCAATCGGCGGTTTCCTGTGTCTCGTGGGTCGGCGTCAGGCGATCTCCGCTCGCTACGTCCCAGACCGCGGCGCCATTCCCCCACGTCACGCATGCCGCGAGCGCGCCGTCACCGCTGATAGCCACACTCCTGGCCGGAGCGGTGATTCCCTCAAGGACCACGAACTGCTCGCCCTTCTCTACATCCCAAACGCGGACCGCGCGATCCGCGCGGTCGCCGCCCGTCACGGTATTCATGACGTTGGGCCCTCCCGAAACCATCCGGCGACCATCAGCGCTGATCGCGAGATCGTCCATGCCGAACTCCGGACCAGGAAGCGTGGTCAAGAGGTCTCCCGTCGCGGAGTCATGGACCCTGATACCCGAAGGAGAACTTGCGAGAAGGCGTTGACCGTCCGGTGTGGCCACTACGTCCCTGACGGCCACTCCCCTAACGAGGGGCACAGGGTCGTGCAGCATGAGCGGGATGTCCCACACGCGAATGGTGTCGTCCAGACCACCACCGGTGACCACCGTGTCGCCATCCTGGGACACGCCGATCGCATGGACCCCATCTTCGTGACCGTACAACTCCGCGATGAGCTTCCCCGACGTGCTGGACCAGACGCCGAGGGTCCCGTCCGCCCAGACTGAATAGGCTCGCGAACCGTCGGCGCTGAGCGAGACTGCACTCACTTGGCTGTCGTGACCCGCGCACCGGGCGAGCACCTCTCCCTTCCCAGCGTCCCACACGATCACCTCACCGTCCATGGAGCCCGAGACGATGCGCTGACCGTCCGCACTGATGCCCACCGCACTCACACTGTGACCGGGCTCCTGCAGGGCGTGCAGTCGCTCGCTAGTATCCGCATCCCAGATGCAGATCGTCCGATTCTTTGCACTCGATGAAGGATTGAGCACTCCTCCCGAGACGACGAAACGACCATCGGGGGTCATCGCCAGGGAGCAAATCTGCGCGGTGTGGCCGCGGAGGCCCTCTGGCTCGGTACTCTCGCCCAGCCTCCAGATACGGACAGCATGGTCATCACCGTAGGTTGCGACACGCTGACCGTCGGACGACATCACCACACCAAGCACCGAACTCATCGCCTCCAGTCGGCAGATCTCACGGCGGGTCTCCAGCTCCCAGACGCGCACGTGATTCCGAAACGTGGGTGCTGGGAAGTGCGCCCCGGGCGCATTCGAATTCGCCTTCTCTATGGCCTCTTTCAAGGCTTTGGAGCGAACTTGCGCGGAGGGTTGTGTGATCGTCGCTATCCGTCGACCGTTGGCCGAAATGGCGAAGGGGCCGGTCGCGTTCTCGTCGCTGGCCAGCTCGTGGAGCAATGACCCAGTCTCGACGTTCCAGATCATCAAGTTGGGGACACGCGAGATCTCTTCCCATGGGCGCGGAGCCGACCGACTGGAGATTGCCCGTCCACCATCCAGTAGAGCCACCGTGCAGACTCCTGGATGGTCGAGAGTCTGGACGGCAGAATCGGTCCGCGCGTCGAGGTAGCGCCACTCCCAGCCGCGGCGCGCAGGCTCGCACTCATCAAGAAAGCTCTTCATCGCCCGGAGATTGCCCAACTCCCGGTGCAGGGACGCCGCACTAAGGTTGGCGAGGTAGCCGCGGCGCCGCGACTCTTGGAGTGCACTTTGCCTCTCATCACTTAGCAGCGTTGCACGCGTGCGCTGCAACTGCTCATCCTCCAAGGCTCGCTCCAGCTCGAGGCTGGTCTGCTCAGAAGCCTCTAGGCTCTCGCGCAGCATGGCGCTCATGGTTGTCGCGCGTCGACGTTGCCAGTCTGTGGCTACCAGGCCGCCGCCTAGCGCGAGCAAGATCAAGGCGGTCGAGACACTGGCGGCCCGGTGACGGCGAAGCAACTTGCGCGCTCGATACGCTACGCTCGGCGGGGTAGCGAGCACCGGCTCGTTGGCTAGGTAGCGCCCAACGTCGGCGGCCAGAGCGCTCGCGCTCTCGTAGCGCCGTTGGCGGCTCTTCTCCATCGCCTTCAGCGGAATCCAGTCGAGATCTCCCCTCACCAAACGGCTGAGCAACTTCGGGGCGGTCTGGTGGCGTTCCGCGATCGCAGTCATTCGCTCTCCGAGTGAGCTGATGCGCGTCGAGGGCTTGGGTGGATTCTCCTCTCGGATGACACGCAGCATTTCGAGGTAGGCCTTCGTGAAAAGGTCCTCAAACGGGTGGGTGCCCGTCAGAAGCTCGTATAGCATCACGCCAAGCGCGTAAATGTCGGCTCGCGTATCTACGTCTAGGCCGGACAGCTCAGCCTGTTCGGGTGCCATGTACCCGGGAGAGCCGATCATGGCATGCAACTCTGTGAAGAGCGTCTTCTCCGTCAGCGGCCGGTGGATTGCTTTCGCGATGCCGAAGTCAATCACCTTCGGCACTGGCGTACCGTCGTGAAGGGTCACCAGGACGTTGGCAGGCTTCAAGTCGCGGTGAATGATGCCCTTCTGATGTGCGTGGTGCACCGCGTGGCAAACCTGCATGAACAATCGCAGGCGGCTGACCGTGTCGAGACGATTCCGATCGCAGAACTCGGTGACCGAGACCCCTGCGACCAGCTCCATCACGAAGTACGGGCGCCCGCTGACTGTCTCTCCGCCGTCGTGCACCTTCGCGATGTTGGGGTGGTCCATCAGTGCCAGTGCCTGGCGTTCCGCCTCAAACCTAGCGATCACCTGCTTGGTGTCCATGCCGCGCTTGATGAGCTTGATCGCCACCTTCCGGCGAATCGGCTTGGTCTGCTGGGCCATCCAGACGGTACCGAAGCCACCCTCGCCAATCTGCTGGAGCAACTTGTACGGCCCGATCATCTCGCCCGGCTGCTCGGTCTTGCTGGCCGAGTCGTTCGGGCCGCTGATCGAGGGTGGCCGTCTAAGCAAGGCGCCCACCTTCTGCCCCTTCCCAGCTGAGCGCAATGCAATTTTGCCCTCAACCGGTATCGGGCGTAGCACCATGACGGGAAACTCCGGCGCGCTCTCGGATGCGGCAACAAGCTCCTGGACCCGCTCCTGGAGTCCGATCCTGCCCTGCGCCCTGGACTCCAAGAAGTTCTGCCTCGAACTCTCAGGCGTCGCGAGGACTTCTTGCGCCAGATCCAGCGCTTCCTTCTCTGTGTAGTCACTCATGACGGGCACCTGTCAAACCGCGTCCGAAGCCAGCCGCCAGCCATCTGAAGGGACCGCTTGATCTTCGCTTCAGACACCTCCTGAATGTCGGCAATATCCGCGTAGGAGAGCCCTCCGAAGACTCGCAGCTCGACGATCGAAGCGAGGCTATCATCGATAGTCGCAAGCTCCTTGATGGCGTCGAGCACGTCGATGGTCGCTTCTGGGGAATCTAGTCCAGGAATCAGCTCGCAAACGTCAAGCTCGATCCGGAAGTGCCCTCCTCCGGCCTTCGCCGTGCGCTTGTGCCTTGCGTGGTCGCATAGGTAGTTGCCCATGGCCTTCGACGCCCAACTGAAGAAGTGCGAGCGAGAGGGCCAGCTCGGGGCTTGATCCGAAGCTGCGATCTTCGCCCAAAGCTCATGCACTAAGGCCGTTGGCTCAAGCGTGTGGCCGGGCCCCTCCCTCTTCATCTTGCCCGCAGCCATCCGGCGCAGCTCGCCGTAGATCTGAAACAGCAGGTCCTCCGACGCAATCGCTTCTCCCTCACTGAGCTGTTTGAGTGCGCGAGTGATGCAGTTTTGGTGATTGGCGGCTGAGTGGTTCATATCTTGTTCTCATCTAGGGCAGTGCGTTCCGAGCGCCTCCAGTCGCTAGGGGCGATGCAGGGGGTCAACGACTCGGAGGCTGAGCCCAAAACTGCCAGCAAGGCCGAGGTGAAGACTCCAGGGGGGAAGGCCTCCTGGAGGCCGGATGGCTGGCCTATTCGCTCCAAGTAGGGTGACTTCGGCCTTGGGGGCCTGTCCTTCCGATCTAGCCAGCGAGTTCCAACGATCTTCAACTGATGAAATGTGGTGGAACTTCGACGGAAATGCGAAGTCATTGCGAAAGCGTCTGGTTGGAGCCTAGCGCTCCCCCCTGACCCAGGAGCACCCGATACCTGTGAAGCAGCACGCTTCGAGATGCGGACAAACTGTGCAGAGTGAATTGCGACCCCAGTGCACGCCGAGCAAGCTATCCCAGAAATTTTGGATGCATCGATGTTGCAAAGCAGGGAGAAGGCGTGCGTTCCCATGCTCTTACGCAGCAGTCATGGGGGCCAGTACCCGATTCTTTTGCGAATCATTGATCGCTTCGCGGATACCTCGCAATGATCGGATGAAAGCTTTTGTGAGGGTGTGGCCTTCGCTCGAGCCTGCCAACTTCGTATGGCTTCCAAGTTCGATCTGAATCCTCGTAGCTCGGCTCAGTCGCCGGAACGGGTCTTCGGGACCTGCGACGGAGGTGACATGCGACGGTGTTCGCGACTTCCTTCGCTCAACTCATTCCTTCTGGAGACTGCTTGATGCTTCGTTCCTCTCTCATCGCGGCAAGCGCCATCGCCCTCATGGCTGGTGCTTCCGCACAGAACTCCGTGCACGCCCTCAACGCGGAGAGAATTCCGGGTGCGATCAAGCACGCCGGGATCTACCACGTCGCAACTGGCACCTGGACCCGCACCAGTGGAGCTGTGGGCAACTGCGGTCCGGACGTGATCTACTACAACACCGCGCCGTCGGGTTACTACACGTCAGCTGGCGGGAACGGTGGCTTTGCTCCGGGCAGCACCAATTTCGACGAGGGCAACGTTCCGTCCTCGCTGAACACCAACAACGCGGGCAACCGTGATGAGTACAACGTCAACTGCATCTCGATCGGCTACTGCGATTTCGGAACGAGTTCTAGCGGTTGGGAGGTGAGCTTTTACACCAGCTACGCGCCGTGTACTTTCGACCCGACGCCCGATGCAACGATCGACACCGGCGCCGCCCCATCCAACGGTTGCTGGACAGTTGAACTGGACCTTTCCGGTGGTGCAGAGCTCTGCCTCGGCGCTGACGGTGGCGACGGCTTTGACGACGACATCAGTCTTGACGCTTTCGGTTGGAGTTACAGGTACACGGGCTCTGGAGCCGGCCTTGCTGGCTTCCTTCTCACAGGCGACCCGCAGTCGACCGACCCGAACTGGATTCCCGGCAGCGACCCAATCGACGGCACCAATACGTACTTCGGCCCGCCCTCGATGTGCGGCGTAACTTCCACGGGCCTCCGGACCCAGGACTCTTGGTTTATCGAGGACCCGGTCACCGGCACCAACTCCGGCTGCTACTTCTTCGGCGGCTACAGCAACAACAACAGCTGCGGTGGACCTGCCAACCCCTACGCTTCGTTCTACATGTGCATCAAAGCTGACACAGGCCCTTGTAGCGATGTGATCAGCAGCCCGAACGGCTGCACTTCCAACCCGAACTCGAACGGCATCAATTCGACGATGCTCGTTACAGGTAGCACCAGCATCGCAAGTGACGTCGTGACGCTTACGGCATTTGTCCCGTTGAATACGTTCGGGTTCTTCATCACGGCACAGACGGCTGGCTTCATCCAAATGCCCGCCGGCTCCTCGGGCAACATCTGTCTCGGCGCCAACGTGGGACGCTTCCAGGCTCTTGCAGCTAGCTCCGGCGCAGTTGGGATCATTGATATCTCCACCACCGCTGGCCAGTGGAGCGTCACGAATATTCCGCAGGCATCTGGTGCGTACGCTGCAGTCCCTGGCGGTTCCGCGCACTTCCAGCTCTGGCACCGTGACGTCGGGCCGATGGGCCCAACCTCGAACTTTACGGACGGCGTCGTCGTGACCTGGACGCCATGATCAGTTGAACTCGAGCGTGGAGCCTAGGCCCTGACGACGATCGGGTCCGGATGGCCCCGCGCCCGTGCCAGGTCAAGACCCCCGAGCGACGTTCGTTCACTACAGTTCTCGCTGCCCTCGGGGGAAACCGACTGCCACGTCGGTGAGCTTCCGGACTAAAGACGTCGTGAAGGCCTCATTCGGCGTCCGGGTCGGTCCGGCTAGAAGTACGCGGCGCGTGGATCGATCGATGACGGGGCGCGTGTGGAAAGTCGCCAGCCCCCTGGACGCACAGACTTCCGTCGTGAATCAGTCGGCAGCGGCGCACTCACCCCACGTCGCCTTGATGAATGCGCTCCACGAGGACGGACGGCCTGGCGCAGGCTCCGGTCCCTCGCTCCGCAGGATCCTCCCCACCGTGCTCCTCCGGACGCGGTGGCCTAGGTCCCCTATCGTCCCCTGGACTCTCAAGTAGGCCCAGCGAGGGGTCTCCCGAGCAATGCGGTCCACGAGCGTCCGGATCTCGACCATGACACCTTTCCGTCTTGTGGAGCGGCTGCTGTACCCCCACTTTGCCGCGATAAGTTGGCGATGCCAGCGCTTGATCGTGTCGGGGGTCACCATCGATGCCTCATCAACTGGGGCTCGACACACCAGCTGCGCTTGGAGCGCCTCTGAGGCGAGGTACCAGTGCACCCGTGTAGTCCCTGCGGAATCAGTGCTCAACCAGCGCCCCTGAGGAGAGGCCGGACCAAGGCCGTCCCGGCTGATCCGGGGGACATCTCCTAGAGCCCTGTTCCAGGGACCGTGACAACTTTGCCGCGGCGTGCTCGAAGCCTGCCTCCCCGGGGGAATCAGAGTCTCCTTAGGGACTGGTTGGCGCGCGGCGAAAACTGGTCTCCCAAGGGCGGGTTCGTGGCCACAAGACTGCCGTCCAAGGTCCGCCTACGAGAGAGTCGATCAGAAAATTCAGAAAGTCTGGCGCGAGAAGGGCCTGAATTACGGGGGAGCGGTGGCGGCCCTAGTGCTGGCTCGCCTGAACGAAACTGCGGCGACCTTCGCCCTCTCGAAACCGACGAAACCCCGATATGCCTATCCTCTCCGCCTGCTTCCTCTCCATGGTCTCCGTGTCCGTCCCCCAAGACGGCCTGATAGGGCCGACTTTTCCCGGAGCTAGGTATCCGGTCGGCGACTCTGACGCGATCCCAGCCACAGGGGATATCGACGGGGACGGTCACGAAGACCTAGTTGTGCTCAGCGCAAGCTTTCTCCAGCCGGGCCTCAGCATCCTCTTTGGCAAGGGTGACGGGAGCTTCGAGCCCCCGCTCCGGATCGCTCTCCACGCCTATCCAACCGGCCTTGCCATGGGCGACATTGACAGCGATGGCGATCTCGACTTCGCCTATGCGACCGAATTCGCACTGGGGTTTCGGATTCTCCGCAACATCGGAGAGCGCCAGTTCATGAGCAGTTCGGTCTCCTTCCTGAATGGGCTTACGGGGCAGGTCGATCTCATCGATGTTGACCTCAACGGTACTCTCGACCTCGTGATCTCCCAGGGCTTGGCCCCCTGGGTAGACGTAAGCCTCAACACCGGCCCGGGAAACTTCATCTTTCCCATCCGGTCTCACCTAGATCAGACATTCGGCCGAGCTGATCTGGGGGATGTGAACTCCGACGGGATACCTGACCTGCTATTGACTGGTAGGTCTCGCGACGAGGTCGACATCGCCCTTGGGAACGGGCTCGGGAGCTTCTCGAACACGATCAGCTATCCCATGGGTGAGGGCACGCTGTCCGGAATTCTTCGGGACACCGACAGCGATGGCGTTCTGGACGTTGTCGCAGTCGAAGAAGATGACGGGACGATCAGTGTTCGTCGGGGGTTGGGGGACGGTACATTCGGGGCGCGGTTCTCGCGATACGTTGCCGATTCCATTGGTTTCGTTGAAGTCACACAACCGGGGCTAGATGCTCAAGTAGACTTCGTCGTGACTCTAGCAGAATCTCCCAGTTTCCCATTATCGCGTCCCGGTATCGGTGTCGTTGAGGGTGACTCGGGTCTACCAACAGGCCCCCAGGTTGTATTTCAAGAGGGGGTCAGGCCAGAAGGCATCGGGGTCGCCGACTTTGACAAAGACGGTCTTAGCGACTTTGTGATCGTCGACGAGTTCGTCGAGGAAGTATCGATCTACTTGGGTAAGGCAGATGGCGTCATCGAGTTGCCCACCCAGCTGCCGTTGGGCATTGCAGCCGGGGATCTGCACCTAGCAGACGTCAACGGCGATGGATTCCTCGATGTATTCGGCGCGACCGAGGCGCTCGAAAGCTGGGTTCTACTGGGTGACGACATGGGAGAGTTTCCATTGCCGCCGATCCTCTCGGATACGGGGTTCCCCGCGAATGGCTCACTATCCGACGACTTTGACGCAGATGGGATCCCCGATCTACTCCTATTCAACGAGCAAGGCGCGGACGCTCGGGCCCAGATCTACTTGGGGGATGGCGCTGGCGGCTTTACCGCCGGGGAGGTCCTCGATGGTGTGACCGGATCGAAGAGAAGGTGTGCAATCAGCGACGTAAACGGCGACGGAGTCCTCGATGTGGTGGGCCCCCGTTCTGGAAGGGGTTATGCGACCTTTCTTGGTGCAGGCGATGGCACATTCACCTTGCTCCCCGCGTCGAATGACGAAACCCCCACCAGAGATGCTTCCGTAGTCGACGTCAACGGAGATGGCAGCGTCGATCTTCTCCGATTAGGGATCTTCGGTCTCCTTCAAGTTCACCTCGGTGATGGAACGGGCTCGTTTACAGAAGGGTTCGCGATAGCCTTCAATCCGGATGCCGTGTCGCTCAATCTTGGCGATCTGAATGGAGATGGTCGGGTCGATGCAGTCGTGGGTGTTGGGCAGGGGTTCAGTTCGCCAGTCAACGCTATCCAGACGGCACTTGGGGTGGGGGACGGGACCTTCGTGCTGACCGGAGAGCAGGAGATTGAAGGACGACCTAGCCGTGTACAATTGGTTGATCTCGATATGGACGGACTGGATGACGTGGTGGCGACCCGCCCCTTGGGGACCTCAAGTGTCGCGCACTTGCGCTCACTCGGGAACGGGCAGCTCGATGCTCCAGAGTACTTCGACGTTCTCGTGGGAAGATCCTGCCTGGAAGTTGGGGATGTCAATGGAGACGGGAACCCGGACCTCGTGACGGCAGAGGCGATCAGCGGAAACCTGAGTGTCCACTTGAATCGTGCCGACGTTCGATTGGCGACGTTCTGTGACGCTGCACCTAATTCGACTGGAGCGCCAGCCACCCTCACCAGCGAAGGTTCCCGGAGCTTTGCACTCGACGAGTTCCAGGTGCAGGTGAGGTCGGTCCCGGCCCATGAGGTGGTGACATGGTTCTCTGGCGGCTTGCCCGGCGGGCGAACCCTGCCTGGCGGAATGCTCTGTATCGATGGGCCGCTCCTGCGAAACTCGCAGCCAATGTCTAGCGGTGCACTCGGGCAATCGACATTGAACGGAGACTTCGCTGCGTCCGGCCTTCAGCCGGGCACCACCAGGTACTTCCAATGCTGGTACACCGATGCTGCGGGGCCAGCGAGGCAGTTCAACTTCTCGAACGCTCTCGCAGTCCTCGTCGCACCATGAGGCGTTGCGATATGAGGTAGGAGATGCTGACTGTGCGCCAGCGGCCAGCCACGCCGGCGTCAGTCGAGTCCGATCTGAATCGAGTCTCCTGGGCGCGCTGGGTAGAACTGGACGCTCGCGTCGCTGTCGTCTGGGTCCGTGACCATGAGACGGTGATTGCCGCTCATGACTGGGCCAAAATTGAAGGCGCCCTCCGCGTCGGTGTAGGCGTACATCTTCGCGCAGCTGCAGAGAACTTCTGCCTTGTCTGGTGTGAACGTGATCATGAGGCCGTCGACCGGCGATCCTGACGTGGAATGCACGACGCCCATCAGGTCCATCGGGGGCTGTTCGGCGCGGTCCAATTGCACCTCGACGTAGGCACCCTCTATACCCACCTCGACGGTCATCGACTTCTTCTGCAGGCGGCCCGTGAGGTCCTTGACCACTGCGTCGTACACACCGGCTGGTGCCTTGACGTTCACCCATCCCAGCTCGTTGCCAACGCCTAATCGGTAGCCACCGACTGCGGCGAAATCGTACTCGCTGCTTTGTGCTGCTGGTACCTGTGGTTGCATGAGGAGGAACGTGTGAGGAACGTGGTCCCCCAGGGCATCGACGATGTGCAGGTCAACCGTAACCTCGCTGGCCGCCTCCCCCGACTTCACCTGCTTGGCCACGAGTTCGAGTGGGCCCAAGGACTCGCCTTCCCGCAATTCGAAAGGGCCAGACATCGTGCCGCCACTGGAGAGCATGATGTTGGCCGCCGGAACCGAGTCGAACGAGAACCATCCATCGGCATTCGTCAACGTGTCCATGCCGCCGACGTACGCGCTGGGGCGGCGCGGGTGGAAGTCCGTCTCTGGCTCGAGAGGATGGAACACATTCTCGATGATGGCGACTTTGATGTTCTTTACCGCCGCTCCGTCGGCCCCCACAACCCAGCCGGAGATCCGGGCACCGCTCTGGAGCTGGACGATCCCAAGGTCGGTCGTTTCGCCCGGAGAGCCCGGCTCGATCCAAAGGGTCCTGTTGGAGTAGCCCTCAGGGGCAACCAGTACCTTGTAGGCCATCGCCGCTCGCAGCCCCCGAACCGAGAACCGTCCATCGTGCCCTGTGGTCGTCGCGTATCGCGTAACGGCGTGTTTGGACGTGACGGGGTTCGAGCTGTTGAGATCTGGAACGCCGCTGATCTTCATCTCGACTGCAGACGGAATGCGAATGACGGAGGCCTTGGGGAGGGCCTCTAATGGGACAACGTAGATGTCCACATTGCTCAGTGGCTCTCCGTTCGGTCCTTGAACTACGCCCACAGCTCGACGCTCTGGAGCATCAAGAAGGAGGTCGACTGCCATCTCCCTCACCCTTCGTGCATCGCTGAGACTCACGCGACGCCTGACCTCTCCGTAGCCGTCGCAGTGGGCGGCGATTTCTATGTGAAGGTCCGGGTGAAAAGCGACCCGCGACTCGTAGTGTCCACTGAGCTCAGTCTCTACGCTGTGGGAAGAGAGCCGTCCCTCTGCTGACTCGAATCGAACCGTGGCAGGTGCTGTCAGCTCGGCACCGTCAGCGAGTCTCACTTGTCCTCGCACCCGCACACCTCGCCAGAGCGCGACATCAATGCCAGAGCGGCTCGCTTGCTCTGTATCGATCTTGTTGATCTGACTGATGTAGTTGCGGTGACTGACATGGACGAACCACTTGCCCCGCGGTGTGTCGTGTAGGAAGGCCGAGCCGAGCTGGTCTGTGACCGCTGTCATGGCCGCGCTGCGGGGGTCGTAGTACCGATCCCTGAGGAGGGCTACCCTGGCACCTCCGATCGCCGACCCGTTTCGATCAACGACGCGTACCTCAAGGCTGCTCGCAGGTTGGAGTGAGACGCGGCGGTAGTCACCCCGC
Source organism: uncultured bacterium (assembly GCA_938030175.1). Lineage (GTDB taxonomy): Bacteria > Planctomycetota > UBA1135 > UBA1135 > Saltatorellus. The sequence goes on along the minus strand of CALHGQ010000507.1, from coordinate 523 downwards.
TGCAAGAAGCTCTCTTCCCAGGCGGACATCCCCTCGCGTTCCACTCGAAGAACCCAAAACCCAGGACCGGCTTCTATTCGGAACGTGCCATCGTCCTTGCTGTGGGCCTCCCCCATCACCTCTGTCTCCGGGGCGCGCCTGAAAATGAGGCTGTCCATTCCGATCGGGGCTAGGCTCCTTCGAAGCGTGCAGTGAGCAGCTGGTATGGGCACGCCGTGGGAGTCCTCCACAATGCCTCTAATGGCCGCGGTGCTTGGGCCTGAGGCATTAGGTGCAAGCTGCGTGGCAACTCGCGACCGCGGTTGGGCCATGTCCACAGGCGGCACTACCGCGCTATCCAAGGCCGTCCGGATTGAGCTAGCCACGCGTAGCCCCGCTTTCCCTCGGTGGCTGACGTCTGGCGCCAAACCGGATGATCTTCCCAGGCTCAGGTGACCGGCGAGGAACAACACCCCAAGGGCGAAGGCCCCAAGAACTAGGAGGCGATACTTTGGTTGGATCATGTCATGTCCTAGGTGGCGCG
>CALHGQ010000506.1 GCA_938030175.1 uncultured bacterium | reverse complement strand
CTGCAGTACCCCTGGTACGGCAGCGACGACCGGGCGCGCTCTATTTCACTTGGGCGTCAGGGCGGCGGAGAGAACCTTCATGGTACCCCGCAGCCTTCCCAGATGAACCGGCCCCATGGGCGGGACATCGGGACGCTGGTTTGCGAGGCACGCAGAGGCGATTCCTGGCTCAGGACAGCTCGACCGCTGCGCTTGGCGAGGCTTCGCGCTCGGACTCGAGAGTGAACCCGAAGGCTTCAGCTAGGGAAGGCAAGTGTGGAGTCCACGCGCGCCCAAGCAGCAGCTCGTCACCTCCGATCGTGACGGTGTGGGTCAGCCAGCCCTTGCGAATCTCGCCGCCTTCGACGTTCACCGCGTGCTCGACGGGTGGGCGAATCATCCGCTTGCGCGTCAGCAAGTAGCCGTCTGGTGTGCGGGTCATCCAAAGGGCTTCCTTCGCCGAGAAGGGGCCCAGGCTACCGCGGCAGAACACGCGGACCGTCGGGCCAGCGGATCCGCCGAACTCGGAGTCCACGTCGAGTCCGAACTTGGCGAGCACGGGCGCGAGCAGCACCTCGCGGAAGAACCGCAGGCGGCGCAGCGCATGGGAGTAGAGGAGCGCGCAGAGTGCGAAGATGACCACGTTGATGGCGAGCGCCGCCATCGGGTGGAATGCGTAGACGGCCATGAGGCCCGCGCACAGCGCCTTGTTCCCCGTTTCGAAGAGTGCGTCCACGAAGGGGACCGGCGACAGCCACACGAGCACCTCGGTGACAAAGCGCACCGTCGCGATGACCACCATGTTGATGGTGCCCACCACCATCAAGAAGCCGCTGGTGGTCATGGAGACGAGGCCTGCGGTCATGACCGCCACCTCTTGGTCCGTGTTGGTTCGAACCGCAAACGCGCGGATCGCAAGCATCACAACGACGACCGACCAGGTTTCGACGAAGTCGAGGGCTTGGACCAGCGGCTTGCTGACCTTCGTCAGCCGGGGCAAAGACGTGAGCAGCGAGAGAATCAGGAAGACCGCGAACAGCGCGGGGCTCTTGAGCGGAGCCGCGCGGGCCAGAAGCCGGTTCTCCGGGATGAGGCCCTTGTCCATCGTGATCGCGAGCCCCGAGAGCAACGTGACGCCGAAGAACGGCGACAGCGCCACCGGAGCGAGCGGCCCAAGCCACTCGGCCACGGTCGGCGTCACCAGTGCGTCCGCGGCGACGGTGATGCCGCCCGCGCTGGCCAGGTCCCCCGACTCGCCGTCGAGCTTGTCGACCACGCGGTCCACCACGCCTCCGCCTTGGGTGGGAACGGCGGCGTTCGCGGGCAGTGCAGCGCTGAGCCCGATCAGGATCAACGCAGCCGCAAGAGCCTTGCGTAGAAAGGCTGGGAATCGGGGGTTGGGTCGCAGCATGGAGTCTCCTTCGGATCGAGGTCCTGCTGCTACCGTAGCGATCTACCGAACGATCAAGGCCACCGAGTTGGTGAAGTCCGTGACGCCCGCGCCGCTTGTCTTGGAAACCTGGAGGAACACCACGGTCCCGCGCGGCCAAGAGGGGATGGTCAAGCCGAGGCTCGCCACGCCAGACGCTGGAACCGCGCCGAGGGAGCCGATCCGACCGACGTCGACCAATCGCGGAAGCACTACGCCAGGCACGAAGACTCGGACGGGAAAGCGTCCGAACAGGATCCGAAGGCTGTCACTCACCGCAGAGTATGAGTCGAGGGAGACGAGCGCCCCGGCGCTCGGGACGCCTACCAGATCCATGGACGGTGTCACCGTGGTGAAGTCGATGATCGCCCCGCACTGCAGGTTGAAGTCGTCGCCGGGACCGTTGAAGCCGCTTCCGCCTTGGTCTCCTCCGAGCACCGTGGACTCGAAGACGCGATGGACTCCACCGCACACCACGAGTCCATCGCCCGCATAGCCATCCCCCACAACCATCGGATCCAAACCGGGCTCACCGCCAAGGAGGTTGGAGCGGACCAACCGCAGTTGGCAACCGGCGTCGATCACCATCGCGGGCCCACCGTCGCCGGGAGGGAACGGAAAGAGGGTCGACGACTGATCACCGCCGCGGCCGCCCATGAACTCGCAGTCCGTGGCGTGGACCAGCGAAGCACCCACGCCCAAAAGCGCGGTCACGCCGTCCACTTCTTCCCTCGATCTGGGAGCACGGAAGACGCTGTCAGCTACCTGAAGACGCGAGTCGCGTACGGTGGCCAAAGGTCCCGCGCTGTAGAGCCCCGAGCGAATCGAGAGTCCGCGTGCGCGAACGTCCGCGCTGTCCGTCACCAGGAGGCCATTGGAGGGTTGGCGGGTGGCAAGGTCATCGAGTAGTACCGTCCCCGCGCACTCATCGACGTGCATTCGGTCCATCCGCATGTCGGTGAGCGCCGACCATGTGTTGGCTGGGAGGCTCTCGAAGCGAACGACTCCTGAGATCTCAGTTCGATTGAATCCCGATCCGGACCCCATGATCCGCAGGGGCGTATCGACAACGAAGCCCCCATAATCGCCATCGCGCACATCGATCAGGTCGCCGCTCGACGCAGCATCCACAGCCATCTGGATATCGGTGAAGTCCACGCCTGGACCACCGTCATCATCGACCACCCAGGTCACTTGGGCGGACGCCGACGCGCCGGTGATGAGCACAGCGGAGAGGAGTTTCAGCAAGTTCGTAGGTGAGAAGGTCATGGCAGGCTCCGGTTCGGATTTGTGGGGTACGAGCGCGTGGGCGCAACGACCGTCTCCTGCACAACCCGTCCAGACCACCACCCACTTTGTGCGAGAAGTTCCAGCTATCCCGCACTTCACTTCTCTCGCAGCACCGTGGCGCCGTGCTTCACCGAACTGCGAAGCACAGGACACAGAGTCCCGCTACTCGAGAGGCTGGGCTAGGTCAGGCCCCGTCCCCAAGCATCTCGCGGCGGAACTCCGAGGGAGTCTGCCCCACGACTCTTCGGAAGAACTTGACGAAGTTGGTGGGCTCGCTGAATCCGAGGTAGCCCGATAGGTCCTCCACCGTGACGGGCGAGAAGATCAGGCGGCGCTTCGCTTCGAGGCCCAGCCGCAGATCGATATGGCGCTTGGGCTTCGTCCCAACGGTTGCGTCGCAGGCCCTTGCCAAGGTTCTCGTGGAGACGCCGAGTTGGTCCGCATACCAGGCGACGCCGTGCTGGGTCAGAAGGTGACGTTCCAACAGGCCGTCGAAACGCTCCATGAGATCGGCCGACCCGGGCAGCCTCGCCGGATCAGTGGTGCGCCGCTCTTCGACGAGATGCTTCGTGGCGGTCACCAACGCGCCCAAGAGATGCTTGCCAAGATCAACGGTTCGGATGACCTCGCCTCGACGGGGGAGCTCGCCGAGCGAAGTGGCCAGATCGACGAGGAGCGAGAAGTCCTCACCCGTGGGGTGCAGCACGTTCTCCCGTCTCCAAACGAAGTCCCGCGGCAACGGTTCGGCCAAAGCCTCGGGCAGGAAGATCACGAGCAGGGCTTCGTGGGTCGACGCCTCATCGAACGCATGTACCTGCTCCGGTCGAATGAGCAGAACGTCTCCCTTCCGCAGCGGCAACATCTCGAAGTCGACGCAGTGCGCCCCATCGCCTTCAAGCACGATCTGCATCAAATGAAAGTCGAGCCGCGACTGCCCGTAGATGGAGTGCGACATCTCCCGGCCCCGCAGTTCGGAGAGCCGGATGGTCTGCACGTGAACGGACGGCCCGTCGGGGTGAGCGAAGCGAACCTCCTGGGTGGGTGGCAGCGCCTCGGGTTGTCGCTTATTGACCATTTGCGTGTCGCCTTCCGACCTTGTTCGAGTTCGAGCTGGGCTTCAACCTCTTCCCGTACTCGAAGGGCGTCGCGACCCGCGCCGCCCCGGGTGCAGTTTGCCACATCATTCCACTCCCCAGCCCAAGAACTACCATGACCCTCCTACTGAACTCCGCCGCGAGTGCCTGTCTCGCCGCCGCCGTCGCGCTCGGCTTCTCCGCGCTCAGCCCCGGCATGCAAGAGGCGAAGGAGGCCAGCGGCGAGACGGCCAAGGCCGACGCATCCGCCGCGACCCTTGCCACCGCAAAAGCGTTCCTCACGGCCGCAGGGTCAGGCGACGGCGAAACGCTGCGAGGCCTCATGGCGAGCGACTTCGTCTGGCACAACGAAGGCGACAAGCGCGTCCCCTGGATCGGATCCTGGAGCGGCCCTGACGAAGTCTTCGGCAAGTTCATGCCAGCCTTCGCCTCGGGGCTCAAGGCCGACACCTGGACCACCGACTACAGCTTCGTCAAAGACGACCAGGCCGTCTTCATGGGCACCATGAGCGCCACCTTGACCAAGTCCGGCGCTAAGACGGGCGTCTTCAGCTGGGCCGTTCGAGTCGAGGTCAAGGACGGCAAGGTCAAGAGCTGGAACTGGTTCGAGGATAGCTACGGCGTGTCGAAGGCCTTCCACGGCGAGTAGCCGGCTACGGAACAGCCGCACTCCCATTCTGTACCGTTTCGGAAGCCGTCGCGGCGGCGACATCCGGGGACGTGATTCAGATCGCTCCGGGCGTCTACCAGGAAAACCTAACGATCGCCAAGGATCTTGGACTCGTCGGGACTAGCGGAAAGGCACTGACCACCTTGGACGGAAACATGACCGTTCAGTTGTCGTTGTCCAAGCGTCCGGCACAGTCCGGGCCGACGGCCTCACGATCGCTAATGGCCTCGGTGGTTTCGATGGCGGCGGGGCTTTCCGCAATAGCGGTACACTGACGCTCGAGAATTCAACGCTCAGTGGCAACACAACGAGTAGCTTCGGCGGCGGGATCTACCAGAAGACGGGTTCCGATCCTCTCACGATTCGAAATTCGACGATCGAGGACAGCATGACCATCCAGGGGTTCGCCGGTTCCATCGGAGCCTTCATGGGCGGCCCGGTGCTCATCGAGAACACGACCATCGGCGGCAGCGTCGGTTCCGGTGCCGGCGCGCTGGCCATGGAGTTTACGCGGCTCTCCATGCGCGGCTCCACCGTGACCGGATCTGAAACCTACTACGGTGCTGCGGTGCTCATCAGCTATGCCGATGCTCAGATCGTCAACTCAACGATCGTGGACAATGTAGATACCTACTACGTGGGTGGTATTCAGTCCTTCTTCCCTGTGACGACAAGGTTCAGGAACTCGATCGTAGCGGGCAATACGGAGCCAGCGGAGCGAATAGCGATCTGCTCGGCTTCGTTTCCTCACGGGGACACAACCTCATTGGCCATGGTGATAGCGCTCCTCACTTCACCAATGGTCAGAACGGCAACCTGGTGGGCAGCGCGGCCGACCCGCTTGATTCGGGCCTTCTACCACCCTCGGACAACGGGGGCCCGACCATCACCCACGCCCTGGACGCGACGGGTCCCGCGCGGGCCGCAGGTGATCCGGCCGTTTTCGAAGGGGTGGATCAACGCGGCGTAACC
>CALHGQ010000505.1 GCA_938030175.1 uncultured bacterium | reverse complement strand
CCGTACTGCTCACGTATTCGCGCGCGCGGGTTTCGATGCCCTCGCTCTTTAGACCCATCTCCTTCGCGAGGGTCACGGCTTCTTCCAGTTCCATTTTCTCGTCCAGGACGAGGTATGCGATCAGCGCACCGCCGATCCGACTGGCGCCGCGTCAGTGCATGAGAACGCCTTCGGCGCTGCACTCTCGCAGCCCCTCGCGCGCTTCGGCAAAGAACTCGTCGGTCAGTGACTCCACGCCGGAGACGGGTAGGTGGAGGTACTGCATGCCGAGGGCTTCGACCGCGGCCTTCTCGTCGAATTCGACGTCCGCCATCTCATCGGCCGTTCGCATGTTGATGACGCAGGCCGTCCCTGTCGCCGCGAGGGTCCTGAGATCGGCCTCGCTCGGCTGACCACAGACGGTGAGCCAGCCAAGGGTCTTGGCGTTGCGGGCCGAGAGTGTGTCGGTCGCTTCCGCTGGCTGGTGGCTTGCGAGCCGCGCGGGAGCTGCGCCGCATGCGCTGAGCATCAGCAGGGCGACAATCAGTGTGACTGAGGTGTTGATCATTAGCATCGCGGCTACGGTGCCGTATTCCCTGCCGCCTGTCCAGCCGCGCGGCGCCTCGGGCCGTGGCGCTCGATCTCCGACGCAAAAGTGGCAGCCTCGACCCGTTGGACGCGAAGGAGGACGGAGCGCGCTTCTGCGTGGAGCGGTTCGACGATTCCGAGCCGAATGGCGTAGGCTGCTCGCGGATTTCAACGACCGTTCCCCCCGAAGAGAAGAGAACCACCAACGTGTCCAACATCACCCGCGCAAGCGACCTGACCACTGGGGAGAAGCGACTTCTCTTCTGGGCGAGCTTTCTGTCCCTGGCCGCCGCAGGCGTCGGCTTTGCCTTTCGAGTCGCCATGGGCGGCGAGTACGGCGCCGAGCTAGGCCTCTCGAAGCAGCAGATCGGAGAGGTGTTCGGCGCCTCGCTGTGGCCGATCGCGCTGACGATGATCGGCTTCAGCCTCTTCATCGATCGCACCGGCTACAAGTTCCCGATGCTGGTCGCGTTCGTCCTCCAGGTGGGCTCGGGCGTCGGGACCTACCTCGCGGACAGCTACCTCGGCCTCTACTTCTCGGCGCTCGCCGCAGGCCTCGGACACGGCATCGTCGAAGCCGTGATCAACCCCGTATGTGCCGCGGTCTACCCGCGCGAGAAGACCAAGTGGCTGACGATCCTCCACGCCGCTTGGCCCGCCGGACTCGTGCTTGGCACGCTCCTCATCATCGGCAGCGAAGGCATGGTGGACGGCGGCCTGACGTGGCGCGCCCACGCGCTCTGGATCCTCGTGCCCGCGGTTCCGTACCTCTTGATGTACCTGCCCTGCAAGTTCCCCACGGATGAGCGCGTGCAAGCGGGCGTTCCCTACGTCGAAATGCTGCGCCAGGTGGGCTTCCTGACCGCGTTCCTCGCGTCCGGCCTGATGATCTACGAGATCGGCAACCAGATCTTCCAGCTCGGCGGCGTGACGCGCCCCGACATGTGGTTTGAGATCAGCCTAGGCGCCGGCGCCTTGGTGGGGGCCATCTTCGGGGTCGTGGTGAAGAGCTTCGGGCGCCCGGTTTTCTTCCTCATGTGCCTGCTCATGATCCCAGTGGCGACGGCTGAGCTGGGCACGGACGGTTGGATCAAGGGCCTCATGGCGCCGGTCCTGAACGACCTGGAGATCAACCCCGCCATGGCCCTTGTGTTCTCGGCCTCGATCATGCTTGTCCTGCGCATCTTCGCGGGGGGCGTGCTCAAGCACTTCAGCCCGCCGAGCCTGCTCTGCATCAGCGGGATCTTCTCCGCTGTCGGCCTCTTTTGGCTTTCGAGCGCGACTGGCGCGGCCGTGTTCATCGCCTTCGTGCTCTACGCGCTGGGTCAGACCTACTACTGGCCGTGCGTTCTTGGCTTCACGTCGGAGCGTTACCCGCAGGGCGGCGCGCTCACCCTCAACACCGTTTCCGCCATCGGCCTCTTGTCGGCGGGTATTGTCGGCACGCCGCTCCTAGGCGCTGCGTTCGACCGGTCGATCCACGATACGGTGGCGGCCAAGGCACCAGCGCTCGAAGCCGCTGCCACGGGGGGCGGCCGGTTCATGTGGATGGAACACGAGCGCATTGTCCCCGAGGAGGCCGCGACCTTTATGGCATCGCTTCCCGAGGAGGAGCAAGCGGCCATCGCGGGCGTCTACCAAGAAGGTGAGCCCCAGGGCGAGGCGCAGCTCCAAGCGGGGCGCGACGTCCTGCGCTACGCCGTCAGGTTCCCGGCGCTGCTGTTCATCGTCTTCGGGCTGATCGCTCTCTACTTCAAATCGAAGGGCGGATACAAACCGGTGGAGTTGCCGTCCAACTGAACGCGAACGACGGGGGCCCCGCTGAAATCATCAGCGGGGCCCCCGGCTTCTTCGTTCTGCGATCTCTCTCCGTGACCTTGGCCGGACGGCGACCCTATCGGCTCACTGCTTCTTGATGTCGAGGGCGGCGATCAGGACGCGGAGCGTTCCGAGGTCCCGGGACCTGGCAGTGACAAGGATCGAATTCGTCCGTGTGTCAGCCGCGAATCGGGGATCGTTGAAAGAAGACGAGCCCTCGGGCTTGGCGTAGGCCCGGTTCATGATGTCGGCGACTTGAACGGCGTTGCCGTTCATCATGCGAATCACTGCGCTCGCCTGCTGGATGCCCTCGGCGCCCAAGGCTGCCGCCGCATCCATGTTCTTCAGGGCCTGGACCATGCCGTGGACCTGGTCACCGAAGCCCACGATGATCATGGTGTTGGAGTTTCCCGCCGGCAGCATCTGCTGGGTGTTGGCGTCGGTAATCATCGTCCGCATGGAGTTCGAAACCTGGCGCACGTCCACGTGGGGGAGTTCGACGCTCGCAGTGAAG
>CALHGQ010000504.1 GCA_938030175.1 uncultured bacterium | reverse complement strand
ATCGATGAGCTCCCGCAGCTCTTCAACGTCCTGAAGGGCGACATGACGCTGGTGGGCCCGCGCCCGCCCGTGCTCGACGAGGTTAAGGAGTACGAGACCTGGCAGCGCCAGCGCCTCGACATCACCGGCGGCATCACCTGCATCTGGCAGGTCAGCGGCCGCAGCGAAGTGACCTTCCGCGAGTGGATGCGCATGGACGTTCGCTACCGCAAGCAGCGCTCCCTAGGGCTCGACCTCAAGCTGATCTGGAAGACGTTCGGCGCGGTCTTCTCCGGCAAGGGCGCCTACTGATCGCGCATCGTTCGCGAATGAAACAAGCCGCGGGGCCCGATCGGGCCCCGCGGCTTTCTTCGTGGCCTAGCAGCCCGTTGAAGAAGGCCGCACGACCCAACAGCGGCGCGAGTTGCTGACGCGCGCGGCCTCCTGCGGCCCCGCTAAGGCGCCCTCCCTCGACGGAGTCAACTCCGCGCCGTGAGCCCGCAGCGACGCTGGAGTTCCTCCAGCGCGGAGGCAGCGCGCGACGTCCACGTCGCGTCCGCAATGCGCTCACGGCCACGGACCACAAGCGTCGGGTCTGCGTCGTCGATGCTCCTCTGGATGGCAGCCGCGAAGGGCTCGGGCTCGTTGGCGATCGCCACTAGCCCTTCGTAGTGACGCAGCTCGGGGAAGTCCGTCGACACCACGGGGCGGCCCGTCGCGAGGTACTCCTTGAGCTTGATCGGATTGCACGCTTCGATCCACTCGGACCGGTGCCACGGCATCATCAAGACGTCCATGGCCGCCATGGTGGCGGGCACATCTTCGTAGGGAACACGTCCCGTGAGATGCACGTTGGAGGCACTGTCTGCCCACCCTTCTGGGAGTGAGCAGGATCCCACGAGCACGAACTGCACCTCGGGGAGCAGCGCGGCCGTTTGCAGCAAGAGCTCGTGGTCGAACACGGCGGAGTCGATGTCCCCCACGAAGCCCACGCGCGGGCCGGTGACGCCCTGTAGCGACTCCCGGATCTGCTGGGGCGCCGCGCTACCGAGCGCGTCGGGATGGTCGCCGGCGGCCACGAAGTCGCTGAAGTCGACGCCGTGATCGATGAAGGCCGCGGGGTGGCCTTCGGCGGTCTCGGACTCGTAGAGATGCCGCGAGCAGTAGAGCACGAGGTCAGCCTCGCGCTTGAGCGTGACGTCGAAGCTCTTGATGAGCGCTTGGTCGACACCTTCGTAGCACTCAAAGCGGTCGGTGCGCTGGTAGACGAGCCCCGCGTGCTTCATCTGAAGAGCGGCCTGAATGCCAGGGGGGCAGGCGACCCAAATCAAAGGGTTACGCATGCCGAGCTTGCGGGCAGCGCGCGCCACTTGACGCGGCAGAAGGAAGCCGGAGAGCTTCATCCCACGGCGCCCGGGCACCACCACGGGGCTCTGCACGGAAAAGCCGTCGCGCACCCGGACGAGGCCGCGCGAGAAGCTCTTGAGCTTGCGCTGGACCCGCTTGAAGAACATCCCTCCCTCGGTCACGGTCGGCACCCGCATCCCGATGGAGTTGACGTACAACACCGGCATGCGATACGAGAGCTCGCGCATCATCTGCATGTCGTAGTGAGCGCGGTTGTGGTACCACCAGTCCTCGCCGCCGAAGCACACGACGCCGTCGAACTCGCGGACCTCTGGCTGCTTGGTTCCGGGCTGTTCGGTTGCCGGCGGGGCGGCCTGGGTCTCTTGATGGGCGCTCATGACAGGGCACCGTCCATGAAGCCGCGCAGGCGCTCGAGGATCGGCCCCGTAGCGTAGGGACTGAGGCCCACGCCCGCACGGGGATTCGACCCGCCCCCCGCCGCCGTCCCAGCTTGGACTTCCGCCAGGTTCCCGAGCGCTTCTTCGATCAGGGCTGGGATGCCCTCGGCCTCGGTCGTGCCGCTGAAACCTTGGAGGTCCCTGAAGCGCTCGATGGTCGCGACCTGGTGGTCGTTGCGGGTTTCCTGCAGGCCAACCCGTCGGGCGAGCACGACGACCGGCTTGCCCGCGCAAAGGGCCGCCATGATCGTGCCGGTTCCGGCGTGCCCCACAATGAGGTCCGCCTTCTCCACCGCCGCGTTGAACTCGGACGGCTGCATCTCTTCTTGCCACTCAATGTGCTGGGGCGGAGCGTCGGAAGAGCTCACCTGGGCCAGTACATCGCTGGCGCGACCCGTGGCGTGGGCCCACGCGTCCACGGCGTGCACAAGCCGATCGAAGGGCAGCTGGCTGCCGACGGTCACAAAGATCATAGGACGCTCCCCGCGTACTCCGGGCCGCCCTCACGGGCTAGCTCAGGCCACTGGGTCAGCCACAGGTCCGCGTGCTTGGCCGCGCGCTGGCCGCTCATGGAAAGCTCCTCGCCGTTGGCCAAGCTGTCGATCCAAATGGTCTTCGCGCCAAGCTTCTTGCCCAGGAACAGCGCGAACCAACCGGGCGCCGCCCCCGTGGTGATCACCACCCCTGGGCGCAAGCGAATGAGAAGCCATAGCACCTGGAGCGCGGAACGCACGAGCCTAAGGCGATCCCAGCGGCTCGCTTCGGTGACGACGCGAAAGGGCTGATCCCCCACGTCCACGCGGTAGCCGCGATTGGTCGTGACGTACGTCACCTTGTACTCGTCAAGCAGCGGGCGGAGCCGCACGAGCTCGGCCCAGTGTCCGCCGGCGGAGGCGATCGCGAGGAGCCGTTTGCGTCCACGGGGAACGGGCGGCCCTTCAGCGGGCCCTGTGGCGGATCCTGCGGCGGATCCTGCGGCTCTGGCATCGGCGATCATGACGGCGACCCTCCGACGGAGCTTGCTCCGGGCGCCGCCGTCTGACGCGACGCTCCGCGCACCTCCGATGCGTAGCGTTCAGTCCCATGGAAGGCCTTGTGCCACTCGGAGCGCCGGCCAAAGATGCCGCGCCACGCCTTGGCCGAAGCCTTCTTGCCCGGGAGCAGCAGCGAAAGCGGCGTGAGGAGCCCCGCGCGGATCGCCGCCCACAGGTTCAGGCAGTAGAGCTCGAAGCGACCCGCGATCGGGCCGCTGAACTTGGCGTAGAGCTGGGCTTTGCCGCTGAAGAGCCGGACCATCTGATCCTCGCGGACCGACTCCGAGGCGCCGCCGATGTGAACGATCTCGGAGCTGGGGTCGATCAGCGGACGCGCCCCGTGGGAGGCGCGGGCACGCAGTGAAATGTCGGCGTCCTCGCCGTACATCCAGAAGTCAGGGTGGAACCCGCCGAGGTCGTTCCAAAGAGCCGTCTCGACGAGCATGAAGCAGCCCGACACGATCTCCACTTCACGCTCGGTGGAGCGATCCCAGCCCCCGTAGCCCTCGGGGTTGAACAGCGCGCTGTCCGGGAACTTCGAGGCGAGGCCGAGCGCGCACGAGAGCGAGCTCCAAGGCGTTGGCTGGGCCCACGCGGACGCCGGGTTCAGCGTTTCGTCGAGGTGCAGCGTTCGCCCCCCCCACATGCGCGCCTCCGGGTGGCGGTCCGCGAACTGAACGAGGCGCTCGACACCACGGCGCAGGGTCACGGTGTCGGGGTTGAGCATGAGCACGTAGCGCCCGCGGGCATCGAGCGCGCCCATGTTGCAGGCGGCCCCGAACCCAAGGTTCTCCTTCGAAGCGTGGAGCCTCGTCGTCAGTCCCTCTTGCTCCGTCGCGGCGAAGAGCTCCGCGATCGCCTCCGCCGAGCCATCAGGCGAGTTGTTGTCCACCACAATGAGGTCGGCCCGTAGCGAGCCGAGCTCGGCGATGAACGAACGCAAACACTCCAGCGTAATGTCGCGGGTCCGATAGCTGACCACGACGACGGTGACGTCCACCGCGTCGCCTGTCCCAGGGCCGGAAGGTACGGGCGTGGAAGCCATGTCCTAGGCCGCTCTCAGCGGGCTGCGCCGCTGACGTTCCTTGAGCCCTGAGCGCGCCCTCGACGCACGGGCGCGGAGGATCTTGACGCGACGCGGCTTCAACCACTCCCCGAGGGGCTGGGCGACGGGGTCCGGAGCCATCGAGGCGATGGCGGCGATCACGAACAGCATGGCCAAGAGGCTCTGGGCCGAGTGGGAGATCGATACGGCCAAGAACACGTTCAGGTGGCTGT
>CALHGQ010000503.1 GCA_938030175.1 uncultured bacterium | reverse complement strand
TCGCTGCGGGCGCCGACGTTGAGCCGGGATCTCTCCGGCCTCACTCTGCTCTACTGCAGGATCACGCACTTCGCACTGGAGAAGTTCGACACAGCGAAGGTGAGAACCTGGTCGCGGTACCAGTACTGGAAGCAGCGGGTGTCGCCAACCATCGCGGAGGTCGTGCCCGTCGCGGTCGGGATGGCGTTCAGGTCAATGGCCATCGACACCGAACCCGTGGAGCCGGAGTTCAGGACGTTGCCTGCGTAGCGACCGATGGTCGGGCTCGAGATGCACAGGTTGCCCATGCTTCCACCCGGGTTCATGATCACGCTGACTTCCTGCGAAGTCACGACGTAGCCGAGCGAGTTCAGCGGAAGCTGGTCGACGGTCACGGTCAGGTCCATGTCGGAGAGAACGGGGCTGCCCACAAGGTCGAGGTTGGCGGGGAAGCCGGTGGAGTTGCCCACGCCGGCGCACGCGGTCGAGAAGAAGCCTTCCGTACCGCCCACGATGACGAGGCCGTAGTCGGCGTCGACGCCCGGGGTCTCAACGTGGTTGTCCTGCACGACGGACGTGGCCATCACCTCGACGGTCCAAGGTCCGATCGCCGGGTTCTGGACGAACACGCACTCCAGGGAGTTGACGACGTCTTCGCTACCGCCGGTGGTGGACCAGTTGCCGCTCTCGAGGTTGTGGTTACCCCAGTAGACGTCGTTCGTCGGCGACGTGACGCGCACCGAAAGGTTGTTGATCAGCTGGGAGCTGGCCGCGGGGTTGCCCGCCGGCTCGTTCCAGTTGAGGCAGACCTTCAACGCCGGCGTGCTCGCGCCCACGTTGACGGAGTAGAGGGTCGACTGCCCCTGGGTCAGAACGTCCGTCTCGTCGACGATGCTCGTCGTCGCGCGGTCGTCCCAGAGGTTCTCCAAGCTCGGGAAGCCCCAGCCCACATGCTCGCGGCGGTTGTCGTTGCTGCTCGCGTTGAACGCGTACTGGTTCGCGCTGACGACCTGGAGTGCTTTCAAAGTCGTGAAGTGGGGGCGGTTCTGGTGGCTGGTGCCGCCAGGAACGCGGAGCGTGTTGCCGAACGGTCCTTGGCCCGGAGCGACTTCGTCGGTGAACATCTCGATCGCGAGCACGTTGTGACCTGCGACCATCGGCGTAGCGCCGGAAGTGCCACCGAAGTTGGAGCTCCAATCGCCGTTGGAGTAGCCCGAGCTGCCCGTGCGGTCCGACGTGCCGGTGCCGTCGTAGTAAGCGCTCAGCGTCGGCTTGATCCGGCCGTCAGACGCCGGGCCGGTGCTTCCGCCGAAGGACCAGGTGTCGTCCAGCGGGTTGGCGTTGTTGCCGTGGCGTACGCCGCCGATCGACATGATGTTCTTGGCCCAGGCTTCCGGACGCGAGTCCTGGTTGCCTGCGTTCGACTGGCTCTGGGTCCACAGGATGTCGTGGTCGAAGACGATGTCGTCTGCTTCCGCCGACGTCGAAGTGTAGAAGAACGTTCGTCCGCCGCCCCACGAGGCCGTGGTGTGGCTGACGTTGTGCACGTTGACCAGGTCGTCGACGATCTGGTAGCGCGAGGCGGTCGTGCTCGTGTAGTTCGTGTAGAACTTGCCCGCGTCGGGGGCCATGCCGCGCACGGCAGGGTTGCTCGACCCGTTGCCGAAGACGATGCCTGCCGTGGCGTGTCCGTGGGACTGGGCTGCGCCGCCGCTTCGCACGTTGATGACACCACCGGTGAAGTCGGGGTGCGTGGCCTCAACGCCCTCGTAGATGTGAGCGTTGACGCCGGTGCCGGTGTAGCCAGCCTGGGCCTCGATGTAGTCTCCGCCGCCCTGAATCCGGGCGTTGTCCATGTCTTCCTCCGACTCGGTCCAAAGGTCAATCCAGAGGACCTCGTCGAGGCCAGCCACGGCGAGGAGCTGGGGGCCGGTCAGCGTGACTTCCACGAGGATGCTGCCCTCGTGCTCGTCGTTGACCGTGCCACCGAGGTCCACGACCTTCTTCAGGAGGCTGGACTTGTCGGTCCGCTTGTTCGCGACGACCACGTTGTAGCGGGCCGCCTCGGGCTGGGCGTACGTCTCGTTGTCCATCAGCTCGGGCTGAAGGCGGAATGCAGGCTGGTAAGCACCGACCCAGCGGACCAAGTCGTTTTCGCGGATCTCGGCCGCGCCCTCGGGCTTCACGCGCACGACGTAAGCGTTGTCGGGCAAGTACCCGATGACCTCACCGCCTTCCTCGGCGATCGCTTCGCGGCCGGCCTTAGTAGGCGTCGCCTTGAACTGCACGATCACGAGGTTTTGCTCGGCGGAGCCACGGAGCGCCTCGATGACCTCGGGCTGAGTCTTGAGGGGATCGAAGGACCCGTACCTCAGTTTGATCTGGCTGGCGTCAAGCTGCGGGGCAGTGGATTGGACAGGCTGCTGAGCAGCAACCGCGAGGCCTGGAGTACAAACTGCAAGCGTGACGTAAAGCAACGAACGGTGCATGTGCGGGCGAGGTAGAGGTGAGGGAGAACGAGATGAAGGCCACACATCGTAGCCACATCTTGTCCTTCCCGGACGGGAACTCGTCGCGGGCGGTTCCGTCTCATTCTGCTTCTCTGCGAGACGAGGCTCGACCGACCGACTTGCGGTGCAGCTTGAGGCACAGCGGGAGTCAAAGTGCCCGATTCGCCGCGGCCGTACGTCCGTTCCGGGTGACACAAGTGCGACCCCGAGTCAGTTCGGGACTCTGCCGTCTTCGGCTTTGCGCCTCTCACTCTTCGAGCAACATGAGTTGCTCGGAAAGGGACTCCCCCGTGATGGCGCCGTGGCTCGCGTGCCACACCACCTCGCCGTCGTGGAACAGGAGAACCTGGGGCGACTCGTGCCGAATATCGAGCTCGGCAACGATGCCCCGTGCCAGAGGCTTCTCTGCCAGCACGTCGATGTGGGCGTGTTGGACCTCCGACGCCTCCTCTTCACCCATCCACGTCTGGAACTGTTCGTGGGCAGCGGCGCTTACGGGGCAGATGGGGCTGTGCTTGAAGACCAAGACGGGCCCCTTCTTGGAGGCCGCCTGGAGCTGGGCGACAGCCGCCTGCGGGGCGGCCGCGAGCTTCATCGGCTCCGCCGCACGGGGCTCGACTTCCGTGTGAGCGTCGACGACCTCGCCGTTCGCAGGCTCTGCGGCGGTTGGCGGCTCCGCGGCGGTCGCCGACTCTGTGCGTTGCGCGCAGCCAGCGATGAGGAGGAGGGCCGCAAGCGCCGAAAGGCGAAGGGTTCGTGTCATGGGAGTGGCGTCCATAGGGGGGCCTTCGAAGTCGGACCGGGTTTTGTGACACAGAACCGCGGCGCGATTTCCCGGGTCGTTCCCGGCGCGAATCCCAGGGCGCATCACAGCGCGTATCCCAGCCCAGCCGTGGGCTAGCGGCCCGTCAAACGATCCAGCCACCGAATGACCGGGTCGTACAAGAAGAGAGCCGCGCCGACCGCGACGATCAGCACCAGCAGCAGGGTAGCGTCGCCGTGATGCCCGCCCTGCATTTCACCGCCATCGAGGAGCATCCCCACGCCGATCGTCAGCGCGAGGACTACGCCTCCAAGAACGAAGGGCGCCGCCCGATGTCGTCCGAGGCTCTTGCGCTGAGTCCTGGACTTGGCCTCCTGTGTCTGCTTCATCCTCTTGTGGCGCGAAGGGTTGCTATCATTCGCCGATCTAGACTATGACAGATTTCGCGGCAACGAAGGCTCTCTTCCATCTGCCACCCGGGGTGGTGTACCTCGACGGCAACTCCCTCGGGCCCTTGCCTCTCGCGACCCCCGGCCGCGTCGCGCAGACGCTCCATCACGAGTGGGGCGAGATGATGGTCGGGGCTTGGAACCGCGCGGGCTGGATGGAGCAGCCGATGCGGCTCGGGGACAGGATCGGACGTCTCATCGGAGCAGAGCCAGGTCACGTGACCCTCGGGGACACGCTCTCCATCAAGGTCTTCCAGTCGCTAGCGGCTGCGCTCGCGATGACAGAGCGCAAGGTGATCCTCTCCGACTGCGGGAACTTCCCGTCCGACCTCTACGTCGCCGAGGGGTTGATCGGCACGCTAAAGGGCGGCCATAGCTTGCGCGTCGTGGACCCGAATGCGGTGTCCGGCGCGATCACGGACGAAGTGGGGGTGCTGCTGCTGACCGAAGTGGACTACCGGAGCGGGCGCAGGCACGACATGGCGGCGTTGACGGCCAAAGCCCACGCGGCGGGTGCGCTGTGCGTTTGGGACCTCGCGCACTCAGCGGGCGCCTTTCCGGTGTCCGTTGCGGAGTGCGGCGTCGACTTCGCCGTGGGCTGCACCTACAAGTACCTCAACGGTGGGCCCGGCGCGCCAGCTTTCATCTATGTGGCGCCACGCCATGCAGAAAGAGCGCGCCCTGCGCTGTCCGGCTGGCTCGGCCACGACGCCCCGTTCGCATTCGAGTCGAGCTACCGACCCGGCGAAGGCGTGGCTCGCATGCGCGTCGGAACCCCGGCCATCCTGCAGATGGCTGCGCTGGAGGCGTCGCTCGATATCTGGGATACGGTGGACCTGGCGGCCGTGCGCTCTGAGTCGATTCGCTTGATCGACCGCTTCATTGCGGGCGTGGAAGCAAGCTGCCCGGACCTCGCTCTCGCAAGCCCGCGCTCCGCTGAGGGGCGCGGGTCCCAGGTGTCATTCAGCCATCCCCACGGCCACGCCGCCATGAACGCCTGCATCGCACACGGCCTCGTGGGGGACTTCCGCGCCCCCGACATCATGCGTTTTGGCTTCACGCCGCTGTTCATCGACGAGGGTGACGTGGACACCGCGGTCGAGGTCATCGCAAAGGTGATGGTGGACCGGCTCTGGGAAGACCCCCGGTACGCGCCCCGCGGTACGGTGACCTAGCGGCCTAGCCACTGGATCGTCGGGCCGGATGGCGGCGAGCGGTGTTGCGGGCGCGACGTCCGCCGGGGTGACTGAGGATAGGGCGCGAGGGTGAGGGAGTGCCAGTCTGGTCCTTCTTGAGTGCTCTGGCGTCGGAGACCGGGTCTCCAACGGGCTGGGCGCGTAGAGGAGATCTGCAGCTTCTTTGGGAACGAGGGTCACACCCTCCTGCGTGGTGTCACCCGCTTCGGGAGACTAAAAAGACCCATGACCGAATCCCTACCCGCACAGAACCAGCTCAGCGACCTCGACGCGCTCCTCGCGGAGGCGGACTGGGTCAAGGGCCTTGCCCGATCGCTCCTGCGTGACGAGTGGGCGGCGCTTGACCTCTCGCAGGATGTCCTCCACGACGCGATCAAGGCCCCGCCGGCCCTTCGTGGCACGAGGCTCCGCGCTTGGTTGGGCACGATCGCGCGCCGGAAGCTGTTTCGCAAGCTCGAACGGGAGCGCGTTCGGCCCTCCGTGGAGTCGGAGGGCGCGAGGCCTGAGGCCTCGGAGCCCGATGCGGCCTCACGCAGAGTCCAGCTTCACATGGATCTCAGCGCAGAGATCCAGGGGCTCGACCCTGCGGATCGGGAGGTCATCGTGGCGTTCTTCCTGGAGGGCCGCCCCCAGGCCGACATCGCCGAGGAGGCCGGAGTCTCCCCAGCCTCCATGCGCAAGCGGATCTCCCGGGCCAAGGCTCGTCTCGCTGAACGGCTCGCTGCATCGCCCCGCGGACGCGAGGGCTGGACGGCGGGTCTCTTGTTCATGGTGCTCGAGTCCGTGCCACCGTCCGCCCCGTTGCCGGGCGCATCCTCCGGTTCCCAAGGGGCGGCGCCTCAGGCCGCGACCCCGGTGGGAGCCGTGACCGGCAGCTTCTTCCCCCTTGCCGCAATCGCCATGAAGATCGCTTTCTCCCTCGTTGTTGTCGCCGCGTTAGCCATCGTGTTCTTCGGGCCCCTCGCGGGTCAGGACCCATCGAATGCAGGCGATCTCCTGGCGACGCTGCCTGAGAGCCGTGCGTCCGATCTGCCCGAGGGCTCGGTGGAATCATCGACCTCCCTCGTGTCATTGGCGACGACGGATGACGCGCGCAAGTCTGCACGGATCACCGAGGAGCCAGCGCGTCAGGCGAGTGTCGAAACGGCACGCTTCGCTCGGGTCGCAGATCCAGCGGGCGAGCCCCTCTCCAGGGCGCGCGCCGCCTGGCTTGGGTCATCTGGGGAGCTGCAGGAGCTAGAGATCAACGAAGATGGCCGCGTGCGAATTCCGGGTCTCGATGGTGGCCGACTCTTCGCCGCGGCGGAGGGGTTTCTTGGGCGATGCGTCGAGGTGGAGGAAGCCCGCGCCAGCGCGACCGACTCCTTTGACTGGTCCGTGGACTGGCCCGTTGTGCTGTCGATCTCTGAACCGGCCACCGGTCAGGTCACCGTCGACGGCGTGGCCCCGGGGCGCGAACTAGCAATCCGTCAGGTCCGGCTCGCGGGGGACTTTGGACTTCTGGCGGGCGAGTCCTCCCTGGAGAGCCAGCTCCTCGCACTCTTGGGGCTCAAGCCGGGAGCCATGCTGCGCATCGACGGCAACGGGCACTTCGCCTTCCAACCGCAGTGGGAACTCGATGAGCTTCAGTTTTGGCTGCCCCTCGAATTCCTGGTGCGAAGCATCGACGGCCGCGAGGTGGAGAGCGCGGACTCCCACTTGGTGCTCCAGAGAACGGGCGCTACGCACCGGGTCGATCTGATCCAGCTACCCGCGGTCCGCGGCCGGCTGGTCTGGTCCGACGATCAATCTCCCGTCACAGGGCACGTGAACTTCATGTTGCGCCACGGGGGGAACGATCAGATGACCGGCACCTTCTTGTCCGATGACGGTGCCTTTGCCGTGGCGCCCTTCGTCGACAGGCACCGATTCGACCCGCTCCAATTGGACCTTCGCTCGTCGACGTTCGAGGAGGAGCCCATCCGCGTCGCGACGCGTCTGCGCATTGCGCTTCCGTCCCTTGGCCTCGGAGTCGTTCACGAGACGGAACTGGGCGACGCCGGAGCGTCGATGGATCTCGGCGACATCGCGGTTGAGCGCGATCCCGAGGTCCGGGTCTTGGTACGTGGCAAGACCAGTGCCGGCCAGGGAGATCCTCAGCCGATTCGCGCGGTCGTTCGCGGCTCCAACGGAACGCAGCCCACCGACGCCGAAGGCCGAGTGTCACTTCGGCTGGGGCATGGTGATTCCCTCGAAGCGATGGCCGTCGGCTACCGATATCGGGAGGTCTTTCCATCGGATAGCGAGATCGACCAGGGGGAGTGGATCGTCATCGACCTGGAGCCCGCCCCCGTTCTCACGGTTCTGACCCCCGTGAACCCGGGCCTCTTGCTGGGCGACACCGCCCCTAAGATCCGCCTGTCCTTTGACTGGACGCCGTTCGACACGTCGGAGCTGGATGCGGAAGACCGCGGGAGCCCCTACGACGCCGCACTTCAGCGCGCCGTTCAGGGAACAGACTTCCTAGGCGGCGGTTGGAGTCATGCGAAGCCCGGCGCCCCTGGGACGGCCAGCCTGTCGATGGATTCCTCGGGGGAGCTTGCCTTGGCCGGTCTCGTTCCCGGGAGTTCGTTTCGGGTCGAGCTCATCGATTTCCTGGATCAAGTGCTCCTCTCTACGAACGTGCATCAGCTCGGTATCGATGGTGCCGTCGTCGATCTTCGGGGAGGATGGGAAGCGCAGGCCTCCGAGCTTTCGCTGCGCGTGCGTTGGGCGGACGGCGAGCCCGTGAAGAACGGCTCCGTCCAGGTGAAGGGGAGCGCTGGACGCGGCAGCTCCTTTCCCTTCCAAGACGGAGAGGTTCTCCTCTTTCCGCTCGCCCACGGACCCCACTCCATCGGCGTGTCGGCGCCGGGCGCGCAGACCGTCACTTTCGAGGACTTCGAAGTCGGTTCAGGCAGCGCTCAACTTGAGGTGACCTTGATCCCGGAGTAGGGGGGCGGTCTCGACGCCGTCAGGAACTGCGTGCCCAAGGCACGCCTTCGGATGCTTCCAGCGCCGATCCGTGAGCGAAAGCGCACGCGCGCGCGGCTGCGGCCGTGAGCGGCCTGTCGTCCTCGTCCCGTATGGGGGATCCAGCCCCTCACCGCCCTGGCGCGCTTCTTGCTCGACCCCCACAATGTTCAGGCCCTGAACAGGCCGCTTGCCCATTCGGGACGGCCCAACGAGTTCCAGAGACACCGACCTTCCCATGAAATCTAGACTTGTCTTTCCCGCGGCAGCGCTCGTCGCTGGCACGCTCACAGCGTGCCAGGACCAGCCCACAGGGGCTGGAGCCGAAGCCGTCACTGGCCTCGCGCAGCTCACGACTGCGACCGGCCCCGGCTTCGGCGGCCCAGCGGACGCCGACCGCCCCCTGCTCGATCGCTTGATGATCGAAGATCCTCACCAACGTGGACGCGCATCGAACTTCCAGCTCACCTCCGTTTCCTACGGCCGGATCGTTGAGCTCTGGGGCAAGAACAGCCAGGGCCTTCACGTGCGCGTCGCCTCGGAGTTCGTCATCGGCGGCACCTACATGGGTGACGGCCAGAAGGTGACCCTCGTGTCCCAACCCGTGTTGGGCACAGATCGCCTGATGATCGACGAGGTGGTGGATGGTTCGAGGACCGCGCGTCAGCGCTTCCTCGACCTCGCCGAAGCCGCGGCTGTCACCGCGACGCCTCTGGGCGACGCCGGTGTGGATGGCTCGGGACGCCTTTCCCAGGTACCCCGCAATGCAGCCCTTGTGCTCCAGTTCAACGACCTCGTGGACCCAGCCTCCCTCGGAGCGCTTGGCGCGCATCTGGCGACGGGATCGCCAGCCGTGGTTCCGTTCGAGGCGCGGCTCGTGGCCCACGACCTGATCGGCGGCATCGACGCCGCTTCGGGGCAGTTCCGGTCGACGCGCGTGGTCGTGGACTTCACGGTCAGCGCATCAGAGGCACTGAACAGTGCCCACAGCCTCGCCCTCAATCCGGTCGGACTCCCGAGCGGCGATATGGACGGGGTGCCCCACGCCGAGCTGCGGCTGCCCACCGTCAGCGTCGCAGGGGCTTCGAGCCCGATCACTAGCTCCGGTGGCACGCCCCTCGGGATCAGCGCGGGCAGCATCGACTACGCGTCGTCGACGGTCGACATCGTTCGACCGTTCAGCGTGCCTTCCAGCACCACCACCTTCCACGGCTTCTTGATGGACACCACCCCGCCACGTCTCGTGGCGGAGGCGGAGGTGCAGATCGTCTCCGCTCCGAGCCAGAATCCGCTGATGCTCGACGTGTTCACGCTGCCCCGCGTCCAGTTCGCGGCCGCCGGTTGCGCCGGTCCCGCCCAAGTGGGGGACATCGTGACCCAGCCCGGCGTCGTCGCCGAGGTCATCGCTGACGGTGGCGCCGCCACCGGTGCAGGCCTCGACGGCGTTCAAGTTCGCCTGCTGGAGTTCCCGGCCGGATGGACGGGGCCCGAGCAGTGGGTGACTGACGGTGTCGGCGTCGCATTTTATCAGGCGCCCTACGACCTCATGATGGACGACCGCCGGTTGGCTTGCCTCGTCCAGGTCGCCCCGACGCCCCTCGGTGGCGCCGCGGCTCCTACGCGTGGCATCGACCCGAGCTCCACGTTCCAGCTGCGCTTCAACGAAACGATCGGCGATACGGGCTCGACAGAGCTCGAGTCGGTGCTCGTGAGCAACGCGCCCATCGCGAGCTCGGGTCCCTTCGACCCGCGCAGCATCGCCCTCGCCGAGGGGCAGACCTTTGGCATGAGCACGCTGAGCGGCGGGTACCTTGTGCAGCCCGAGGTGGCGCTCAACCACGCCGCCGGAACCGCCGAGGTGTACTACCTCACGCCCCGTACCGGCATCCACGCGGTCCGGGACCTTGCGGGCAACGCGCTGCTTGAGTCGCCGGGTTCGATCGCGATGTCGGTCAATCCTGATGCGAACGCCGTGAACTCGGGGGGCTTGCTCCTCGGCTTCGAGACCGCAGCCGAGCTCGGCAACGCTGGCCCTGACCTCTCTGGTCAGGTCGTTCCTGAGTTTGGCTTGAGCC
>CALHGQ010000502.1 GCA_938030175.1 uncultured bacterium | reverse complement strand
TCGACGAAGACGGCATCATCGTCGACAAGCTTTTCAATCGCCATCTGGCCAACCGCGAGGGCGTCGAGGCCATCGTCGACAGCTTCCTGGGCCGGGTCGAACCCGGGCAGGGCGAGCCTTCCAGCGGTCTGGCCGAAGATGATGGCATCGAGGCCTTCAACGAGCGAGTTCGCGCGGGCCTGGGCGGGGAGGATGATCTCGGGGGCGAGCAGAGCCCCCTCGACGGGAGCTACGGAGCTGGCCCCAGAGTCAGTCTCGGGGGAACCAGCGGGCGAGGGCGTCATGGGCGTTAGCGGTCGAAGAACTTCGAAACGGCACGGCGATGGGAGGGGTCGATACGGCGCTTCCACGCGGCAGCGCCCGACGAAGGAGTGGTCGGTGCGGCCGTCCCGGCGGCTTCGCCGGATTGGCCGGAGGCCACGGGGACAGCGAGGCCGACTCCGACCAACGATGAGCGGTCGAGGCTAGCGTATTCAGCGGGCGTCAGCCGCTTCGACTGGAACGCTTCGTTCTGGAACGGATCGTTGGGTGCGCCGATGCCAAGCGCGGCGTCACCGGGGCCTTCGCCCACGCCGCCGCTCACCGCTCCACCCAAAGCGAGCTCACCTCCACCGGAGGTGCCTCCACCGCTTCATGTGCCGCCGGCATCGCACTCGTCCGTGGGCGGCTTCCCACACTTGGGGCAGACATTCTTGGGTTCACCGAGCATCGCGAGCTGTTCGGCGTTGAGGGCCGGTAGCTCGCGGGCGGACTTGAAGGCGGAAACGGAGGCCGCAGACTTCGAAAGGAGCCCCGCCTGGGCGAGGGCGCCCAGGGGCTCCGACATCGCCGAGGCAAGGGCCTCGGAGAGTTCGGCGAGTTCCTCCGCGGTGAGCTCCGACAGGTCCTTCGTGGCGATCTTGGAGAGCTCGGAAAGCGCCTCCGGGGAGAGAGCCCCCTCGCCGAGCTCGGACTCGGACTTGGCGAGCTCCTGCAGGAGTGACTCCAAGTCGGCGCTGTTCGGCACCGCAGCGGCGCCGGTGGGGTCAGCCTCGGACCCCGAAGAGTGTGGGCTTGAGCGCTGCTGCTCGGCTAAGTCCGCGAGCGCCTGCTGCGCCTCTTCCAGTGCTTCCTCTGCGCGCGCAGCGAGCTGATCCCCAAGCCGATCGATCGCCTCGTAGGTGGACTCGAGGTCCGGATCCTCCTGGATCGCTTCCTCCAGCCGCTCGAGGGAGGCTTCGAGCTCAGACCGCTCTTCCTCTTCCAGGCCAACGCTTTCGTCGAGGACCTCAAGCTGCTCGGCCACTTCCTCGAGTCGCTCCTCGAAGACAGCCGCGATCCCCTCGCCTGCGCCGCTACCCGTGGTGCGAACCGGCACGAGCGCCGAAGCGATCACGAAGGCAAGCCCGAGAAGGGCTGCTTGGACCAAGCGGCCCAGGCGCGGGCTCGGCACGGCTTCGGCCCTCTCCGCAACGGAGATCGCCTCGGCGCGCCAGGGCTGCGCGCTGGCCTCGGTGACCTCGTTCGCGGTCACCACTCGGCCGCTCGCGTCAGAGCGCAGGTCCAGCCAGAGCGCCGCGTCCGCAGCGCCCATCGCGGACTGACCCGAGCGCCACCAGGTGAACGCACATGCGCCCAGCCATGCCACGCCGAGGAGCACGGCGTAGCCAACCCAGGCCGGATCCGCCGAGCCGTACTCGGGGGTGACGCCCAGCGCCCTCCTCGCTGCGCCCCCCACCGATCCGGCGATATCCACGCCGAAAACAGAGCGGGCGATCAAGACGGTCCCTGCGACTGCCGCGCCGAGACCTAGGACCCAACGGGCCGAGTCATCGGCCCAAAGACGCAGCCTGGACCCTTTGGCCACTCGTGCGCCCAGGGAATCCAGGCTGCGGCCGCCTAGGTCCCGGGGGGACAAGTCGGCGGAGGTCGCGTCAGGGCTGGCGTCAGGGGTGTTCATGGCAGGGCGAATCCGCGTACGGATCGAGCGCCCCTATCTTCGCCCGAAGGGCCCAATTTGTTCGATCAAAACTTCGGTCGATCGATCTGAAGGGCCTCCAGCATCTTCATGACGAGACGACAAATGCGCCGCATCTTGTCGTAATCGATCTTGTCGGGCGTATCCGTGGGCTTGTGGTAGTCCTCGTGAACGTCGCAGAACAGAAAGGCCACGGGCAGCCCCATGTGCTTCTCAAAGTTGTACTGATCGGAGCGGCCGTAGTAGGCGTCGGCCGATTTGATCTTGGTGAAGCCCTCGGACTCGGCGTTGGCCTCCACGACCTTGGTGAGCGCGCTGTAGGCCTCGTGATCCTTCGTTGGCGTGATGAGCAGCTCGTTGCCCGCGTTGCGACCGATCATGTCGATGTTGATGTTGCAAAGCGCGGTCAGTCCTTCGGGCAGGTAGGGCGCCTTGCACCACGCCTCGGAGCCGAGCAGTCCCTTCTCCTCCGCGCTCACCCACATGAGCATCACCGTGCGACGCATCGGGCCGTACTCCTTGAGCGCCTCGGCAATAGCCAGGAGCCCACAGGTGCCCGACCCGTTGTCGTCGGCCCCGTTGAAGATCGTTCCGTCCGGACGGTGCCCCACGTGGTCGTAGTGGGCCGAGAGGATGATGACCTCCCCCTTGAGCTTGGGGTCTGACCCTGGCCAGATCCCGCACACGTTCTCCATCACGGCGTCGTCGATCTTCCCGCGCGCGCAGGACTCGTCGAAGCTAAACGCGGTCGGGTCCCCCACCTTCATGCCCTTCGGCATCGATGACTTGAGCGTGGCGGCGACGCGCTCCGTCAGGTGAATGACGGGGAAGGACTTGTCGGGAGTCCGGCCTCTACCGCTGAGCCTCGTGCGGGCCATGTTGGCCGCAACGCGGGCGTAGGACTCGGCGACGGGCTTGGTGTTCTTCTTGCCCGGGAGAACGATCACACCGAGGGCACCGGCGCCCTCAAGGTCGCGGGTTCGCTTGCTGGAAAGGCCGCCATCGTTGACCCCGATCACCCACTTCCCAGAGACGTCGGAGTCGATCAGGTCGGCCACCTCGCCGCGATCGAACGCGCCCGCCCAAACGGAGCTGCCGGTCGCGGTGCGCATGCCGTACGAGCGCTGGCCCATGAAGTAGTCGGACCCGACGCGAAGGTCGAGGTTCATGCCATCCGGCCCCGCCACCTTGAGGAAGGTCTTCGACTCATCGAGGCCGGACTGGGGATAGGACCACTCGTAGAAGTAGGACCCCTCCTGTGCTCCAGGCTCGAACCCAAAGCGCATCAGCCGCGTACGGATGTAGCGGGCAGCGATCTTCAGCTGGGGCGATGGGCTGTCGCGGCCCTTCATCGCGTCGGAAGCGATGAAGTAGAGGTCCGAACGGATTTCGTCGGCCGAGATCGTCTCGAGAGCTGCTTCGAGGCCTTTCGCGGCCCCACGGTCAGCCGCCTTGCGGACCGCGGTGGCGGTCTTCTGGGCGGGGTTGCCCATGGGCGTGGAGGGCGGACTAGTGAGGAGCGCGGCGCAAAGCGGAGCGACGAGGGTAGACGCGGTGAAGATCATGGTTCGGACTGTGAGAGGATCGGGCCCTTAGCTTAGCCCAGTCCCGGGCGTGATCGCGTCCCGATCAGCCATCGCTCCGTGTTCCGATTGGGTTCGTTTTGGGTTCCACCCGCTGGGAGGTCAAAATCCGGTGTGGTGAGCACACCCGCAGGCGTAAGGCCCCGGGGGGAAGCTCGCGCCGAGGCGGCTGGAAGTCCTAACGCCGCTACCGATCGGACTCCCCGGGGGCGTCGACACGGACCCCGCGTCCGGCTGACTCTCGCTGGGCTTGGCCGAGCGTTCCAAGAGCGCGAGGAGCCGCGCGCGCAGGTCGAGGTGGCGGAGGTCAAGCCAGCCGTCGCTGGCCACCTCAAGCAGGCGCTTGCGAAGCGCCTCCTTCACGGGGCGAGCGGTGCTCTCCATCGAGTAGGTGCGCATCGCTTCCTCGACCACCACGGCCTGGACCACGGAAAGGAGATCCGTCGTCTCTCCCACCGAGTTGATCTCGCTCCCCTCACCGAGCCCGATGGACTCGAACACCCGTCGCAGAATGCCGTCAGCGTCCAGGTCCACGTGCGCTGCGGAGCGGCCCGCCTGCAGCTCTGCCCTCAAGAGGCGTTCACCGTTCATCAACCCCCGCGCCGTTTGCCGCGCGAGCACCGACGCAGCGCCGAACCAGTCGAAGGCCGCACCGGCGCGACGCTCGAACGTCTCTCGAGACCCGCCGTAGCCCGGCGGGCGCGGCAGGAGCAGCTCGGCCAGCCCGGGGGGCAGCATGAGCGTGTCCGGGGCGAGCGTCAGCAACAGAACGTCCAGGGCCTCGGTTTGAACCTCGGGACTCACGGCCTTCGATGCAGAGGCTCCCGGCACGTTCATCTCGTGGAAGTACTCAACGCCCGCGACGGCCTTCAGCGCCGCGTCCACCTGGAAGCGGTGGTGCATGTACACCGGCACGAACACCTCTTCGAGCTCTGCGAGGGCGCGCCCGATGGCGAGGTTCCCGCGACCGAAGCGATTGAGCGCGACGCGGCGCACGGTGAGCGCCTGCAGCAACCCCTTCACGGGGTCAGCCCCGTCATCCCATAGGTTGGACAGGGGCTGGGCCGCACCCGCCGACCGCGAATCCGCGTCCGTGAGGTAGCGAAGCCCCGCCGCGAAA
The DNA here is from genome assembly GCA_938030175.1 of uncultured bacterium. GTDB lineage: Bacteria > Planctomycetota > UBA1135 > UBA1135 > Saltatorellus. The sequence goes on along the minus strand of CALHGQ010000502.1, from coordinate 1,597 downwards.
GCAGAGCGAGACCGAAGCTCGTAGAACGCCGACGGAGACTGGTCGCTGGGGATCTCGGCGTAGAGCATCCCGATGGCGTGGCGGTCCCACTCGCCGATGCCGACCGCATAGGCATCGGACACGTCGATGGACCCGTCTTCCGCGAGTCCAACACGCGGCGCCGGATAGTCCATGACCGAAGCGCGATCGGCCGTGCTCGCCGCGAAGTTGTGCGCGAGGCCCAGCGTGTGCCCCACTTCGTGGGCGCTGAGCTGACGGATCCGCGCGAGGCTCAGCTCGATGGGATCGTCCGCTTCCCCGGTGCCCGTCTTCCCGACGCCGAGGAGGCCTTCGAAGAGAAGTCGGTCCTGGCGCACCCGGAGAGAGCCGAGGCTCACGTGCCCCTTGATGATCTCCCCCGTTCGCGGATCGGAGATCGCGTTGCCGTAGGACCAGCCTCGCGTCGAGCGGTGCACCCACTGGATCACGTTGTAGCGCACGTCCATGGGATCGAGCCCCTCGGGCGCGACTTCCACCTGGAAGAGTCCGGGGTAGCCCGCATCCGCGAATGCCTCGGCCCACCACGAAGCACCCTCCACAAGTGCGGTGCGAATCGGCTCGGGGGCGGCCCGGTCCACGTAGTAAATGATCGGCTGCGGCTCCCCCGTCTCGGGGTCTCGCTCGATGCGGTGCCGCACCGCGAGGCGCTGGGCCACGGGCTCATCCAATGCGACGCCGTAGTCGAGGAAGGTCTTCGCGAAGGCCCCCATGCGCGGATCGAAGGGGCGGCGAACGTAGCCGTCATCGGGAAGCGCGACGAAGCCCACGCGCTGGACAAACGACAAAGCGCCGCCGTCCGGGGCGGTCGCGTTCGCAAGTCGCCCCGGCTTGTCGCTCGTGAAGGTCAAGAGCGAAGCGAACTCAATGTTCTCCGGGAAGGCGGCGCAGCGCGCCACGTCGAGGGCGGAACGATCCTTGTCGAGGCGGTAGCTCCCCTGGTCCGTGCGAGCCAGCGTCTGGCTGATGCCGTGGAGGTCGCTCACGAGAAGCGGCGTGAGATCGACGCGCGTCTCCCCCTTCCCCGACTCCTCTGGGGAGGCACCAAAGAGCACGGAGGTCGCGAAGGACTGAGCGGCCGCTCCGCGCTCCAAATCGGAGCCCTTCTCCGCCCGGAACTTCGTGTTCAACTCCTCGAGCAACACGCGCCCTCCCACCGTTCGAAAGCGAACGAGGCGGGCTCGACCCATCTGTCCTCGATCGAGACCGACGTCGTTTGCCCCCAGACCAGTTTCGATCCCGGCCACCATCAGGAACGTGCCGTGAACGCCCGCCTCGTCAGGTGCGGGGAGGTTCACGAGCGCCTTGCCCTTCACGCGGTCGAATTCGATGTCCAGGAAAGGAGTCGCCGAATCGTCGCCCGAGGAAGCGCGAGGCTCAGTGCCCCGATCTGGCGACGAAGTTGCGCAGCCCGTGGCGACTCCAAGGGCCAGAGCCGCAGAGAGGAGCAGGGTGAAGGGCACGTTGGGGAGGTGTCTTGGGAGTCGACGCATGGGCAGAACTCTAGCGCTTCCATCGGAGATGAAGGAGCCCGGATCCTCTGTAGGAGCCGGTTGCGCAT
>CALHGQ010000501.1 GCA_938030175.1 uncultured bacterium | reverse complement strand
CATCCGCAACCGTCGGGTACGGATGGATGACGTTGCTCAACGTCCCGAGCGTCGTCCCATGCTGCACAGCCGTGACCAGCTCGCCGATCATCTCGCCCGCATGGGATGCGACCACCGTACCGCCCAGGACCCTGCCCTTCTTGTCGTGGAGGATCTTGACGAAGCCCTCCGTCTCTTCCTCCAGGACGGCGCGGTCGTTGTCGGCGAGTTCGATCTCGATGATCGAGTGGTCAACGCCCTCTTCCTTGGCCTGGGCCTCAGTGAGTCCCACGTGGGCCACCTCGGGATCCGTATACGTAGCCCAGGGGAACACCAAATCGCTCGCCTTCGCTCGTCCGAAGAACAGCGCGTTGCGCAGAACGGTCCGTGCCAAGAAGTCGGCGGCGTGGGTGAACTTGTACTTCGAGGCGACGTCGCCGGCTGCGAAGATGCGCTTGTTCGTCGTGCGCAGGCGGTCGTCCACGATGACGCCCTTGCGCGGGTCGAATTCGACGCCCGCAGCCTCGAGGCCCACGTTTTGGACGTTCGGTGCACGGCCGATGGCCAGCAGGATCTCCGAAGCCTCAAGCGTCTCGGACGCGTCGTCCTTGCCGACGACCACGCGGCGCTGGCCGCTGTCCGTTGGCGTCTCAAAGCGCTGGACCATCGTATTGAGCCGCACATCGATGCCGTCCGCGCGGAGCGACGCCATGACGACCTCTGCCGCCTTGGGGTCGTCGTTGCCCATGATCCTGGGGCCGCCCTCGATGAGCGTCACCTTGGAGCCGAAGCGCGCGAAGGACTGCGCCATCTCGCACCCGATGGGGCCGCCGCCGATGACGATCATGCTCTCGGGGAGCTCGGTCAGCGAGAACAGCGTCTGGTTCGTGAGGAGCCCAGCCGTTTCGATCCCGGGGATCGGCGGCATGGCAGCCTTGGCGCCGGTGGCTACCACGGCGCGGGCGAACTCGAGGGTCTGGCCGCCGACTTCGAGGGTGGACTCGCCGGTGAAGCGACCCTCGCCGAGGTAGACGTCGACGCCGAGGTCGGTGAAGCGCTTGGCCGAGTCATGACGCGCGATCTCAGATCGGCGCGTCCGCATCCGATCCATGATGGCTCCAAAGTCCACGGTCACGTCTTTGACGTGGACCCCGTGGTGGGCGGAGCCGCGCGCTTCCTTGGCGGCGCGCGCTGAACGGATCAGCGCTTTCGAGGGAACGCAGCCGGTCACAAGGCAGTCGCCGCCAAGGAGGTGCTTCTCGATCAGTGCGACCCGTGCGCCGAGGCCCGCGGCACCGGCCGCGGCCACGAGGCCCGCGGTGCCGCCCCCGAGTACGACGAGGTTGTAGCGTCCCTTCGGGGTGGGCTGGGTCCAACCTTCAGGATGGACGTGGTCGCGCAGTACGCGGTTCGCTTCATTCAGAGGAAGCAGCTCTGGGAGGATGTCGTTTTCCATGGGGGTCACCTGTTCTAGCTCTCAGAGGGAAGTGCGGACTCTGCGTTCATGCGGGCCTTGGCCATGCGGGTGAGCACGACGGTGACCACCAACGTGGCGACGAGCCCGGCGATCATGAGGGCCCACTCGAAGGGGCCTCGCTCTTTGCCGCCCGCGACGTCCTTGCCGATCGCGCCGAAGTAGACGTAGAGGAGCGTGCCGGGCAGCATGGCGATCCAGCTGATGAGCACCGCTGGCACGTAGCGCACGTTCGTCACACCGAGCAGGTAGTTGAGGGCGCTGAAGGGGACCACCGGCGAGAGTCGCAGGAGGCCAACGATCTTCCAGCCGCCGTCTTCGATGGCTGCGTCCACGGCTTGGAAGGACGGTCGCGACTTGGCAACCCGTTGGACGCGGTCCCGGAAGAGGCTTCGGGCCAACGGGAACGCGAGTGCGGCTGAGGTAGTCGAAGCGATGGAGACGACCACCGTTCCCAATCCAAGACCGAAGAGCGCGCCAGCGCCGATCGTGATGGCCGAGCCAGGAATGAAGGCCAGCGCAGCCACGATGTAGAAAGCGCCGTAGGCGATCGGCCCCCAAGCGCCCAGGGATTCGACCCAGGCGTTCACCGCCCCGATCCACTCCGCGGTGGGCAGGAGCCTGACGCCAGCCACCAGGGCGGCGATGCCGAGGACCCAGGCGATACGCCCGAGCCAGTTGGTCTTTGACGAGTCAGTCTCGTTGTCCTGGGACAGGGCCCCAGAAGATGGGTTCTCGTTGGTGGTGGTCATAGTGAGCGCGGGGGTGTTCATGTTGAACATGTCTTCGCCCACGATCTAAGCCTGTGACCGGAAATGGCCTGCCAGGCCCCGTGACCGCCCTCCTAGAAGGAGACGGAACCTGTCTTTTTGGTGCCGTCGCTCGCCACAGCCTCCAGCCAGAGCGCTGCGTTCTCCATCGCCGGCTCGGGAACCTCCACATCTGCGTGGAAGTGGTCGTCGTGGGGGGTGCCCTTGGCCTTCATCGACCCGATACCGGACTCGACGCCGTACCAGATTCGGATCGTTTCCGGCATGGTTCCAGCCGTAATGCGAACGTTGAGCGTCACCGAGGTACCTGGCGTGGCCGGGCCCGTGGCGTCAAGGGCTAGCGTCGCACCGCCCAGCGTGATGGTTCCAAGGTCCACCGCCCCCCTCTCCTCGAGCTCCGCTGCGTGGTCGTTCGCGGCCGGCTCCCCATCATGGTGCCCTTCGTGTACGGTTCCATCGGCGTGGGGATGAGTGCCGTCCGGATGGGGGGGAGCGTCCTTCCCGCAGCCCACAACGGTGAGGAGTGCAAAACAGAGAGCAGGTCGAAATAGGTTCTTGGACATGACAGTGGAAGAGTGGAGTTTGGTCAGGAGACCGGACATACCCCGACCCACACATTAGGTGGGCGGCTTGCGGTCACGGAAAACGAGGGAGAATCCCGCGGGGACTACAACGAGATTCAGGAGAGTGGACGTGATCAGTCCCCCGAGGGTGACAATCGCGAGCGGCGCCAGGAGCTCACTCCCCGGGCGACCGGAAGCCATGGCCAGGGGGAGGAGGCCAAGGGCGGCGGAAATGGCGGTCATCAGGATCGGCACAAGACGCTCCATGGACCCTTGGAGGACGGCGGTCTCGACGGACTTTCCCTGGACGCTCAGCAGGTGATTGTAGTGGCTCATCAATAAGATCCCATTGCGTACCGCAATCCCGAAGAGCGTGATGAAACCGACGATCCCCGCAATCGAGAGAACCGGCGCGGCGTAGGTGGGGCTGCCCTGGAGCCATGCGCCGAGGTTGGAGATGGCTGGTGCGGGAGCCGCGATGAAAATGGCCGCGATGCCGCCGATCAGGGCGAGGGGCATGTTCAGCATGACGAGCAGTGCGGCACGCAGCGATCCCGTCGAGATCTGTAGAAGCATCAGCATCAACAGTGCGACCACGCCACCTGCCAGCAGAATCGTCCTCGACGCTCGCTGCTGGGCCTCGAACTGGCCGCCGTAGTTGACGGTGAACCCAGCCTTGCCCACGATTGGGTCGACCCGCTCCTTCACCTCGGCGACTAGGTCGCCGAGGTTCGAGCCCTGTGCTACGTTGAGGGAAACGACCGCCTTGCGCTGTGCGTTCTCCCGTGTGATCAGGTTGCTCGATCGTTCGGGTCCGATACTTGCCACATCGCCAAGGCGTACGATGGCTCCGCTCGGACTGTGGAGCTCCAAGTCGCGGACTTGCTCGAGGGTCCGGCGCTCCTCGGGAGCCAAGCGTACGACGAGATCGTATTGGCGAATGCCCTGGTTGACGCGGGCAACGACGTCGCCGTAGATCGCCTGGCTGACCTGGGAAGCGGCCCCGGACGGCGTGAGTCCTGCGGCAGCGAGGTCAGCATGGCGGTACTCCACGGGCAGGGAGGTGACCATCAACTCTCGGTTGGCGTTGACGTCGCGCGCCCCGGGCAGCTCCTTCAGCTCCGCCTCGATCTCCTTCGCGACCGCGCGAAGTCCCGCGAGGTCTTCACCGAAGATGCTGATGGCTACCGCCGCGGGTGTCCCCGAGAGCACGTGGCTCAGGCGGTGCTCGATGGGTTGTCCGATCATCGTGGTGATGCCCGGCACGGACTCGAGCAAGCGATCGATCTCCAATCGGATCTCGGAGTGGTCGTAACCGTCGATCACGCCCACCTCGATCTCGGAGTTGCTGACGGGCTCGGCGTGCTCGTCCCGCTCGGCTCGGCCCGTTCGCCGACTGACAGCAGAAACCCCTTCGATGGCGGCGAGCTGCTTCTCCACTTCCGTTGCGAGGCGATCACTTTCCGCGAGCGCAGTGCCCGGCGGCGCCATGAGGAAGATCGTGAAGGTCCCCTCGTTGAAGGAGGGAAGGAATGATGTGCCGAAGCTCGTGGCGATCCAGAGGGCGGCGGCAGTCGCGAGGGCCGCTGCAGCGAGAACCAGCAGACGGAGTCGAAGGGCCGCGGCCAAGAGTGGAGCGTAGAGCCCCTTCAGCCCTCGAACGAGGAAGCCGTCGCGGCCAGTTCCCACAGAGCTCAGCTTGCCCCGCAGGAGGAGCTGGCAAAGCGCCGGCGTCACGGTGAGGGCCACGAGGAGTGACGCGACAATCGAGACGATGTAGGTGATCGCGAGGGGCTGAAAGAACCGGCCTTCGACGCCCTGGAGGAACAGGAGCGGCACGAAGACCATCACGATGATGACCGTAGCGAAGACCATCGCGGGGCGGATCTCGTTGCTCGCATCGAAGACGACAGTCCGCACGGAGCGGCGCTGGTCCGCCGGCAGGCTGTGGTTCTGCCGCAACCGCCGGTAGACGTTCTCGACGTCGATGATGGCGTCGTCCACGATGACGCCAATGGCCACCGCAAGGCCGCCGAGGCTCATGACATTGAGGCCGAGGTTCATGCCATCCATCAGGAGCAGCCCCACCGCCAGCGAGATAGGCATCGCGGTCAGCGTGATGATGGTCGTGCGCAGGTTCATCAGGAACAGCAGGAGCACGAGAAGCACGATGATGACGGCCTCGGTGAGGACGCTCGTCACGTTGTCCACTGCGCGGTCGATGAAGTGCGACTGGCGGACGACGTCGCGATTGAGAACGATCCCGGGGGGCAAGCTGGGCTCGATCTGATCGAATAGCTCGTCGAGGGAATTGGTGAGCGCCAGGGTGTTGGTTCCCGGCGACTTTTGGATCGTCAGGATCACTGCCATTGAGCCGTTCTCCGACGCCGTCCCTCGCTTGAGGGCTGGACCCAGCCGCACGTCGGCAACTTGGCCGATGGTGAGTGGAACGCCGTCATCAAAGCGCAGCAACGTTCCCGCGATGTCCTCCGCGGACGTGACCCGGCTCTTCTGACGAATCGGAATCTCTTGGCCGCTCACGTTGGGGAGGTAGCCCGCACTCTCTGTGCTGTGGGCCCCGGCGGCCGCTTCCGCGACGTCGTTGATCGTGAGCCCGAAGAGCCGCAGTCGCTCTTGGCTGACGTTGACCTGGTACTCCGGCAGATCACCTCCGATGGCGACGGCTTGGGCGACACCCGGCACGGCGAGCACCTTGTTCCGAAGATCGAATTCCGCGTAGGAACGCAGCTCAAGGGGGCTGACTTCACCGCTGGGGGACGAGATCGACACGAGCATGATCTCGCCGGCGATGGAGGTGATCGGGGTAATGAACGGGACCACGTCTTCCGGGAGGTTCTCTCGCACGGTGGAGAGCCGCTCTGCAACGAGCTGGCGCGCATCGTAGAGATCCGCACCCCAGTCGAGGTCCACCCAAACGATCGACAGTCCAATGGCGCTCGCGCTGCGCACGCGACGCACGCCGGTCATCCCGTTGACGGCGGACTCGATCGGAAAGCTGACGTGCTGCTCCACCTCGTCTGCGGCGAGCCCGCCGGCCTCTGCCATGATCGTGACCGTGGGAGCGTTGAGTTCCGGGAAGACGTCGACGCTCATCTTCGGGAGCCGCAGAACTGCCAAACCGACCAGCAGCAGCGCAGCTAGCAGCACCATCGAGGAGTACCGCAGCGAGAAACGAAGCAGGGACTGGAGCATCAGTGATCGTCCCCGTGGAACGTCCCGTCGGCGTGGAAGTGACCGCCTTTCTGTTGAGTGCCGCTGGTGGCGAGCATCAGCTGGAAAGATCCATCCACGACCACTTCATCGCCGTCCCGCAGGCCGCTCAGCACCGATACCCACCGTCCGTCACCGGGGCCAAAGTCGCCCTCGATCCGGATCACCTCGTTCGGATCTTTGGGGTTGCGGCGGAAGAAGATGGAGTGCAATCCGTCTTGGCGCACGGCCGACGTGGGGATGGCGAGCTCGGGAGCCGCGCCCCCTTGGAGCTGGATTTCGAGCTGCGCCGTCACCCCTGGCCGGGCCCACGGAGCGAACCCTGCTGGCTGGACAAGGAGGTCGATCGTACGACTGGTGGCGTCCGCTTCCAGACCGATCTCCAGCTGGCCAACCATCGGAATGACGACGGCGGCGGGCCCTGTCGCCCCCGAACCGCTGGGGACCTCCACGATGGTCGCACTGAGTCCGTCGCGCAAGACACCAAGGTCCGACTGCAGGCCCTTCGCCCGGAACCGCAGCTCGTCCGTTCGGACAGTGGTGAGGATGACGGTGCGCTCGCTAACCCAGGCACCGCTGGTCTCACCAAGTGTTTCGACTCGCCCGTCGGAGTCAGCCACCACGACGATCTCGTTGAGGGAGCGCCAGGCGGGGCCGGGTTTGCCGCTTGGCCCCGCTACTTCCTTGAGCAGAGCCTCCCGAGTGAGTCCAGTGTCAGAGGAGAGCGTCGTCAGGAGAATCTCCACGAGCTTGGACTGACTCCCGTACGCCAGCATGTTGCGCGTGAATGTGATCTCCAGTTCAGCTTCTGTCTCTTGGGCGCCAGCGAGCTCTGCCTGCGCCTTCGCAAGTGCCGCGCGAGCGTTGATGAGTTCGATGCTGCGCCCCCCGCCAGCCTCGCTCATCTTGGTGAGCTGCTCGACGCGACTCTCGCTGATCTCGATGCTGACTTCGAGCATTGACTCGTGCCGGAAGTGTGCGGCCCGGAGCTTTGGGTAAGCGTCGATCTCCGCCTTCAAGCGCTCGACGCTTGCCTCCGCGTCAGCCAGGCGTTCCTGGATTCCGTGGAGGTCAAGGGACGTGAGCGTGTAGAGGGGCTGGCCGGACGTAACGCGCTCCAGCTCCTTGACGTGCAGCTCGACGCGCCCCGCGATCGCGGTGTGGTACTCGGCGTGGGCCGAAGGAAGAATCTCGAACCGACCGGGTGCGCGGAGGGTGCTTTCGATGGCGCGGCGTTCCACCTTGGCAAAGGTGATGCCGAGGTTCTGGCGCACGGCGGGTGGCACGGCGATCCGGTTTGGGTCTGCGGGAGCCTCGCTATGTGCGTCTTCCGTAGGGGCCTTGGCGGTGGGAACCGCTGGCCTTCCACAGGAGAAGGCACAGGCCGCGATCAGCATGGAAGTGCCTGCGCGGTAGGTGCGCGTGGTGGATCGTAGGGCAGCGTTCATGGCTTTCGAATCTCCGTGGTGTCCGTGACGTCGTCCCCATGGGGGGCGTCCGTGGGAGGCCCCACAAGACGAATCAGTTCGACGGCCGCGCCCGCCTCGTTTGCTTCTAATTCCAAGAGGCGCGCCGCGGCGTCGTAGCGCCGACGCAACGACTCGAGGGCCACGAACGCATCCACGTCGCCAAGGTCAGCGAGCTCTGCGATGGTTTGCGCCTGGTCCTCAAGGAGCGGCTGCAGCGCTCCCTCGATCTCCAAGCGTTGAGCCTGGATGGATCCGAGCGTCAGCGCCGCACGCTCCGCGTCACGCACTACTTGCTCGAGCCCTACCTCCGCTGCGACTCGCGCCAGCTCACGAGCTGCCCGTGCCTGGGCGATGCCCTGGGCGTTGCGATTCCAAAGGGGGAGAGGCAGCGACGCGCCCAGGATGACCCGCGTGTCTTCGTCAGCGCTACCCGGCCCCAGCCCAAGGCCCAGGTCGGGATACTGCCGCCGGATGGCGAGGCGCAGCGACTGCTCGGTGAGCTCGTACTCCGCTCGGAGCAATGCGAGCCTTGTGCTCGTCCCTACGATGTCCGTCACCGCTCGTTCTGTGGGCGTGACGACTTGTTCGAGGCTGGGCTGCTGCAACGCGATCGCTGCGTCCGGTGCGAGCCCCATCAGTCCGAGGATGGAGAGGCGAGCCAGATCAGCTTCCAGCTCTACCGCCAGGAGTTCAGCCCGGCGGCCGACTTCTTCGATGCGGATCAGGCGGCTCTGGGCTTTGCCGAGGGCCCCTGCGGCTTCTAGCTGATCTGCAATGGCCGCGACGTGGGCAACGTCTTCGAGAAGACCGTCGAGGAGCTCCCGTTGGCGGTCGAGGCTGGACCATCGAAAGTAGGCGCGCCTGATGTCGGCGCGGACGTTCCACTCCGCGTCTGCGATGCGACGAAGTTCGACTTCGTAGGCGGCCTCCGCGCGATCGCACTCTCTGCTCAGCCGTCCCGAAATAGGCAGGGTCAGCGAGAGCACCGCGCCGTACTCGAAGTCGTCCCCTGGAGAGAGCACCTGTGCGCCGTCGAAGCCGAAGACGGGGTCCTGCCAGAGCCCTGCGTTCTCCCGTGTGGCACGAGCGATGCCTGCTCGCTCTCGGGCGAGGCGTAGGTCATGATTGTAGAAGAGCGCAAACGTCTCGCACTCCGCGAGCGCCGCGCCGTTGGCGAGATCGAACGATGCTGGCTGGGTCTTGTCCGCACCCGGGAGGGGAGCCCGTAGTCGCGCGCCGACGCTCCGCATGTGATCCAAGAGGGAGAGCGGTGCGCGCTCGTACGCTTGGCATCCGAATAGTGGTAGGCAGGCGATGACCCCGATGGTGATGGGGATTCGCGCCATGGATGGCGGATGAAGTAAGTTTCGCTGCTCGCTGCTGCGGGCAGCACCGGGAGAGTCCATAGGGGGCCGGGGTGCGAAAGATCTGAACTGGAACGCGGACTGGCGCACGGTCGACCGGTGGTCAACGGTGCGCCGTCAGCGCGCGCTCAAATTCGCAGCGGAAACGTGCCAGGTAGCAGGCCCGGCGGCAGCACCCGATCAGGCGGTGCGCGGGAGCCTCGTCTGTGACCCAGAGCGATCTCGGGGACGCTCCCCGAAAGAACCACGCACATCGACTCCCCGGCTGGTATCACCAGCACCGAATCTGACGGCGCCTCGCACGCCTCATCGACTCCCTCGAGAGCCACGGTGAAGCACGTGGTGCAGTCGTTCTGCACCTCAAGGCTAGGTCCGCCCTCAGGCTCGTCGTGTGAGGGCTCTTCCTTCGGATCATGGGCGCAGCCGCATGCAGGCTCTTCAGGTGCCTTCTTGAGGCAGCCGTCCTCTCCGCAGCACGACTCACCGTCCGCCGCCGCCCACTGTAGCCTTCCGTGACACACGTCGAGCGTGATCCCCGACGGCCCGAGGGCAGCCTGGATCAACAGCGCGACGGCAAGGAACGTATGGGCGAGAAGGGGCATGCTTGGAGAGTCGGTAGTTTTCGCGAGGGCCTCAAGGACCAAAATGCGAATTCTGGATCCGGGGCACTACCCCCCCGGTGGGAGCTCGTAGATCCCCCTCGATCCGCCCGCTAGGCGCCCTTGGTGCACCAGGTGATCCCACACCTCGATGGGGTAGCGCCGCGGAGGCATGATGCCCGTGATGGTGGACTTGCGCCCGGAGCTCATGGGTCCGCCACCCAGCGAGGACTCTGCGTCGAGGATGGTGACCTTCAGCGACTTGCGATACGCCTTCATCGCGCGCTTCAGCACCAAGCGGTCTCGTTCGAGCATCACGCGCTCCCCCGACTGCCATCCGGCGACGATGGCGCGGAAGCCCTCCGCGTCGCGCTCTGCGATGGCGGCGGTCAGCTCAGGATCGTCCTCGGCGCCGACGCCATGATCGGGAAGGGCTCCTTTCGCTTTCGCCCAGGCAGCGTCGCTGCTCGGGTCTGCCTCGAGCTCAGCCGCAGCCGCAGTGAGCACCGTATGAACGAGGGACATATCAAGGTCAGCCATGGCGCAGCGAGTGGGGGAGTGCAGGAGGGGATGGGAGGGCCCCTCCAGGGTACTCACTCGGTCAGCGTGACGCTGGTGGAAACGCCCGCGTGGACCGTGACCTCGACGCTTGCGACCACGGCGTTCCTGCGCTTCCACTCCACGACGTAGCGCCCCGGCGAGAGATCTTCCAAGGTGGTGGAGTTTTGGCCCGGCCGGAGGCTAGCAGTTCGCCGATAGATCCCGGGGCTCCGCGGCTCGCGGCCTCCCACTGGGGCTTTCTCCAGGAGCTTCGCCACCAGAGTTTCAGAGGTCGAATCGTCACCGCCAGCGGGGGCGAGTGAAACGGTCAAGTCGGCTCCTCGATCGGTGACGACCTCGACATCGCGGCGAACTTCACCGGGTTCAAGAGCAGAGACGGAGGCCTGGGACCCCTGCCAGCCGCGAGCGTGACTTTGGATGGAGAGCGGCTCGCCGCTCGGCAAACCGGCAAGGTGGAAGCTGCCGTCCGCTCTTGTCCTGATGGACTGGGCCTCGTGAAGCACGCCGCTGGCCCCCCTACTGGCGTCTCTTCCCAGGATGACCCTCATGAGCTGACCCCCAAGCGGTACGCCCATGCTGTCGACGACTCTGCCCTCGACGGCGCATCCCGTGATCTCGAAGGACGTCCGGTTGAGGCCCTCCTCCAAGGTGACTGGGAACTCGCTCGGGAGCGCGAGGGTCTCCGAGTCGATCACCGCCACGTAGTCGCCGGGCGCAGCGACACCCATGCTGAAGTGGCCGTCTTCCGAGGTTGTTGCCATCGCGCCG
>CALHGQ010000500.1 GCA_938030175.1 uncultured bacterium | reverse complement strand
TATCTCTCCCCCGAGCAAGCCGAGGGGGGCGCCGCCGCCGACCTTCGTAGCGACATCTACGCCCTTGGCGTGACCCTTTACCAGCTCACGATCGGCTCGCTGCCGTTCGAGGGCGGCGACGAGGACGTGCTCCGCGCCCACGTGATGGAGCGTCTCTCCTCACCGGAACTCAAGAGTCGGGGGCACTCCCCGCACCTGCACTACTTCATCGAGAAGATGATGTCCAAGGACGCAGAGCTGCGCTATCAGAGCTGGGAGGAGGCCCTCACAGACGTGCGCGAGCAGGTGGAGGGCCGTGCCAGCCTCGACTTCAAGGCGGCCGCTGCAAAGGGCCGCGGACGAGGACGTGGCGTGGGGTCACGCTCCAAGGACGGCCGATCCTCAGGCCGCTCATCAGGACGCGGTCGACGTGACTGAACCTGCGCCCACGCTGGATTCCAGCCCCGGCCCCGGCCCCGATCCGGGCCTTCGGGGGGTCGTCCCCTTTCGTTTCTCCTGCCACCGTTGCGGCCACTGCTGCACGGGAGGCGAGGGCCACGTTTGGCTGAAGCCCGGCGAGGCTGAGTCCATGGCCGACGCCTTGGGCATGACCGTCGATGCCTTCCGCCGCATGCACGTGCGGACCGTGCCCGATCCCGGCGGCAGCGGCGAGCTGCGCGAAGCCCTGCGGGAGCGCAGCGAAGGGGACGGTGGCCGCTGCACGCTCCTAGAAGGACGCAATCAATGCACGGTCTACGAAACAAGACCCGAGCACTGCCGCACATTCCCCTACTGGCCCAGCGTGATGGAGGACGAAGCCGGGTTCGAGCGAGCGCGAGGCACCTGCCCGGGTATTCGGATCGAGCCCACGGAGGAGCAGCGCCGGCTTGGCTTCGAGCGTCTCGAGGCCATCTACGCGAAGCTCGGGGAACTCCTCGACGCCGTGCGACCCGTCTGCATCGCCAGGGGCATCTGCTGCCGGTTCGAGGAAGCCGATCACGTGCTCTACGCCACGGGCCTTGAGGCCGACTACGCCGCTGCGAAGAAGCCCGCCGCCCCGCCCCCTGAGGCCGACGGTCGCTGTCCCTATCACGTGGGGGGCATGTGTACCGCCCGCGAGGGGCGGCCCTTGGGTTGCCGCACCTACTACTGCGACCCGTCGATGCAGGACGCCCTGGAGGCCACCCATGAGCGTCTCCTCGGCGAGATCCGAGAGATCGAGCGAGACCTCGGCTACCCCCAAGCCTACGCGCCTTTCCCCGCGCTTCTCGAGAGCCGCGGCGTGGGGGCTGAGTAGCCCTCCATGGCAGAGAAACGGACAGATCGGGAAGATCCCCGAGCCAGCGTCGTTTCACTACCCATGGAGAGGAGGAAGTTGAGTTCCGGGGCAGCGAGCCACGGATTCCGCGACGGCAATCGACGTCTTGGGCGTGCCCAGACGCAGATTCTCATGGCGGTTTTCATGGTCTGCTGCCTCGGGCTCGGCTTTGTCTCCGGGGCTTTCGACGGCGCCATCGCCAAGCTGCGTTCCTTCGGGGAGCCCGACCAGGCAGCGGCTTCGGCCGCGCAGGATGAGCCGGCCGAGACCCGTCCCGCCACGGAGCTCCCCCTCGGCAGCGAGGCCCAGGCCGCCGCGAGCGCCGCCCTCGCCGCTCGGGATGACGCTCCCAGGGGACCCAGTGCGGTGGACCGCAACGAACAGGCTATCGAAGCCCTCAACGCAGAGGAATTCGACCGGGCCATCGAGCTCCTGACCTCGGCCGTGGAGGACGCACCGAGTGACGACACGATCCGGGAGAACCTCGGCGTGGCCTACCTCAAGCGCGCCCGCTCCTTCGGCGAAGGGGACTTGGAGCTCGCGCTGGCCGACTACGAATCCGCCCTGGAGCATCTTCGCCGCGAAGACTTCAGGGCCCAGGCCAAGTCTTTGATGGAGCGAGCCCAGAGGATCGCCAAGGAAGAGGCCGAGTTCACCGTCGAGGAGACCCTGCACTTTAGATTCAAGTTCGATGCGTCGCGCACGGAGATCCGCGCGGGCGTCGATCAGCTCCAGGCCCTTCTGGAGGGCACCTACCAAGAGTACGGCGAGCTCTTTGGGCGCAGGCCCGTCGAGGCCGGCGAGGACAAGATCGCCGTCGTCCTCTACAAGTCCGAGGGCTTCAGCAACGTGACGGGGCTCGGGGATTGGGCCGGCGGGGCGTTCGACGGGGTCATTCGAGTACCGGCGGATGACCTGCGCGATGCGCACCGTGTGGCGCGGCTCCAGGACGTGCTCCGCCACGAGGTGGCCCACGCGTTCGTTCAATCCATCGGCGGCAAGGACGTTCCTTCGTGGCTGAACGAGGGGATCGCCCAGTGGCTGGAGAACCCAGAGCGACGTCCCGGGGGGCTAGCCGTCGCAAGGGCGCGCCTCGCGAATGCCCGGGATAACGGCGGCAAAGCGCTGTTTCAGCTCGCGGAGATCGAGGGGTCCCTCGTTTCGTGGAAGAACACCGAGGAGATCACGCGGGCTTACGATCAAGCGCTCGCCTTCATCGACTACCTCGCCGAGCAGTACGGCGCGCACCTGCTCTTCGACATGGTGGCAGAGTGCAAGGCGAGCGGGGTGAGCGGCGCGGGTGTTGCCTTCCAGCGCGCGATCCTCGTGGACCTGAACCTGGTGGTCGGGGACTTCGATCAGAGCCTCTAGGGGTCCTGGGCCGAGCCAAGCGGCCGGACCCTTCTTGGGCTGAGCCGTCGGTTCGCAGGCGGTCCCTCGCAACCCACCGCACCCGAAGTGGGTCATGTCCGTGGGATGATCGAAGCCATAGGAAACCAGCTTGCGGTGGATGCACCGCTGCGTGAAGCGCTCTGGAGGATCGTGCGCGGATGCGGGGAGTGTGCCTCCGCCGTGGACGACAAGTCGGGGGCTGGTGGCCCGGATCGCGGCGGTCTGGACGCGGCGCTGCACGACCACGGACTTGGGGTGCTCGCGCGGCTCCGCTGGGACGTTCTTGGGGAAGTCTGCGGCCTCAACCGTGACCAGGCAGAGCGCCTCGCCGCCTCGTTCCAGCTGGGCCGTGCAGCTGAGCGCGCACGCATGGGGGAGCGTCCCGTGCTGAAGCGCCCGGGCGACGTGGCTCGCTTCCTTGCGCCAGAGCTGAGGGGCCTCGAGGTGGAGACCTTCCAGGCCCTCGTCCTCGACGCGCGTCATCGGCTCAAGGCCCGGGTCGAAGTCAGCCGCGGCACCCTCACCATGGCGCCGGTTCACCCTCGGGAGGTCTTCGCTCCGGCGTTGCGCCTGGCGGGGGCGGCCGTGATCGTGGCGCACAACCACCCCTCTGGCGACCCCAAGCCGAGCCCCGAGGACATCGAGGTCACGGGGCGCTTGGCCGAGGCTGGCCGGATCGTGGGAGTCCCGCTCCTCGACCACCTCGTTTGCGCGGGCGAGCGCTGGGTGTCGCTGCGGGAGTCGCCGGATTGGCCGATAGCCTAATGCTCTAGGCGATTCGGGATAGTTCGGGCCGGCTCGCGAGCCCCGGTTACTGCTTGTTCACAGAAGCGATCGAAGGAGCCCGGCGGTAACCTGTTGAGCCCCCTCGGGTATCCGCCATAACGCCACGCCGGCGCGCGCCCCCCAGCTTCGATCAGTCGGCCGTAATCTCCCCTCAAGCCTGGATCCAAGCGGTCTGGGTGTCCTCTATGACGTTCCAGTATTCGCTGCGCTTCGAATCCGGAGAGCGCCGCGGCGAAGTCGTACCGCTCACCATCGTGGCCGCACAAGGCGGCACCTTCACGATTGGTCGCAAGCCAGGCAACTCCCTTCAGGTTACGGACGCGTCGATCTCGGGTCGGCATGCCGAGCTTTCCGTCGACGAGTACGGGGTCTCCCTTCGGGACCTCAACAGCACCAACGGGACCCAGGTCGCCGGGCGCAAGGTGAGGCAGACCTCCCTCGACCCGGGGGATGAGTTCACGCTAGGAGCCGTGGAGTTCACCCTCATGGAGGGCTCGCCCGGTAGCGGCGGCGGTGCAGCAGCGGCCGCTGTGCCCGCTTCCTCGGGCGAAGACCTCGACGAGCTCGTTCTCGAGGAGCCCGCTGACGTTGCGCCGGCTGCCAGCATGCCGCGCAGGGCGCCTTCGAAGGCTCCCGCGAAGGCCCCGGCCAAAGCGCCCACAAGAGCACCGGCCAAGGCGGCTCCGGCCGCAGCCCACCGTCCCGCTCCGCCCGTGAAGACCGAGGGGCTTGGCGAGACGCAGCTCGTTCCCCAGGAAGACGGGCTTGAGATCACCGCCGAGGACCTCGCGCGCTCCGCCAAGTCCTCCAAGCTCGGACCCATTCTCCTCGTCGGCCTCGCGGCCGTGGGGGGGGCTGCTTGGTGGTGGCTCGGTCAAAAGGCCGATGACGACGGCGGCGATGATGGCGCCCGCAGCGCTTCCGTTCAGGCTCCCAGCTCACCGTCGGGCAACCTACTTTCGGCCGGCTACTCCTTCGAAGATTCGGACGGCTGGGTGACCGACCCCGAAGCGGCCACCGAGTTTTCTCCGGCACGCTCGGCGCGCCGTTCCGGCGTTCGCGGAATCCAGGCGGACCTCGTGGGCGGCGAGTCCTCGTCCATCGAGTCAGAACCCATTCGTGTCCCGTCCGGACAGCGCTCGTTCCGGGCGCTGGGTTACGTCCGCGCCGATAGCGGCGTCGAGCTGCGCCTCGGGCTCCGCTATTCAACGGGCACCGGGGAAGGGTCCATCGGGACCACCGTTTGGTCCGACCCAGCCAGCGCATCGGACGAGTTCCTAGAGCTTGGAATCGTTGGCTCCGCGCCCCAGGGCATGAGCCACGTTCAGGTCATCGTCCGCGCCGAGTGCACGGACGCAGCGCCCGAGGTGAGCCGTGAGGACGGCGACTCCGAGGACGACGAAAGCCTCGGCGAGGTCAAGAGCGTCAGCGTCGATGACGTAGCGCTCGTGCCCGCATCGGACGCGCCCGCCGCGATCCAGCTGGACCCCGTCACCGTCACCGCCCTGGGCGCAGCTAGCACGAGCGCGGTCAAGGCCGCGGCATTGACGTCCCTCGACCGCATCCTCGTCTCCTCGATTCGCGTCGCCAAGCCCTCCGCATCCGGGGGCGCAACGCTCGGCAGCCAAGACCTTGGGCTTGCGCCCGTCAACGGGGGATTCAGCCTGACGCCTGCAGGCGGCGGAACGCTCGTCGTTCGGGCCGAATCCATCGTGATGGGGGGCGGCATCGCGACGATCAGCGCCGGTGGCTACGCCTCGCACGGATCGACGTTCGAGCGGGAGGGGGTCACGGGCCTCATCCTCGGCGACGGCGCCGAAATGGTTCACGTCGCATTCTCATCGCCGGCGACCGTGACGGCCCGCGCCTCGGGCGACGGCACAACCTTCCGGGCTCAGATCACTGGCGGCCAGCCCGTGACGGTCAAAACGAGCTTCATGGAAGAGCGCACGCTCGCCCAGCGGCTCGCACGGCGCGCAAAGGAAGAGCGCACAGCCGGGGACAGCGGTTCGGCGCTCGCCACCTGGGACGAGCTTCTCACCACGGTGCCCTTCGACGGCAGCCTGATCGAACAGGCCGCGATCGCCCAGTCTGAGCTCCTCGGCGAGGGGCGCTCAGAGCTCAAAGAGCTGACCGGAGAGGTCGAGCGCGCCCGCTTCTTTGGGCTCGCTGACCTCTACCGAGAGAAGCTCGCGCGCGCCGAAGATCTGAGCCAGCGCTACCGCGGCACAGACGTCGAGTCCCAGGCGACGGCGCTCGCAGATGCCATCCAGCTAGAGCTTGAGGCGCTCGACTCGGGCGACGCGCGCGATGAACTCATTCGCTTGGAGGCCATCGGCTCGGTGCTCAAGCGCAGCGGCGCCGACGACCTCGCCAAGCGGCTCGATGCCTATCGGGCGGCCGAGGCCGAAGGGTCGGACAAAACCATGCTAGACACTCGTGCCAGTGACGAACCGGGCAACTCGGCCCCCAACTCCTCGGGAGGCCAGTGATGGCGAAGACAGCAACAGGCATCGACGTCGGCTCACGCTCGGCGATCGCCCTCAAGGGCTCATGGAAGGGCGGTACCTTCCACGTTACGAACGTCGCGACCGGTGAGAACCACGCTGGGGACATTGGCTCTGGCTGGGCCAGCCTGGCACCGGAGTTCAAGCTGGGGCGCTCACGCGTAGGCATCAGCGGCCGCGAGGTCAACGTGCGCTACACGCGGGTGCCCGCCGTTCCGGATTGGCAGCTGCGCAACCTCATGCGCTTTGAGGTCCAGGAGATCGGCGATCAGTCCGGCGCAGAAGTCGCCTCTGACTTCAACCTGTTGCCGCGTCCACCCGAGATCGACGGCGAGGACGTGGTGCTGTTGGCGATGAGCCGCGAGTCGCTGCTAGACGAGCACCTCTCGGGCCTCTCCACCGCGGGCGGCACGCTGGATGCGTACTCACCGGCGTCCATCGCGCTCTACAACGCGTTCGTCCGTTACGGCGTCGTCCAGGACGACACCGTTCTCGTGGCGAACATCGGCCATGAGACCACCGACGTGGTGCTCGTGCGCGGCGCCGATCTGCTCTTCGCCCGGAACCTGTCGGGTGGATCGAAGCTCTTCGACGAAGCGCTCATGCAGCGACTCGATATGGGCGCGTCGACGGCCGAGTCCGTGAAGATCGAGCACGTCGATCTGACGCCTGGCGCGAGGCCGCGCTCGGCGGAAACGGAGAAGGCCACGCGCTCTGTGATGGGGGCCGCTGGCCAGCTCACCTCGCTCCTCCAGAGCGCCGTGATGTTCTGCAAGACCCAGGTCAAGCTCTCCGGCCTCAAGGTCGACCGCGTGCTCATCTGCGGAGGCGGCGCGGGTCTGGCTGGCTTGCCCGAGTATCTGTCCGCGGGCATGGGCGTGCCGGTGCACGTCTTTGATGCGTTCCATGTCGTCGACGTCTCGGCGCTTTCGCCCGAGGATGCCGAGACCCTTGAGGCCCACGAGCTCGAAGCCGTGGTCGCCCTGGGCCTTGCGACGATGGCCTCTGACACGGACGCCTACTCCCTGGAGATCGTCCCCGCCGGGATCGCCAAGAAGCGCGAGTTCTTCGGTGGCACCCTGTGGCTCATCGGTGCGGCGGTCCTTGGCCTCGGATTCCTCGGCTTCAAGGCGAAGCACATGGCGGCGAAGCTCGACCAGGTTCAAGGCGTGAACAAGGGGCTCGCCTCGCGGGTTAGGCGCATGCGTTCGATCCACGAGAACACCGAGGAGCTGGTGGCCTCCAACGCGGAGCTCGCTTTGCGCACCGAAGCCCTCCAGGGCATCGCGGGCTCGGGTGAGCAGATCGCTCGGTCCCTGAGCTTCTTTGACCAGAACCTACCGCGGGACTTCTGGATCACTCGGGTCGAGAGCTCGTTTGAATCCGATGAAGAGCTCGGCGTGGACCGCAAGAAGGAGCGGCCCATCCTCGTGGTGCGAGGTCAGCTCCGCGAGGGCGTCGACTCTCCCACCGCGCAGTTCCAATCCATGATCAACAAGCTCCAGGTCGAGATGCCGAAGGCGGCGGTCAACACCGGACTCGATCGCCAGGCGTTCAGCGTGGACATGACGCTCTTCGCACCGCCCGATCCATCTAGCCAAGAAGCCGAGAGCAACGAGGAGGACGCCTGATGGACGCGAGTGAGATCTGGCAAGAGAACAAGAAGTTCATCGTCACGGTGGGCTCGGGCCTGCTCGTATTCCTGATCGGCGGCATGGTGATCAACAGCATGTACGCCGGGGACATTCGGAAGACCCAGTCCAAGGTCCGGTCGGCGCAGAACGAGCTCAAGAAGGAGATGTTCGGCGCTGCCGACCTGGAGCAGGCGGAGCAGGAGAACGAGGAGCTGGAGCGCCTGTACGGGACCGCCCGGACCGCGGCGGAGTTCATCCCGCGCCCTGAGTTCATCCTCGACGTTTCTGGCTCGCCCCAGGCCGCGTACCAGACCGCGCAGGCGGTGGTGCGGGATCGCGTGGGCGATCTTGCGAGCCGTAAGCGCGCCTTCCTCCCGGACGGCCTCGACCTGGAGATGCTCAAGACCCAGAACGTGGACGCGCTGGAGCGACACCTCCACGCGCTAGACCTTCTGGAGCGCTCCCTTGTGATGGCCCTTCAAGCCGGCGTGCGCCAAGTGCGTTCCGTGGAGATCAAGCTGGACCCCGCGTTCAAGCGCGGTCGCGGCCTCGGAGCCATCGAGCTCACGGACGTGACGATGGACTGCACCGCTCCGTCCGAGGCGATCACTCGCTGGCTCGCGATGGCAGAGACTCCGCTGGACGACGTCTCGCCCGAGAACGCAGACATGGCGGCCATCCGCTCGCAGGCCCTTCCGATCCAATCGGTCGACCTCAAGAGCAGTCAGTCGAAGAAGGGCGATGACGTCCGAGCCCGCGTGACCTTTAGCGTCGTTCGGGTGCACGAGATCGAAGCGGAAGAGGAGGACGAGGGCTGATGTCTGCGAACTCTTCTTCGATACGCGCTGCTGATCCCGTGGTGTCGGGTGACCCCTTCGACACCATGACCGGCGCTTCCCCATTCTGCTTTTCGGCTGACTCCCTCGAGGTCCCCCGTGCGTAAGGAACTCATCTTCTTCCTCTTGTTCGCCGCGTTCGTCGGCTGGCAGTTCAGCGGCCTTATGGGCGACAAGGCCCGCAGGTCGCGGAGCCAGGCCCAATCGAAGGAGTACACGAACGCGAACCTGCCCGATGTGGGGCTGGCTTTGGCGGACACGTCCCGTGGGACGGAGTTCGAGCGTGATCTCTTTGCGCCACCGTCTCCGACGTCGCCGCTTCCCCAGTTGCCCGTTTCCATCCCGCCGCTCGAGCCCCTCGGGGCCCTTGCGCCGCCCACGGGTTGGGGCCCAGCCCCCAAGCACTTCGGCCAGTACCTGCGCCAGCCCGTGTTGCCCGCAGGGGCGGAAGAGGTCCCCGATCTCTTTGCGATCGGCTCCGTGAGCGATGAGCTTGCCTCGGCGGAGGAGGCCCAAGAGGTCGTCGACCTCGAGGAGCTGCCCGATGATCCGGACGCGCGGGCCGCGCGCATTGCAGGATTCAAGAAGCAGTTCGACTGGATCTACACGAACAAGTTTCGCTTCGGGCGGATCCTCAACGAGGACCGATACCGGCTCGGGGATGCGAACGCGCCTGACATCCAACTCCTGGAGCTGAACCCCGTCACGGGGGCGCCGGTCTTTGGCACGAGCGTCACCTATTCGGCCGATCGCTACGACGAGTTCGGTCTCGTGGACAGCGCATTGACGACGGTTGAGGTGGGCTTTGCCTCCTTTGGCAATCCGCTCAACTCCACCCGCTTCGACGAAGCCCTCGCCTTTGCCGAGCGCTGCCTGCTCTTGCGCAACGAGACTCCCCGTGCCCTTGAGGTCGCGGCGGAGCTCTTCCGCCGCGCCCAAGAAGTCAACACCCAGGACAGTCCGCGTCCGCGGCTTGGCCTGGCGCGGACGATGGAGCTTGGATTCCAGCTCCAGGAAGCGTTCGCGGTCTACGAGGATCTTCTCGCCACGGGCCACGGGGCGAACGCCGTCGTGCACGCGCGGCTCGGCAGCCTCTACGGCACGCTGCGCATGGACACCGAGGCAGAGAAGTGCTTTGCCGAGGCGCTGCGCCTCAGCCGAACCGACTGGGAGGCGCGCCTTCGCTTCGGCGAGTTCCTCGTCTCCCGCGCCCGTTACGAAGAGGCCCTTGAGCATCTCCGCGAGGCGGTGCTCCGTGAGCCGAAGGCTCCCGAGGACAAGCCCTGGCGCGTGCGCGTCCGCCTCGCTAACGCGGGCGCTCTGCTCGCTGCGGGCCGCGCCGACGATTCCTTTGACGCGTTCGCCACGGCTGTGTCGGCGGACCAGGCGGACGAGGTCGGTCGCAAGGCCGAAGCGGAGGCTGGGCAGCTCTCGGCCGCGCGCCTCGCGTCGAAGCCCGCGGCGCAGACGTACCTGGCATCGCTGGTGGACGGAGAAGCCGCTGACGGCAGCTTCGACGTGCTGCTCGCCGAGGGACTCCACGCGATGGACCAGGGCCAGTGGCAGGAGTCGGCCCAAGCGCTGACCCTCGCGGCTGGCGCGGATCCGTTCCGAGCGTACGAAGCGCTCCGTGTGCTCAGCCGCTTGGCGGAGATTACCGGCAACCCCGAGGACGCCCAGGCGTTTGCGGCTGACGCGCTCGCCGCCCAGCCGTCTGACCCCTGGACCCTGTTCCAGCTGGGCAGGCTCGCGGAAGCCGATGGCGACTTGGGCGAGGCCAGAAGCGCTTACCGAGCCGCCCTCGATCTCGAGCTGGACTTTGCCCCCGCGCTGGAGCGCATGGCTGCTCTCATGCACGAAGCAGCCGAACACGAGGCGGCCGAGCGCTACTACGAACGCAGCGTCTCCATTGAGCCCGAGGTCGCGACCGTTTGGTCCCGCCGCGGTTGGAACGCGCTTAGCCTTGAGCGCCTCGACCTTGCGCAGGAGTGCTTCACGGAGGCGCGCCGCCTGAAGTCGAGCCTCGCCTCCGCGCGTGCGGGCCTTGCTTGGTGGAACTACGCCATCGGTGAGACGGAGGAGGCGATTACGCTCTTGGGCGAAATCGTCGACGACCGCCGCGCGGTGGGGGACGACGATCCCGTCGTGGCCTATGCCAACAAGACGGCGGACGCCATCAAGGACAACGACGAGAAGGAGGTCTTCCGCGACCGCTTCGACCGCGTCAACGGCCGGGTCGGCAACGGCTGGACCCTCGACCAGGGCTTCGGGCCCTTGGCGGACCTCACCGAGGGCCACGTCGAGATCAGCGGCAACCAAGACCGCGGCGGCCGCACGCGCGTGTTCCGCTCGCTCCCGCCGGATCGTTTCATCGCGTTCTCGGCAGAGATCACCGTCGGAGCCGACTCCAAGGGCACGCGCGTGGGGCTCTTCATCGCCTCCGAGCGCATTCGTTCCGGTGGCGCGTCCGAGGTGCAGTCTGAGGTCACCATTAGCCGCAGCCGCGACGGCGACCTGCAGGTGCGCGTCCTCAAGGCGCCCACCGACGAGGAAGCCATCCAGCGCACGGTCAACGGACCTTCTTGGCCCATCGGCACGCCGATCAACGTGGCGATCGAGCGGACGGGCGACGACCTCGACTCACGCTTCACCGTCTACGTCGACGGCGAACCCGTCGCGGTGGACCTTGAGTCCGACCGCCTGACCGCCTCCCGCCAGCCCGTGAACTTCGGGGTCTTCGTGGAAGGCGAGTCCGGCCGCCGCGCCGACGTGAACTTCGACAACGTACGCGTCGTGAGGCGCAAGTGATTCTTCGAGCCCTGAAACCCATGCGTTCCTCTGCTTCCTCCCTCCGCCGCCCGGGCCCGAAAGGGCGCGCGTCACAAGGGGGCTTCACCCTCGTAGAGATCCTCGCGGTGATCATCATCATCGCGGTCCTGGTGGCGTTCCTGATCCCAAACCTCCTGGCGGGCGGCGCGTCCGTCGAGATGAGCGCGACGCGCGCGTTCCTCGGACAGCTCACCACCGAGATCGAGAGCTACGAGCGCGAGAACGGAGCCTTCCCCGCGTCGTCGTTTCCAAAGGACATGGACCCGAAGCCGTCGAAGACCAACATGGGGATCGAATCCCTCGTGATCGCGCTGATGCCGGCGGACGGTTCCTACGTGGCGGCGGCCGCCCTCGACGACAAGCTTGTGAACACGGACTCGGACAACACGAAGCGTAGCCTGACGCGATTCACCAAGGCCGACGCTTTCGAACTCTCCGATCGTTGGGACAACCCCATCGTGTACCTGCACCGGCGGGACTACGAGAAGGGCTGCGCCTATCTGACGTACAGCGAGGACGAGGGCGACATGGTGGAGACCAAGGTGACCGCGGTGATCAACCCTGACACCGGCGACGCGTACCGTCTCGACTCGTTTCAGCTCATCTCAGCGGGCCCGGATGGTGCATTTGGCACCGATGACGACCTTGGAAATTTCAGCAAGTAGTCAGCGCAGCTCCCGATCGGGATTCACGCTGCTCGAGCTGCTGCTCGTGATGGGGCTGCTCGGGACGATCCTGGGCATCGGCCTTGGGACGTTCGCGTCCTTCGACCCGGGCCGCCGTGCGGCGCGGGGGCTCGTCGCCAATGCGCTGCGCCAAGCGCGCAACGAGGCCATCGCGAACCGGGCACCTGCCCGGGTGATGTTCGACCCGGCGACCCGAACGGTGACGTCCCAGGGCACTGCGGTCGCGGGAACCTGGCGCTTCGAGAGTCCCAAGCTCGAGGGCGCCCGCGAGATCAACGGCCTCGCCCAGGGTTTCCCCGGCACGATGCTGACCGAGGATGGCTTCGTCGGCAGCGCCCTGGATCTCGACCTCGGCGAGCGCGGCTGCCGCGTCGTGATCGACCTGACCGAGGAACCGCTCTTCCAGCTGCGCCGCGGCTTTCGCCTGTCGTGCGCATTGCGCCCCAAGGTGCTCAAGGCCTCGACGGTCTTGGACTTCGGCGGCGTCCTTTCCCTTGAGTCGGTGCCCGACGGATCGATTCAGTTCACCGTCGTCACGCGGCGCGTCGACGAGTTAGGCCGCGCGTTTCCGGGCGAGTCGGTCGTCGTGAAGACCGCGCCGGGTGCCATTGAAGCCGGCCGCTGGAGCCAAGTGGAGGTGCGCTACGACGGCCGCTGGCTCAGCGCCCTGTCCGACGGCGTCCCCGTGGCTATGCGCGAGGAGTCCCGCGAGCTGTGGGACGTCGAGAAGCCCCTCGTGATCGGCGGCGCACGCAGCGGATACAACGGCCAGATTGACGACCTCGTCATCGTGGTCTCGAAGGAGGGCGAAGAGTTCGTGCTCCCGAACAGCGTGGAATTTGAGATCCAGGAGCCGTTCGAGGTGCGCTTCGACGAAGGTGGCGGCCTGGATCCCGTGGCCCACGCGCGCCCCATGGAGATCGGCCTTCTCTTCAGCGATGACACCCGAGATTCGCTCACGGTTCAAATGTACGGGACGGTGGAGTAGATGATCTCTCCCCTCAAGACGCGCCGACAAGAGAGCGGCTTTGTGCTGCTCGTTGTGCTCTTCGTGCTGCTCGCACTCTTTGCGCTGACGGCTCCGTTCCTTGGGACCGCTCGCAACGCGGACGCGGCGAGCCACTTCGACAAGGACAACGCCCAGCTGCGCCTCGCCCTGGACGGGGCGGGACGTCACGCGCGCTACAAGCTGGAGGGGACCCACATCGCGGTGGACCCGACCCCGTACTACGACGACGAGGCCGAGCTCGCCGTGGCCGTTGACTTCCCCGCGGGCACGCCCGGTGTGAGCGATACGAAGGGCGTCGCGTGGGACGCGGAGTCCTGGGACCTCGCGGGACGGATCGATCTCAACAGCGCGTCACCCCAGGTGCTTGGGAATCTCTTGGGCTCTGTTGCCCGCCTCTCCCAGCCCGCCGCCGCCGGCGATCCTGCGCTCAAGGTGTCGAACCCAGGCCTCTTTGGGTTCAACGAGACCGTCGTGATCGAGGGCGAGCTGATCCGCCTGGGTGAGGCCGACGAGAAGCTGAACAAGACGGGTTCGCTGAAGGTGGACCAGCGCGGCGTCGGCGCGGTGAAGAACAAGGACGGCCAGTGGGAGACCAACGGTCCGCTCCCCCCCAAGGACCACGGTATCGGCGCGTACGTCTTTGATCAGCGCATGCTGGCGCCAGTGACCTGGCGAACGCTCTCGTCCGATGGACGCGCGCGCATGATCGATGCCGTCGAGGAGATTCGGGCCTCGGAGGAGTTCTCGATGAACGGCATCTTCGAGGACGCGGACCTGCGCGTGTTGCGCCGCAGCACGACGCCGTTTGGGTCCATCGGTGCCGGGGCTGAATGGCAGCGTCCCACGCGCCTGACCGCGCCCCTTGAAGGGGGCACCAGCTACCAGCTGCGGGTCACCCAGGGACGCTGGCTGGGCACGGGCACGACGGTCAAGATTGAAAACGGCATTACGACCGAGCTGCGCGTGGTGATGCATCGCTCCGACGATGGCCGGGTGATCCTCGACCGCGCGGTGGACTTTGACTACGACTCGTTTGTGACCGAGGTGTCGGTCCTCGCGAAGCGGCCGGTCAACGTCAACACGGCGTCGCCTGAAGTCCTGACGGCGCTCTTTGCGAACCTGAAGCTGCGCCGCCAGAACCACCGCATTCAAGAGTCCGAGGCCGCGGCCCTGGCCGCCATGGTCATGGAGTCCCGCCCCTTCGATTCCCTGGAGGACTTCGTCAAGAGGCTGGTGCTCCCCTCGGCGGGCATCGACACGCTGCCCAAGGACGCGCCGCGTCTTCCCAGCGCGCTGGAGCAAGGCGACCGCGTTCTGGACGATCCCCGGGACGCCGTGGCGCTGTACTACAACGCGCTCAACGCGAACGACGCGCGCCTCGAGTTCGCGACGATGCCCCTCGACTTCACCACGCGGGGCGTGTTCGAGCTAGAGCTCCGGGCCAACGTGAGCGCCAAGAGCGGCGTTCAGAGGGCGAGCGGAGTCCGCGAGCGCGTGGAGCTGGTCGTCCCCCAAAGCAGGGAGCTGCTCCATCTCTTCGCCCGCCAGGAGGACTTCGACGCGGCGCTCCGCTTGACGCGGGCGGCCCCCTATTGGCTGACCGGTCCCAACCCCACTGGCCGCTACGACGCGGGTGTTTACCCGCCGTCTCGATCGATCCCTCACCTCGGCACGCTGGACGGCGCGAGCTACATCCCGGGGATCAACGAACCGGTGCTCGACGGCGACGAGAACGTCATTCAGGCCCAGCGAGTCTTCGCTTCGCGCAACGAGGAGTCCTACCTCCAGCTGGATCCGATTCGGGTCTTCGCGAACCAGCGCACGTCGGGGCGCGTCATGCACTTCGACCTGGAGAGCCGCTCCCTGGAGGGGCGCTTCCTCCCGGACGAGCCCGTTGTGCGGGCCGCCACCGATCCAATGGTGCGCTGGGTCGAGGACCTGACGAGCCAGGTCGTGCAACCCTTGGCGCTGTCCTTTTGGCTCAAGCCCACCGCGGGCACCACGGGAACGCTGATGTCCATGGGCAGCCGCGGGCCTGACTCGGACCGTGTCGTGCTCGGCATGGACGGGGCGAACCTGATCCTGCGCGTCTTCGACGGGATGGGGGATCACCGGGACACGACCTTCGAGGAAGTGGCCGAGGTCAAGATGCCGATCGCGAGCGGCACCAGCGGGGCTGGCCTGCCGGTGGATGTTTGGAGCCACATCGACATCGACGTGCGCGGCAATCGCCCGGACCAGATGTCGATGATCGTCAACGGCAACGCGAACGGCGTTCAGGTCCCTGGCATGACACGCCTTCTCGGCGGGTTGAGCTCGGGCGCCGGAAGCATCAATGTGGAGTCCACCGAGGGTTTCCCGGCTGTTTGCACCCTACGCATCGGGTCGGAGATCATCGAGGCGACCGTGGCCGGTCCGAGTGCCTTCTTGGTTCAGCACCAAACCTCCGGGGAGAACGCTGGCTTTGGCGGCCGGCTCGCGCGGGTTCCGTTCGACGTGGAGGGCTCGGTGAATGCCATGCCTAGCGCCGCTGCCGCCTCGGGCATCAGCGGCAGCTACGCCGCTGGAACGCCGGTGATCCACTACGGCTACAGCCTGCCGGTGACCCTAGATATCC
>CALHGQ010000499.1 GCA_938030175.1 uncultured bacterium | reverse complement strand
CACGAGCCGGATGCCGTCAGCGCCGCGGATGGTGACCTGGTTGTCGAGCTCCCAGCGTCCGGCGCCGAGCACGACGGTCATGTCGTCTTCGAGGCTGTTCACGGTCTCGAGCAAGCCGTCGACGTCGCCCGCGCTGACCTCCACGCAGAGCGTGTCGTCCCCGCAGGAGACCGCTGCGAAGTCCGGGTTGTCCGGGACAGGGTCTTTCTCTGAGCCGGTACAGGCCACGACCAGCAGAACCATCGACCAACGCATGGGCACCTCACGAGCCCATGGTACCGCACGCCGATCCCGTCAGGTCGTGGTGCTGTCGAGCTCCGCCTGATCGAGGAAGGCGGTGGGCAGGATGATCACATCGCAGCCTGCCTGGCGCACCACGTGACGAGCCACGCCTCCGAGCAGCAGGCGGGACAGCCCGCGACGCTCCCGATTCCCCACGAGCACGAGGGAGCAGGACTGGGACTCGGCGATGAGGACGTCCTCGGCCTCGCCGTGAGCGATACGGGCAGCGCCACGGGTGGCATCGGTACCGACCGTCAACAGGAGCTCTTCGAGACGCTCTCGCTCCGGCTCGTGGGCCGCCGCCCATTCCCGTTCAGCGCGGGCGACCAGCTCGGGTCGGCGCAGGGGCGGAAGACTGCGCGGAATCGCGAACACAGCGTCGAAGGTGCCGCCCATGGCCTCGGCCCAGGCCGCCGCCTGGCGAAGCATGTAGAGGTGACGGTCGCTCTCGAGATCGATGCCCACGAGGATCTTGGGCGCAGGCCCGTCGAGCTTGTCGGTTCGAGGCACGTACACCGGACAGCGGGTGCGCCGAAGGACCCGCACCGCCATGGCGCCCTGGGTGTAGCGTTCCAGACCCGCCGGTTCACGAGGACCAATCACCATGGCGTCGTAGGTGCGGGACAGCTCGATGAGCTGGTCTTCGGGTGAACCCGCAGAGGTGTAGCCCTTGCCACGGTTGGCCTCAGGGACACGCGTGAGCATCTCCTCCAACGTGGCGGCGTGGCTCTCGTCGTCGGTGATGTAGACGAGGTCCAACGTGCTCTGGCTGGCCACCACGAAGCGCGTGGCACGCTCCAGCAGCCAGTCGTGGCCCTCCAGTCCCAGGTCGATCCCGGCGAGGATACGCATGTGTTGATCCCGACTCTCGTTCGCAGTCAGATGGGACTATGCCCCATCGCGGGGATGCGTCGCTTGGTCCCCGGGGAGACGCCCCACGGACAAGTCGATGGGATGTGGCGGAAAGATGACGTTGGAGTTGGATTGTTGGGCGTGATGGGTACGGCGAGAACGCTCGTGTTGGGTGCCGGAGCGCGCTCCGCGCGCGGTTGTGGCGCCGTGCGCCGGTGGACTCTTGCGATGCTGTTGGCCAGTGGCTGTTGGTCCAACGCCGATCCCGAGCCTGCCGCGCCGGGCGCATCGAGGAAGGAGAAGCGGGTACAGGGGCGGTGGCGCAAGGCCCCCGACGACGCGGTGATCGAGCAACTCCAGAAGCTCGGCTACCTGGAGGGCACCCGACCGGCTCCCGGGTTCTGGGGCGTGGCTACCCACGATGCGGC
This sequence comes from uncultured bacterium, assembly GCA_938030175.1. Lineage (GTDB taxonomy): Bacteria > Planctomycetota > UBA1135 > UBA1135 > Saltatorellus. The sequence continues at coordinate 3,200 of CALHGQ010000499.1, read as the reverse complement.
GTCGGTGCCCGGATGGAACCTCTACACATCTGGACACGCGCCGGGGGCGTGGCTGATGGATGCCAAGGGCAACCTCGTGCATTCGTGGCGCGCTCCGTGGCGTGCCCTGTTCCCGAAGGACCCGGTGGCCGAGGACAACCCCGCGGCGCGCTACTGGCGTCGCGTGGCTCTCCTCGACGACGGCGGAGTGGTCGCCGTGTTCGAGGGACTCGGCGTGGTTCGCCTTTCCCACGACAGCACCGTGGTGTGGGCCAGAGACAACGATGCGCACCACGATCTGCAGGTCGTGGGTTCTGATCTCTGGTTGCTCACCCGGACGGCCCATGTGGTGCGCACGGTGCATCCCACCATCCCGGTGCTCGAGGACTTCGTGGTGAAGCTCGATCTGGCCACAGGAGAAGAGACGGGACGGTGGTCCCTGGTTCGCGCGATGGAGAAGGTGGGACCGGTAGTTCGCACCACGGAGCCAGGGCACGAGGGCGACCTCCTCCACACCAACTCCCTCGAGGTGCTGGACGCTGCGGGTGCGGCCGCGCTGGAAGGTGCGGAGGCTGGAGACATCCTGGTGTCCATGCTGGCCGTCGACACCGTCGCGGTGCTGCATCCGGACACGGAGACCATCGTGTGGTCCCAACGAGGACCCTGGAAGCGACAGCACGATCCCCATGTGGTGGACGGAGAACTCCTCGTCTTCGACAACCTCGGCGGCCACGGGGGCAACTCTCGGCTCCTCCGGGTCCCGCTGCAGCTCCTGGACGGAGAGCCTCCGTCCTCCCCCCCCGCCACCTGGACCTGGAAGGGAGACCCTTCCGAGTCCTTCAGCACCGCCTTCTGCGGGATCGCGCAGGAGCTCCCCGGGGGCAACGTGCTCGCCACGGAGTCGTGCCATGGCCGCGTGATCGAGATCGATCCCGCGACCGGCGACGTGGTCTGGGAGTACGTGAGTGAACGGGTCGCCGGCGAGGACAACGAGCTCATCGCCGCCCTGTTCGAGGTCCGCCGCGTCCCGCGGCCCGCCTGGCTCAGCCGTTAGCCCGGGAGAAGGGGCCCCCCTGGGCTTACTCGCCCGCGTTGTCGGTGTCCGCGCCGCGCCAAGCCCACTCAGAGGGCAGGCGGTGGTGGTGGCCTTCCGCGAGAATCTCGCCGCGGTCGCTCCACATGCGGTGGACCCCCTTGGGCTCACCCGCCAGGAAGGAGCCTTCCGCAATCTTGGTCTCACCCTTGAAGTAGTTCGTGCGCGTGCCCGTGGGCTCGCCGTCCTCGTAGACCTGCTCCCAAACCTTCTCGCCCGCTTCATCGAAGCCGGCGTGAACGCCCTGGGCCTTGCCTTGCACGTAAAGGCCGACCTGGCGAGTGCGCCCGTTCGGGTGGTAGTGAGTCACCGCACCGTCCAACAGGCCGTTGGCGTAACTGCCGGCCCACTGGAGCGCGCCGGTCTCGTCCCAAAGGCTGCGGAGCCCGCTGAGGACGCCACGGTTGAACACGGCTTCCTCGAGGATGATGCCCGCCTGGGAGTAGCGACGGTGCATGCCGATCTCCTTGCCTTCGATGAAGCGACCCTCGCGCTTCATCTGCTTGTTGGAGTACCAAACGGTGTGCTTCTCGACCGGCATCCCCTGGACGAACAGGCCCTGCTCGGCCTTGTCTCCCGACGGGTGCCAGCGCGTGAGCTCGCCGACCATCTTGCCCGAGTCGTACTGGGCACGGGCCTTGGCTTCACCGCTGCTGTACCACCAGAGCCACTCCCCGTGGCGCTCGCCCTCCTTGAAGCGACCGCGCCAGATCAAATGGCCCGCCTGGTCGTAGGCTGACCAGTCGCCGGTGCGGCCCGCGAGGGGAATCTCGGTGTAGGCGGCAGCCAGGTCTTCGTCGCGCAGGACGGTCCCGTCCTCAAAGGACCCTTCCGCCTGGACCTGGCCGTCGTCGTACCAGAACTTCCAGCTGCCGTGCATGCGGTGCGCGCCGCTCTCGTGGGTCACGGTCTTTCCCTGGCAGCGCAGAGCACCCGTGTCGTAGTGCAGTTCAACGACATCGCTTCCCGCGCCGCCACAGCCCCACAGGAGGGCCGTCGCTGCGATTAGTGAGAATCGGGCACCCAAGGCAGAGAGAGAGTGTTGAGAGTGAAGGACCATCGGATGTTTGCCGTCGGCATTCGGCTCGGTCGAACCTACGTCAGAATGCTAGATCGTCCGACGCACGGCTAGTTTAGGGCCCGCAGTCCCAAAAGGATGCACCCCCTGGACCCCCGTGGGCCCGTTTTAGCGCCCTTCTGAACGGACTGGAAGCCGGAGGGTGGCCGTGCGATCGAGGAGCAGCGTCAGCTCGATTCCGTTGCGCCAGACATCAAGCCGAAGCGGCTCACCGGGATCCAGCTGCTCGATGGCGCGCTTGAGCTCTGTGCCGCTCATGACCGGAGAGCCCGAGGCCCCGAGCACTACGTCGCGGGGCACGATCCGGTCGACGCCCTCGCTCCCTTGCAGCCACACGCCAGGGCGAAGACCCGCCTGGGCCGCACCGCTGTCGGCGTCCACGCCCGTAACCATGAGCCCACGCGTAGGGAGCCCCGACTCCGCCGCGCCCGACAAGGGAGAGGCGCCGCGCCGATTCAGCCGCTTCGCGTACTCCGCGTTCTCGCGCAGCTTGTCCTGGGTCCTCTCTGCGGAGAGCGTGAGGAATCCGTACTCATGGTGCCAGTGCATGCCGGTCCGAATGAGACGCGGGACGATCTCCTGCAGACTGTCGATCGGGATCGCGAATCCAACGCCCGACACGATGCCCGACTCGAGATGGACGGCCGTGTTCATGCCGATGACTCGGCCCTGATCATCGATCAATGCGCCGCCGGACGAACCTGGGTGGAGGGGCGCGTCCGTTTGAACCATGCCGCCGATTTGGAGCCCGGTTGAGGTCTGAATGTTGCGGTTCAGGCCGCTGATGAGGCCGCTCGTCAAGGAGTCTTGCAGCGCGTAGGGAGACGAGACGGTGAACGCCGCCATGCCCACGACAAGATCGGAGGAAGTGCCGACGCGAATCGGAGTCAGTGCGCTTCCACGGGGCTCGATCTGGAGAACGGCCACGTCGGACTCCATGTCTACGTTGATAAGCGTGGCGGCCCATCGGCTTCCGTCGCTGAGCGTTACGTTGGCGCCCACGACGTTGTCGAGCACGTGACGTGAGGTCACGATGTGTCCCTCGTTGTC
>CALHGQ010000498.1 GCA_938030175.1 uncultured bacterium | reverse complement strand
TCTTTCGATCCGCCGCCCTTCCATGTGTCACCCGTCGCCGGCGAACCGGCGGGTGCTTTGCTGTCTTCCTACTGGATCGTGCCCAGGCTTTGGATGGTGCCCAGCATCAGCGCAGAGTGCGGAAGGCGCTGGGTGCCCAGGATGTTGAGCTCAGCCTCGAGGTTGGCGGTCGTGCCGACGCTGTTGGCTGCGATCTGCAGGAACTCGGCGTCGCCGGAGAGCTTGTAGGCGTAGTTCCAAAGCGTCAGTGGCGTCTCGTGGTCCACGTGCGGGTGGCCGTAGCCTGCGTCATCCGGAAGGGAGAAGCAGAAGTCTGGGACCGAGAAGTCGGACATGCCGACGCCGATGATCTTGCGAAGTCCGCCGTGGGCGGGGTCGTAGAAGGGCATCCGGATGGTCGAGTAGGCGGTGTCCACGATGATGCTCGCGATACGCTCGGTGACCTCTTCGTCGACGCGGTCGAAGACCGTCGTGCGCATGGACTCCAGAGCGTTGATCGCGAAGGACTGCTCGAAGGTCTGGCGCGTCCGGTAGATGCCGTTCGCCTGCTTGCCGATCCTGACGGCCGTCAGGTTGCCGGTGCAGTCGGACTGGCCCTCTTCGCAGACCCGGGTCACCTCGGTGAACCAGGGCAGGAAGCGGGAGCGAAGGTCGTCGTTGCCGGTGGCGTAGGCCGCCGCTGCTGCGAACAGGCCCCAGCCCTCACCGCGGCCGTACTCGATGCCGACACCGGGGTGCTCAGCGACTCGGTTCATGCGCCACTGGAGGCTCGATGCCCCAACGTAGCCGTAGTTGCCGACGTTGCCCTCGTGGTGGGTCATCCGGAAGAGCTCGCCCACGCGGCGGATCTGCCACTTAGACAGGCTGTCGTTGCCGAGCCAGGTCATCGTCTTCAGGTCGTTCGTGAAGCGGATGAGGTGCTGGAGGTCGACGGCCATGAACTCCTTGAGCGGCTCCTCATAGAAGGGCTTGAGCCCCGCCGAGGCGACGTAGTCAGCTTGGAAGCTCGGTGCGTCGTCGAAGCCGAAGTAGCTGTCGTTGCCGACGAACTTCATGCTCATGTCGAAGGGCAGGTACTTGCCCTGCAGACCCTCGTGGACCACGTGGTCCTCGAACTTGGTCGGAACACCTGCGGAGGTGTAGAGCGCCGTCGGCTGACGGTCGAGGACCATGCGGTTCCGCATCTCGATGAAGCGGAAGCCTGCCTGGGAGCCGGACCATGCGATGTCCACGCCCGGGATCTGCTCGATGTTCTCGCCGCCCGTCATGCCGCCGTAGGACGACCAGTAGGGGTGAGCCCAACCGAGGTTGCCGCTGATGATCGGGTAGGCGTCGCCCACTCCGTCGCGGACCATGGCCGACCGGGCCTCGTACTGGCCCTGATACTGGGCGTCGATGGCTTCGCGGGTCGTCATGCTGGCGAGACTCGGGATGCGGTGGTTCTGCGGCAGGTAGCGCGCGGTGGCGTTGTTCCACCAGGACCAGAGCTCTGAGCCGTCGTCGGCATTGCCTTCGACGCAGAAGCCGAGCGTCTGGCGCTCGATCTCCGCGCGGGCGCGGTCAACAGCGCCGTCGCGGGCGATGATGAGGCGGCGCGAGAACTGCGACTGGCGGTGCATCATGTGCATGTCGCCGCTGGACATCTCTGCGATGAGCGGGACCTCTTGCATGTTGCCAGCCTCCATCGCGTCCCCCGTGAACGGGTTCTCGAGGGAGTGGATCACGCGCCAGCCCTGGGGGAGGCGCAGGTGAAGCTTGTCGAAGTAGAGGTCCGTCAGAACCTCGTCCCAGGTGACCGTGTCATCCTTGCCGTCGAAGGCGTTGTGAACGTGCAGGTCGAGTGCGAAGAAGTCCTCGTTCGCGAAGGTGCGGACGAAGGCGTTGACGCCCATCAGGCGCGGGAGCGTGCCCTGACCGCCCGTCTCGGGCGTGTCGGGCACGAGGACCTCGGGAACGCGGAACTCTTTGATGAGCTCGCCGTCGCGGACGACCTCGACGTTCTCGTCCAAAGAGCGGAGCTTCGCCAACAGGTCGCTGGAGTAGCTGTTGCCGAAGGGATCGTTCGCCACGAGGCGGACGGCGCCAGGGGCGCGCATGATCGTCTCGACAGCGGGGGAGAGCTCGAGGTCTCCCTTGTCGTGCGGTGCGTAGACCACCAGGAACTCGATTTCGGTCCCGGGCTCGACGTCTGGCCGGCGGACGCGGCTGATGATCTCGACGACGTCAGCGCCGTCGGTCGTGTTTGCATAGCGAGAGACCACTTCCACCTGGGTGACAGCAGCGGTCGGGTCGCCGGAGGAGATGACGGCCAGGGGAACCTGGGAATCGGTCTCGGCGAAGGTGCCGCGCGGAAGTGGAAGCGTCGCGCGGAGGATGAAGTCAGAGACTTCGGGAGCGGCCATGCGGATCTTTCCGACCACGGCCCCGTCGTTTTCGAAGTCGAACGTCGCCGAGCTGGTGACCCCGCCTTCGTCGAGTCCGATGCTGGCGCTAGTGTCTCCACTGCACCCAGCCGCAAAGATGGCGAACGCGCTGAGCGCGGTAAATCGAGCGACGTGAGCCGTCGCATACTTCTCTTCACCCTTACGCCACGGCGTAAAGGGAGCGGAGCCCCTCAAATACTTCATTGTCTGTAACTCGTTTTGCCCTCGAGTTGATGGACAGCTGCAGTGCGAGCGCCGCTCTGCTTATGCGTCCACGAAGGAAATCGGAATCCGGTGGCGCGCTTCTGGAGGCGTATGAAAGGAAAGTGCAAATGTGGCGCCTCCTTTGGCTCGAGCTGGGACCGATGGGCTCCCCTGGGGTCCGCAGGGCGCATGGGCGGACGGTACGGCGCCCAGATTCCGGGACAGGCTGCACCTCGCCGGTCCTCCAGGGGCTCTCGTTCGATAGCCGCCGCTCTGGGGCACGACAGGGGCATTGTTGCCCGCGTGGGGCTCAGGTGCCCCGGAAGGGGCTTTGCAGGGCCTGATCGACTCGTGCATCCGTCGCCCAGGCCCGGATGGCCGCTCATGGGTCGGACTGCCACTAGCGCGAGAGTCCGCTGGCCTCTCCCAGGGGTTCTTGCTCTGCGTCCCGGGGGGGCCTCCAGATCTTCTAACTGCTCAGCATGAGGAAGATCATCGTGAGGAAGACGAGCCTCTGCGCAGGAGCCGCGAATACGGTCGTCACTGACGCTGATGGTGATGAGGCGAGCGATGTTCGAGTCGGCGCCTCGGGGGACGATACCGGTGAGACCGGGGTCGACAAGGCGATGCTGGACTCCGGGGCCACGGGCGCGGT